>NZ_DASWSJ010000161.1:0-68597 GCF_036402745.1 Actinophytocola sp. | reverse complement strand
CGGTGCGGGAGGCGGTGACGGCGGACGGCCCGCGGCTGCCCGCGGCGCTCAAGGCCGAGCTGGTTCGGCTGTGCCGCGCCGCCGTGCTCAACGCGCTCGTCGGCGCTCCGCTCGACTCGATCGTTCCCCCCGCCGACCTCGTTCGCTTGTTCGTCCACACCGTGGAGCCGCCGGGGCACCGTGCCTTCGATGTGGTGGACCTCTACGACGAGCCGCGGCCCGGAGAGCTGCACATCCCGGATCACCGCGAAGGGCCGGCTGCTCCTGAGCAGCCGGCCCCCGCGGACCCCGGCGACCGGCGACGGGGACCAGGATCGTCGTTCTAGTTGGCCTCGCCGGTGAGGGCGAAGGAGCGGAGCTTCGCGGTGGCGCCGACCGTTCCGGCGATGATGAAGACGATCGCCACCACCACCGACGTGGTCAGCGACACCGACGAGCTCAGCATCGGGCTGTCGGCGATGGCGTCGGCGATCGCGGTGGCGTGTTGCTGGACGCTGAACACCCGTGCCCCGCTCACGAAGTTCACCAGCAGGTTCTCCCACAGCATGATGTAGACCAAGCCGACCGCCACCGGGCGCTTGGTCAGCAGGCTCAGGGCCAGGAACAGCGCGGTGTAGGCCAGCGAGCCCACCGCCGCGCCGACCACCAGGCCGATCGCCAGGGCGGACGAGCCGGCGATCAGCGCGCCGATCGCGAGGGGGACGGCGGTCGCGACCGTGGTCACCGTCCAGGCCACGAACAGCTTCGACAGCACGATCTCGCTGCGCGGCAACGGCTTGGTGAGCAGGTGGGTGATGGTGCCGTCGTCGATCTCCAGGCCCAGCACGCTGCTGCCGACGATCAGCGCCGTCAGCGGCAGGATCACGCTCAGGCCCAGCGTGGCGAACACCGGCGGGCCCCAGTCGGCGGCGTCGACGCCGGAGTAGACACCGAGCAGGGTGAGGCCGATGAGCACCAGCGGCATCGGCAGGAGCATCAGGACCCGCCGCCGCCCCAGCAGGGCGCGCGCGGTCAAACCCATGATCGTCGTGTTCATCAGGTTGCCACCAGGTAGGAGAAGACCTTCTCGAGGGACTCGTCGGCCGGCAGGATGCCCGTCAGCCGGATGTCGGACGCCTTGGCGAGCTTGGCCACCGCCCGGGTGAACGTGCCGTAGTCCGACGCGTGCACCTGCAGGGCGCCGTCCGTGACCGACACGCCGGAGACCGACTCCTGTCCCATGAGGACGGTCGCCAGCCGGCGGTCGTCGGAGGACTGGATGGTGAACACGTGCGGGCGGGTGGTCATCAGCCGGCGGATGTGCCGGTAGTCGCCCGACGCGGCCAGCCGGCCGGCCACGATGACCTGCACCGTGCCGGACAGCTCCTCGACCTCCTCGAGGATGTGCGAGCTGAACAGGATGGTCCGGCCCTCCTCCTCGGCCATCCGGTGCAGCAGCTCCATCATGTGCAGCCGCTGCCGGGGGTCCATGCCGTTGAACGGCTCGTCGAGCAGCAGCACCCGCGGGTCGTGCACCAGCGCCGCCGCCACCCGGGTGCGCTGCCGCATCCCCTTGGAGTACGTGGAGATCCGGCGGTCCTGCGCGTCCTGCATCTCGACGATGCCCAGCGCCGTGCGGGCCGCGGCCTCGGGCGCGGGCAGCTTGTGCAGCTTCGCCGACGCGAGCACGAACTCCCACGCGGTGAGGAAGCCCGGCACGCTCTCCCGCTCGGTGACCAGGCCCAGCGTCCGGTACATCTCCGGGTTGCGCCACGCCGGGTCGCCGCCGACGAGCACGCTGCCCTGCGACGGCGCGAGCAGCCCCGCCATCAGGTGCAGCACTGTCGTCTTGCCGGCGCCGTTCGGGCCCAGCAGCCCGGTGAGCCCGGGCCCGACCGTGAGCGTCACGTCGTTGACGGCGACCACGTTGCCGTACCAGCGCGACACCGCGGACAGTTCGACCGAGGTCATGACTTCACCTTCCGATACCGCCACACCGTGCAGGCCGTGCCGACGAGCACCACCGCGAGCGACACGAGCCCGTACACCGGGCCGTAGTCGCCGATGTCGAACGTGCCGCCGTCGAACAGCCAGCGGTCGACGCCGTTGAGCAGGTTCACCGGGTTGATGAGGCCGGCGAGGTAGGCGCCGTCGCCGGAGCTGAACGCCATCGTCGCGCCGGACACCGGGGCCGTGAGCAGGAAGACGCCGATGATCATCCCCGAGGCGAACACGCGCCGCCCGGACAGCGCCGCGAGCGGCAGCGCGAGCGCGGCCAGCACGACGGCGTGGATGGCCGCGGCGAGGAAGCCCTCGAGCAGCCCGCCGGCCTCCGAGAACACCCCGGAGATCCCGTCGTTCGTGCTGAACGCCATGCCCAGGAACAGGATCACCATCGGCGCGCCGAGCATCACGAACGTGGCGGTGGCGAGCGCCGCGAGCTTGGTCAGCGCGTAGTCGGTGCGCCGCAGAGGCCGGGACAGGTACAGCGACAGCAGGTTGCTGCGCAGGTCCACCGACACCAGCTCGGGCGCCACGACCGCGACGAACACCGTTGCGGCGTAGGTGAACGTGGACGCGATGCCCACGTAGTCGATGACCTGCACGGGCAGCTGGGTGTTGATCACCACGAGCACGAGCGCGGCCATGCAGGCCAGCGACAGCAGCCCGATCGGGAGCACCTTGGCCCAGGCGCTGCGGCCCAGCCCGTAGGCGCCGCGCACGCTGTGCACGAACAGCGACCGGGACGCGTAGCCGCGGCCCAGCCGCGGTCCCTCGTAACGCTGGTAGCCGATGTCGTGGATGACACCGGTGGCACGGTCAGGCATAGCTGGCCTCCACGGCGGGCAGGTCCCGGAACAGGTCGGCGACCTGGTGGCGGTGCCGTTCCAGCCGGTGCAGCGACAGGTCGAGGTCGGCGACCGCGTCGCGGATCAGGTCGTAGGTCTCGTCCTCGCGGTCCACGGCGAGCCGCACCAGGAGCGCGCGCTTCTCGGCGCGGACGTCGAGGCCGGCGCGGGTGAGCAGCTCGGCCAGCCCGGTGGGGTCCTCGTCGATCTCGACCATCAGCAGGTCGCTCTGCTGGGTCATCGACGACAGCGACGCCGAGCGCAGCAGCCGTCCCGCGTCGATGGCGACCAGCGAGGTGCAGATCCGCTCGATCTCGCCGAGCAGGTGCGAGCACACCACCACCGAGATGCCGAACTCGGTGCCGATCCGCTGCACCAGGTCGAGCATCGCCCGCCGGCCCTCCGGGTCGAGGCCGTTGGTCGGCTCGTCGAGCAGCAGCAGCTCGGGGTCGTGCACGAGTGCCTGCGCGAGCTTGACCCGCTGCTTCATGCCCGTGGAGTAGCCGCCGATGCGCCGGTAGCGCTCCTCGTAGAGCCCGACGTGCCGCAGCGTCTCCGACGCGCGCTCGCGGGCCATCGCCGCGGGCAGCCCGCTGACCCTCGCCATGTGCGTGACGAACTCGGCGGCGATCACGTCGGGCGGCAGGCAGTCGTGCTCGGGCATGTACCCGACCCGGCCGCGTACCGCTTCCCCCTCGGCGATCGGGTCGAGCCCCAGCACCCGGATCTGCCCCCCGGTCGGCGCGAGGAGGCCCAGCGCGAGCTTGATGAGCGTGCTCTTGCCGGCGCCGTTCACCCCCACGAGCCCGACGATTCCGGGCTCGATGGCGACCGTCAGGTCCGCGAGCGCGGTGACCTTGTTGTCGTAACGCTTCTCCAGCGCCTTAGTCTCGATGAGTACCACGTCTGAACACTATGGGTGGGGGCTGACGCCGGCATCAGGCCGGTACCCTGATTTCTCCCTTAGGGGCCTCGATCTTTGGCAGGGTGGGGGCATGCGGATCAGCCTGAACGTCACCAACTACTCCTGGCCCTCGCGGATCGGCACCAACGTGGGAGCGGTGGCCAGCGCCGCGGACGAGGCCGGCGTCGACACCCTCTGGGTCTCCGACCACCTGCTGCAGGCCGACCCCACCAGCTCGCCCGAGAAGGAGATGCTCGAGGCGTACACGACCCTGGGCTTCCTCGCCGCGTCCACCCAGCGGGTGCGGCTGGGCACCATGGTCACCGCCGCGACCTACCGGGCGCCCGCGTTGCTGATCAAGGCCGTCACCACGGTCGACGTGCTCTCCGGTGGCCGGGCGTGGCTCGGGATCGGCAGCGGCTACCACGAGAAGGAGGCCGAGTCGTTCGGCCTCGACCTGCCGGAGTCGAAGTCCGAACGGTTCGCGCGGCTCGAGGAGACCCTGCGGCTGGCCCGGCACATGTGGGCCGGCGACGACAACCCGTTCGTGGGGTCGCACTACAAGCTGGGCTGGCCGGTCAACAACCCGAACTCGGTGACCCGCCCGCATCCGCCGATCCTCATCGGCGGCATGGGGGAGAAGAAGACGCTGCGGCTCGTCGCGCAGTACGCCAACGCGTGCAACCTTCCGGACATTCCGGACGGCGGGGCCACGGTGAAGCGCAAGCTCGACGTGCTGGCCCAGCATTGCGAGACGGTCGGCCGCTCGTACGACGAGATCGAGAAGACGCTGAGCACCCGCTGGCTGCCGGACGAGCCCGCGGCCGACTTCGTCCAGCGGTGCCGGGGCTATGCGGAGTGGGGGATCGGCCACGTCGTGCTCATCACGAGCGGGCCGTGGACGCCCGAGTCGGTGACCACGCTGGGCGGGGCGATCGCGGCGCTCTGACTCGCGCTCTCCGACTTGCGCTGGAGTGCGCTCCAGCTCCTAGGCTTTCGGGGTGCACCTTGGAATTCACGTCATCGCGTTCACCGTTCCCGACGGCACTCCCGGCATAGCGCCCGAACTGGCCAGAGTGGGGCAGGCGGTCGAGGCCGCCGGCGTGACCCACCTGTCGGTCATGGACCACTACTTCCAGATGGAGCAGTTCCGGCCCGCCACCGATCCCATGCTGGAGGGCTACACCACGCTGGGCTACCTGGCCGCGCACACGTCGACCACCCGGCTGGGCCTGCTCGTCACCGGCGTCACCTACCGCCACCCCGGCCTGCTCGCCAAGATCGTGTCCACTTTGGACGTTCTGTCCGGCGGCCGGGCCGAGCTGGGCATCGGTGCCGCCTGGTACGAGCGGGAGCACAAGGGCCTCGGCGTGCCCTACCCGCCGGTGGCCGAGCGGTTCGAGCGCCTCGAGGAGGCGCTGCGGATCTGCAAGCAGATGTGGGACCCCGAGAACAACGGTCCGTTCGAGGGCAAGCACTACCAGCTGGCCGAGACCCTGTGCTCGCCGCAGCCGCTCAGCGACCCGCTGCCCGTCCTCATCGGCGGCGGTGGGGAGAAGAAGACGCTGCGCCTGGTGGCCCAGTACGCCGACGCGTGCAACCTGTTCACCACGAGCGTCGCCGACGTGGCCCACAAGCTGGACGTCCTGCGCGGCCACTGCGACGCCGTGGGCCGCGACTACGACACGATCCAGAAGACGGTAGGCGTCCAGGCGCCGCCGACGGACGTCGACACGTTCGTGAAGGACATGGCGGAGTACCAGAAACTGGGCGTGGACACGGCGATCGTCATGCCTCCCGGGGACGCCCCGGCGGCGTGGATCGACAAGCTCGGCGCCCCGATCTCGGCCCGCCTGGCCGAGCTCTGATCAGGCGCGGTGGACGGGGACGTGCGCGCCGCTGATCGGCGACGCCTCGTCCCCCGACAGGAACAGGATCGTGCGGGCGATGTCGGCCGGGGCGACCCAGTCCTTGCGGTTCGCGTCCGGCATCGCGGCCCTGTTGGCCGGGGTGTCGATCGTGCCGGGGAGGACGGCGTTCACCCGGATGCCCGCCTTCGCGTACTCGAGGTCCAGCACGTCGACCAGCGCCAGCACGGCCGCCTTCGCCGTGACGTAGCCAGCCGCGCCGGCGAACGGGTGCAGGGCCGCCCTGCTGGACATGCACACGATCGACCCGCCGCCGGCCGCCATGAGGTGCGGCAGGGTCTGCTGGCAGGTGAGGTACGTGGGCCGCAGGTTCAGCCGCAGCTGGGACTCGAACTCCTCGACCGGCGTCTCGTGCACCCGCCCGCCCGCCGCGAACCCGCCGACGAGGTTGACCACGGCCCGCAGCGGGGCGTCCGGCGAGGACGCCGCGGTGGTGGCGCAGGCGCGGACCGACTCCTCGTCGAACAGGTCGGCCTCGACCAGCTCCAGCGCGGGGTGCGACGGCATCCGGGACAGCTCCCGCTCGGCGACCCACGGCACCACGACCCGCCAGCCCGCATCGAGGAACGCCGTGGTGACCGCGACGCCCAGCCCACCGGTGCCCCCGGTGACCAGCACCGACCGTCCCATCAGTCCTCCAGCAGCTTCGCGCGCAACCGGGCCACATCCTCCGCGCCGAAGCCGTGTTCGGCCAGCCAGCCGAGCGCCCCGCCGTGGTCGGCGTCGAGCCGGGCCAGGAAGCGCTCCATGGTCACCGCGCGCGGGCGGTGCTCCTCGGGCGGCAGCCGGTCGATGTCGTCGGCGTAGGTCGGCGACGAGCGCAGCCGGTCGAGGATCAGCCCGATCCGTTCGCCGGTGGCCGCGTAGTCGGCCACCACCAGGTCGCGCCGCACGCCGGCCACGGTCAGCGCCATCGCGACCACGACCCCCGTACGGTCCTTGCCGGCCGCGCAGTGCACGAGCGCGGCACCGGGCGCGCCGGCGATCGTGCGCAGCGCCTCGACGATGTTCTCCGGGCGATCCTCGAGGTAGCCGAGGTAGAACGACAGGAGCAGGTCGGTCGGGTCGCGCTCGACGGCCCGCCGCCGGTTCGTCGCGAGCGCCTCGCCGGCCGCGTCGGTCATGCCGAGGCTCTCCGGCTGCACCGACAGGTGCACGTGCTCCACGGCGGCCACCGCGGTGAGCGGGGCGGGCCCCTCGGACTTCAGCTCGTGGGTGCTGCGCAGGTCGACCACAGTGGTGAGGCCGAGCTCGTCGACCAGCCGGGCGACGTCGGCGGGGGAGAGGTCCTGCAGGTTGTCGGCGCGGAGCAGCCGCCCGGGCCGGGTCCGTCCACCGTCCTCGGTCGGGAGGGCGCCGAGGTCACGGGCGTTGACTGCGTTCTCCAGCTCGATCCAGGCCACGGGTTCATCTCACCAGATCGGGTGATCGGCGGTAGCGTCGGCCGCATGGGCCTGTTCAGCCGCCGCAAGGACACCCCGGTCGACTACCCCGCGCCCCGGCCCGGACCGCCGCCGGCCGACGGGTTCGAGCTCACCGTGGAGGACGTGTTCGTGATCACCGGGCGCGGCACGGTCGTCACCGGGCGGGTCACCTACGGCCAGATCGGCGTCGGCGGCGAGCTGGCGCTCACCCGCGGCAACGAGCCGGTGGCCACGACCACCGTCGCGGGCATCGAGCAGTTCCGGAAGAAGACCGACGTCGCGCGGTTGGGGGAGAACGTCGGCCTGGTGCTGGAGGGCCTGGCCCGCGAGGACGTCCGGCGGGGCGACGTCCTCAAGGCCTGATGGTTTGCCCGACTCACGGTGCGTGTGACACCTTGGCGGCGTGACGGTCGTGAGGTCTGCTAAAGACCAGCGGGTGGGCCGCCGGGTGCTGCTGATCGTGGGATTCCTGCTGATCGCGGCCAACCTGCGGGCGGCGCTGACCTCCGTGGGGCCGGTGCTGGACATGATCCGCCGGGACCTCGGCCTGACCGCCGGCGAGGCCGGGTTCATCGGGACGCTGCCGCTGCTCACCTTCGCCGCCGTCTCGCCGCAGGTGCCGCGGCTGGCCCGGCGGTTCGGCACCGACCGGATGCTCTGGGCGGCGATGGTCGCGCTCCTGGCCGGCATCGTCCTGCGCTCGCTGCCGGTGACCGGGCTGCTGTGGGTGGGCACCGTGCTGCTCGGCGCGGCGATCGCGGTCGGCAACGTGCTGATCCCGAGCATGATCAAGCGCGACTTCCCCGACCACATCGGCGCGGCCACCGGCGTCTACACCGCGGTGATCGGCGTGATCGCGTCCACCGCGGCCGGCATCGCGGTCCCGCTGGCAGGCGTGCTGCCCGGCGGCTGGCGCGCCGCGCTCGGCTGCTGGGCAGGGCTCGCGCTGGTCGCGATCGCGGTGTGGGCGCCGCAGTTGCGCCGCTCGGGCATGCCCGAGCCGGAGACCCTCAAGCCGAGGGCTCCGTGGCGCTCGCCGCTCGCGTGGGAGGTCTCGGCGTTCATGGCGCTGTCCGCGTGCGGCTTCTACACGATGCTCGCGTGGTTCCCGTCGATCGTGGTGAGCACCGGCACGAGCGAGGACTACGCGGGCTGGATGCTGTTCGTCTACCAGATCGTCGGCGTGGTCATGAGCATCGTCGTGCCACTGCTGCTCACCCGGCTGCCCGACCAGCGGCTGATCGCGGCGGGCGGCTCGCTCCTCGCGATGCTCGGCTACCTCGGCCTGCTGTTCGCGCCCGACCTCGCGGTGGTGTGGGCGCTCGTCACCGGCATCGGCGCGGGCACGCTGTTCTTCCTGGCGCTCGCGTTCTTCAGCCTGCGTGCGGCCGACCCGCGCTCGTCCGCGTCGCTGTCCGGGATGGGCCAGTCGATCGGCTACCTGTTCGCCGCGACCGGGCCGGTGGCGATCGGCGCGCTGCACGACGCGACCGGCGGGTGGACGGTGCCACTGGCCGTGCTCGTCGGCGTGGCGGCCGTGCACACTGTCGTCGGGCTGCGCGCCGGCCGGGACGCGCACGTCGGAGTGTGAGAGGAGCGTCGATGCGCCTGCTGGTGGTCGGAGGCTGCGGTCTGGTCGGCTCGATGGTGCTGCCGCACCTCGCCGCCACGCACGGGATCCGGGTGCTCGACCTCGCCGAGCCGGCCGCGCCGGTGTCCGGTGTGGACTATCACGCCGGCGACCTGCACGACGTCGACCTGGTCGCCACGCTCGCCGCGGGCGTCGACTCGCTGGTGTTCATGGCGATGGGGCCCGCCGCCGACTGGGGGAGCCCGGCCAACGCGCGCGCCCACCTCGACGTGGCCGTGCCCGGCCTGTACGCCACGCTCACCGGCGTGCACCGGGCCGGCGTCCGGCACCTGGTCTACACGAGCAGCATGTCGGTCTACCGCTACCCGCTGGAGGGCATCGAGCCCGCGCCGGGGGAGCGGCGCGTGGACGACGGCCGGCTCGGCCACTACCCCGACGAGTCCGTGCCGCCCGACGGCGACGACTTCTACGGGCTCGCCAAGAGGCTGGGCGAGGAGGTCTGCCGCACCGCGACCGTCGCGAGGGGCATGGACGCGATCTGCCTGCGGCTCTGCTTCCCCACCGCCGACGACAGCTGGCCCAAGGACGGGACCGCGATGCAGCGCGCGATCTCGACCTCCGCCCGCGACGTCGCCGCCGCGATCGAGGCCGCGCTCGCCCGGCGGGGCACGGGGTTCGACGTGTACTCGATCAGCGGCGACGGCGACGAGCGGACGATGAGCCTGGCCAAGGCGAAGCGGGAGCTGGGCTGGGCGCCGCGGGACAACACCGCCACGGCATGACGGTCGTCCCCGGCCTGGTGTCGGTCACCTTCCGGCGGCTCGGCGTCGCGGACATCGTCCCGCTCGTCGCGCGGGCCGGCCTGCGGGCGATCGAGTGGGGCGGTGACGTGCACGTGCCCGATGCGGCCGCCGCCCGCGACGCGGCCGCACGCTGTGCGGACGCGGGCGTCGGGATCGCCGCGTACGGGTCCTACTACCGCTGCGACGGCTCCGGGTTCGACGACGTGCTGCGTACCGTGGTCGCGCTCGGGGCGCCGCGGGTCCGGGTCTGGGCCGGCCGCCGCGGCTCGGCGGTCGAGCCGGACCGGGCCGCGGTGGTCGCCGACCTGGCGCGGGTCGCGGCGCTGGCCGCCGGCGAGGGCGTCGAGGTGTGCGTGGAGTACCACGCGAACACGCTCACCGACACCCTGGGGTCCACTGTGGACCTGCTGGCCGCGGTGCCGGCGGTGCGGCCGTACTGGCAGCCGCCGATCGGGGACCGGCCCGCGTCGGCGCTGGCCGCCGTGGAGGCGCTGGCCCCGGTCACCGCCCACGTCTTCACCTGGGACGACACCGGTGCGCGGCGTCGGCTGGCCGCGGGCGAGGCGTTGTGGCGCCCGGTCCTGGCCGCGCTGCCGGCCGACGGCCACGCGCTGCTGGAGTTCGTCCGCGACGACGACCCGGCCGCCTTCGCCGAGGACGCGGCCACCCTGCTCGGCTGGCTCAGCGCAGGGCCGCCGGCAGGCCGACCAGCCGGGCGCTCTCGTCCCACAGCCGGTCGCAGCGGGTGACGTCGGTCGTGTGCGGGGCGGTCGGGACCTCCTTGCGCCGCACGAAGTACCCGCCCGTCACCCCCGCCACCTCGGGCGCGGTGGCGAGCCAGGCCGGGTTGTCGGCGCCGTAGTCGACGCCGGGCACGAACGGGTTGAGCAGGCTCGTGAACACCTTGAGCCCGCCCGAGGCGTGCCGGCCGAGCCCCGTCTGCCTGACGATGCCCGGATGCCCGCCGTTGACCGTGATCCGGGTGCCGGCGAGCCTGCGGGCCAGCGCGTAGCCGAACATCGCGTTCATGTTCTTCGTGCGGCCGTAGGCGGCGAACGGCCGGAAGCTCGGCAGCGGGCCGAGCGTGCGCTCGTTACGCATCCGCAGGTCGTCGAGGTCCACCGGCACCCGGGCCAGCGCCCGCGGCGCCGCGCCCACGATGACGAACCGGGCCGGCCCGGCGCCGATCCGCTCGGCCAGCGTGCGCAGCAGCAGGTACGGCGCGAGGTGGTTGGTGGCGAGCGTGAGCGGCAGGCCCTCGGCGGTCACCCTGTCGAGCGGCGCGACCACGGCGGCGTTGCTGATCGCCACGTCGGGCAGCGGGTCGAGCCGGGTCGCGAGGTCGCGGACGTCGGCCATCAGCGACAGGTCCGCGGTCTCCCCGTGCAGGTCCGCGCCGGGCACGGCCGCCGCGATGCGCCGCCGCGCCGCGTCGGTCCGCTCGCTGCTCCGTCCGATGAGCACGACCGAGTGACCCGCGGCCGCGAGCCGCCGGGCGATCGCCTCCCCGATGCCGCCTGTCGCCCCGGTGACCACCGCGCGCATGTGCCTCTCCTCCCGTGGTTGACACCGTCAACCTAGCGCGTCGGGTTGACAGCGTCAACCACGGTTACGATGGCGCGATGGGAACCCGGGAGGCGCTGGTCGACGCGGCCACCGCGCTGCTCGACGAGGGCGGGGTGGCGGCGGTGACGCTGCGCGAGGTCGGCCGGCAGGTCGGCGTGTCGCACAACGCCCCGTACAAGCATTTCGCCAGCAAGGAGCAACTGCTGGCCGCGGTGGCCGCCGCCGAGCTGGAGCGTCGCGGTGCCGAGCTGGTGGCCACCGCCAAGCGCAGGCGGTCCCCGGAGGCCGTGCTGCGCGCGACGCTGCACCACTACATCTCCTGGGCGCTCGACCGGCCGGCCCGGTTCCGGCTGGTGTTCGGCCAGTGGAACGTCGAGTCCGAGGAGCTGACCAAGGCGGCGCACGCGGCGCAGACCGGGCTCGTCGACCTCGTCGCCGCCACCCAGTCCGCGGGTGCGCTGCCGGCCGGCGACCCGGTGCGGCTGGCGTCGCTGCTGCGCGCGACCGCGCACGGGGCGGCCGACCTCGCCGCCGCCGGGCACCTCGCCGAGGGCGGGAAGGGCAACGCGAGCCCCGAGCAGCTCGTCGACGACCTGCTGGCGTACCTGAGCGAGAGAGGGTGAGCGGATGGTGGACGAGCTGCGTGCCGCCGGCGTGACGATGGTCGAGCTGTCCTTTGTGGACAACGCGGGCATCACGCGGGTGAAGACCGTGCCGCTCGAGCGGCTGGCGGCCGTGGCGGCCACGGGGGTCGGCGCGTCACCGTGCTTCGAGGCGTTCGGCTCGGACGACGTCATGGTCGCGGGCGAGTACCTCGGCGGCCCGGACGGCGACCTGCGGCTGGTGCCCGACCTGGCGCGGGCGGTGGCGCTGTCCGCGCTGCCGGGGTGGGCGTGGGCGCCGGCGAACAAGCTCACCAAGTCCGGCGAGCCGTTCGTCGCGTGCCAGCGGGCCTTCGCCGATCGGCAGGTGGCGGCCGCCACGCGCCAGGGGCTCACGCTGCGGATGGCGTTCGAGCACGAGTGGATCCTCGGCCGGGCGGACGCCGACGGGTTCGTGCCGGCGTTCGACGGGCCGGCGTACGGGCAGATCCGGCTGGAGCAGGTGGCCGCGTACGCCGCCGACCTCGTCGAGGACCTGCGGGCGCAGGGGCTCGTGGTGGAGCAGTTCCACCCGGAGTACGCGCAGGCGCAGCTGGAGGTGTCGGTGGCGCCGCGCGACCCGGTCGGCGCCGCCGACGACGCCGTGCTGGTCCGGCACACCGTGCGGTCGCGGAGCCTCGCGCACGGCTGGCGGGCGTCGTTCGCGCCCAGCGTCGACCCCGACGGCGCGGGGTCGGGCGGCCACCTGCACCTGTCCGTCCACGACGCATCGGGGAACCTGCTCGCCGCCCGGCGCCCGGCCGGCGACAGTTTCCTCGCGGGTGTGCTGCGGGAGCTGCCGGCGCTGGTGGCGATCGGGGCGGGGCACCCGGCGAGCTTCCTGCGGCTGCAGCCGTCCCGGTGGGCGGGCATCTGGCAGTGCTGGGGCGAGGAGACGCGGGAGACCGCGCTGCGCATGATCGCGGGGAGCGAGGAGTCGGCGAACGCGGAGCTGAAGTGCTTCGACGCGACGGCCAACCCGTACCTGCTGGTGGGCTGCGTGGTGGCGGCGGGCCTGGCCGGCGTGGCCGGGGACCTGCGCCTCCCGGACCCGGTGACCGGCGACCCGGCCCTGCTCTCGGAGGCCGCACGCGAGGCGGCCGGCATCGCGCGCCTGCCCACGTCGGCACTCGAGGCGGCCGACGCCCTGGCGGCCTCCACCGTGCTCGCCGACGCCCTGGGCCCGGAGCTGCACGACGCGATCCGTACCGTTCGCCGTGAGGAGGCCAAGCGCTGCGCCGGGCTGGACGCGCACGGTCTCTCGGCCGCCGTCCGCTGGCGCTGGTGACCGGACAGCGGCGGAGCGGACCATGAGCAGCAGACCATGAGCACAGTCACCGACGAGGTGCCGCTGATCGACCAGCACTGCCACGCGGTGCTGGGGCGGGACGTCGAGCCGGAGGAGTTCGCCGCCGGGCTCACCGAGGCGGCCGCGGCCGGCACCCGGGACCGGTGGCACTCCTCGCTGGGGCTCGCCGTGCGGCGGTGGTGCGCGCCGGTGCTCGACCTGCCCGCGCACGCCTCGCCCGAGGACTACCTGGAGCGCCGCGCCGAGCTCGGCTGGCAGGAGGTGACCGAGCGGCTGCTGCGGTCGGCCGGTGTCGAGCACTGGCTCGTCGACACCGGCTACGCGCCGTCGCCGGGGGTCGAGCCGGGGGAGGTGTGCGGCGCCGGGCACGAGGTGGTGCGCATCGAGCAGGTGGCGGAAACGCTTGCGCCGCGCGCGGGCTCACCCGCCGGGCTCCTCGACGGGTTCCGCGCGGAACTGCGGGAGCGGGCCGCGACGGCGGTGGCGCTCAAGACCGTCGTGGCCTACCGGTCCGGGCTCGACGTCCCCGGCGAGTGCCCGCCGGACCGGGACGCCGCGCTCGCGGCGCAGGGCTGGCTGCGCTCCGGCGACCCCCGGCTGACCGACCCGGTGCTGCACGCGTGGGTCGTGCACGAGGCGACCCGGGTCGGCGTCGAGCTGGGGCTGCCGCTGCAGTTCCACACCGGCTTCGGGGACGACGACCTGCACCTGCGGGAGGTCGACCCGCTGCTGCTGACCGACTTCCTCCGGTCCACACGCGACAGTGGGATCGCGGTGGTGCTGCTGCACTGCTGGCCGTTCCACCGCAATGCCGCCTACCTGGCGCACGTGTTCGACCACGTGTCCGTCGACATCGGACTCACGCTGCCGTTCGTCGGGGTGCGGGCGGACGACGTGCTCGCCGAGGCACTCGAGCTGGCGCCGTTCGACTCGGTGCTCTACTCCTCGGACGGCCACGCCCTGCCCGAGCTGCACCACCTCGGCGCCGTGCTGTGGCGGCACCACTTCGGCCGGCTGCTCGACAGCTGGCTGGCCGACGACGTGCTCGACGTCGACGCCGCCGAGCGGCTCGCGTTCGCCGTCGGCGCCGAGAACGCCGCCCGCCTGCACCCTCGGCTCAGGACCGGAAGGGCCCGGTGACCTCGTAGGTGATGCCGCCGCTGGACGAGCCGGACGTCCCGCGCTGCGAGGAGAAGTACAGCCGGTTGCCCGCCGGGGTGAACGCGGGGCCGGTGATCTCCGACCCGCTCTGCCCGGTGACCCGCAGGAACGGCGCGACGATGTCGTTCGGCGTGATGACGCAGATCTCCATGTTGCCGCCGTCCTCGGCGACGTAGAGGTCACCGGACGAGGAGCCGGTCACGTTGTCCACGCCGGTCAGCGGGGCCGTGCCGGGCGAGACCAGCGAGTCGTCGTAGGCCAGCTCGTACGTACTGGCGGCCAGGTTCAGCTGCCACACCCGGTTGTCGCCCTTGGTGGTGAACCACGCGGTGTCGTTGGCGTAGTGCAGCCCTTCGCCGCCGTTGAACCGCTTCGCGCCCGACACCTGGTTGCGGGTGGCGGTCGGGGAGCCGTCCGGGTCGGGCACCGTGCCCCAGGTGAAGCTGCCCGAGGTGGCGGTGCCGGCCCTGATGACCTGCAGCGTTCCCGAGGACAGGTCGCCCCACGTCGTCGGCAGGAACCGGTAGAGGCAGCCGTCGGGCACGTCCTCGGTCAGGTAGATGGCGCGGCGCACGGGGTCGGCGGCGGCCGCCTCGTGCTTGAACCGGCCCATCGCCGGGCGCTGCACCGCCGCGGCGCCCCACGGGTCGGTCTCGTACACGAAGCCGAGGTCGATCTCCTCGCAGGACAGCCACTTGTTCCACGGCATCGCGCCGCCCGCGCAGTTCAGCCTGGTGTTGGCCAGGATCCGGTAGGCGCCGGTGATGGTGGCGTCGGCGTCGAAGCGAAGCGCGCTCACGCCGCCGCCGGGGTTGATCTCCGAGTTGGACACGTAGATCCAGCCGCCGCCGTCGGCGAACACCGCACCGCCGTCCGGCGCGTTGTGCCAGGTGTAACCGGCGACCTGCTGGCCGGACCGGGCCACGACCCGGCTGGTGAACCCGGCCGGCAGCTGGATGCCGTTGGCGTTGGCCGGCTGTAGCGGGCCGTACGGACCGGGGCCGTTCTGTGCCGGCGCTGCCATCGCCGTGCGCGTGAGGGTGTTGCCGAACGCGGTCACTCCGGCGCCGATGGCGGCCGCCCGCAGGAAGTTCCGTCTCTGCACTTGTGCCTCCGCAGGGTGGTCACTCGCCTACGGTGTGTGGGCGAGTGACCGAAGTGTACGGTTTGCGCACCGCCAGCGGATGAACGTCAGCTGGCCGCTGCCTGGCCGCTCGCTCGACCGTGGCCGGGTCCCGCGGCAAGCGCCAGTGCCCAGGTCCTACCCTGACCCGCCCCTCGGCGAACGGGACCGGGCCGGCTCAGTCGCCCCAGACCTCGTCCGCTATCTCGACGATCAGCGCCAGCTTCGCCACCTGCTCGTCGTACGTGAGCGAGTTGCCGTCCACCGTCGAGGAGAAGCCGCACTGCGGGGACAGGCACAGCTGCTCCAGCGGGACGTACTTCGCGGCCTCGTCGATGCGGCGCTTGATCTCGTCCTTCGACTCCAGGGCGCCGCGCTTCGTCGTGATCAGGCCCAGCACCACCTGCTTGCCCGGCGGCACGAACCGCAGCGGCGCGAACGAGCCCGAGCGCGGGTCGTCGTACTCCAGGAAGAAGCCGTCCACCGCGAGGTCGGCGAACAGCGCCTCCGCCACGAAGTCGTAGCCTCCCTCGGCCGCCCAGGACGACTTGAAGTTGCCGCGGCACAGGTGCGTCGTCACCCGCAGGCCGTCGGGGCGGCCGGCCAGCGCGGTGTTGATCTGCTTGATGTAGCGCAGGTGCTGGTGCTCGGCGTCGTCGCCGCGGGCGGTCAGCTCCGCGCGCTGCGTCGGGTCGTTCAGGTACGCGAGGCTCGTGTCGTCCAGCTGCAGGTAGCGGCAGCCGAGCCGGGCCACCGCGGAAACCTGCCGCGCGTAGGCCTCGGACAGGTCCGCCCAGAACAGGTCCTCGTCCGGATAGACCGCCGGGTCCAGCGCCGCCGGGCCGCCGCGGTAGTGGACCATGCTCGGCGACGGGATCGTCAGCTTGGGGGTGACCGCGTCGCCCGTGAGGGACCGGAGGTAGGTGAAGTCATCGGCGAAGATGGTCTTCGCCAGCCGGACCGGACCGTCCACATGCAACGCCGCGGTGCTGAACTCGATCAGCCCGTCGGCGTTCTGGAACCGGACCTTGATCGACTCGTCGGACCGGCCGATGCCGCCGAGCTGGTAGATGAAGTCCATGTGCCACGACGTCCGCCGGAACTCCCCGTCGGTCGCCGAGCGCAGGCCCACCTCGGCCTGCATCGCCACCACGGACCGGATCGCCTCGTCCTCGGCGGCGCGCAGCTCCTCCGGCGAGATCCGCCCGGCGCCACGATCCTCCCGCGCCCGCAACAACGCGGGCGGCCGCAGCAGGCTGCCGACGTGGTCGGCACGGAACGGGGGAACGGTGTTGACGGTCATTGTGCTCCTTCCGGGAACGGCAGGCCGACGTAGTTCTCCGCGAACGAGGTCGCGGCGGCGGCCGAGCTGGTCAGGTACCGCAGCTGGGACAGTTGCAGGCGGCGGGTGAACGGGTCCGCGTCCGGGGCCCGGTGCAGCATCGAGGTCATCCACCACGAGAAGTGCTGTACCCGCCACACCCGCGCGAGACACGTGTCCGAATAGGACTCCAGGCCCGCGGCGTCGCCGTCGGCGAACCAGCGGGTCAGCGCCGACGCGAGCACCGCCACGTCGACGACGGCGAGGTTGAGGCCCTTCGCGCCCGTCGCCGGGACGATGTGGGCGGCGTCGCCGGCGAGGAACAGGCGCCGGTAACGCATCGGCTCCACCACGAAGCTCCGCAACGCGGTCACGGCCTTGTCCACGATCGGGCCGTCGGCCAGCTCGAACCCGCTCGTGCGGTCGAGCCGGGTGCGCAGCTCCGCCCAGACCCGCTCGTCGGGCCACGCCGACACCGAGGCGTCCGGCGACACCTGCAGGTACAGCCGGGTGAGCGTGGGGGAGCGCATGCTGTGCAAGGCGAAGCCCCGGTCGTGCGAGGCGTAGATCAGCTCCTCGGCCGACGGCGCCACCTCGGCCAGCACCCCGAGCCACGCGTACGGGTACTCGTACTCATACCTCGTCAGCCCGGCGGCGGCCGGGCGGCTCACCCCGTGGAAGCCGTCGCAACCGGCCACGAAGTCGCAGTGCAGCTCCTCGGTCCGTCCGTTGTGGACGTAGTGGACCACGGGCGAGTCCGTGTCGAGCCCGTCGATGCCCACCGCGGGCGCCTCGAACAGCAGCGGCCGCCCGGTGTCCAGCCGCGCGGCCACCAGGTCCGTCACCAGCTCGTGCTGGCCGTAGATCGTGAGCTCCCGGCCGGCCAGCTCGGTGAGCGGCACGTGGTGGCCGACGCCGTCGAACAGCAGCTCCAACCCGTGGTGTACCAGGCGTTCCCGGTGCAGCCGGTCGGCGAGGCCGGCCTTCGTCAGCAGGTCGACGCTGCCCTGCTCGAGCACGCCGGCCCGGATCCGCGCCTCGACGTAGGACCGCGTGTGCCGCTCGAGCACGACCGAGTCGATGCCGCGCAGGTGCAGCAGCTGCGCGAGCAGCAACCCGGCCGGGCCGGCGCCGACGATGGCTACCTGGGTGCGGGGCATCTAGAAAGGGTATTCCGGGATCTGGCCGCGCACGGTGATCCAGCGCGAGTCGGTGAACGCGTCGAGGTTGGCCGAGCCGCCGAACCGGGCGCCGGTGCCGGAGTCCAGCACGCCGCCGAACGGCGCGACCGCCTCGTCGTTCACCGTCTGGTCGTTGATGTGCACGATGCCCGTGGGGATCTGCTCGGCGAGCGCGAGGCCCCGCATCGCGTCGCCGGTGAGGATCGACAGCGACAGCCCGTAGTCGCTCGCGGCCGCGAGCCGCACCGCCTCCTCGGCGCTCGCGAACCGGACGACGGGTGCGACCGGGCCGAACACCTCGTTGGCGTAGGCCGGCATGTCGGTGCGCACGTCGTCGAGCACGGTCGGCCGGTAGAACAGGCCGTCGTAGGTGCCGCCGGCCACGAGCCGCGCCCCGGCGTCCACAGTGGACGTCACGAGCGCGTGCACCTTGTCCCGCTGGCCCGCGTCGATCAGCGGGCCGAGCGCGACCGGGCCGGTGGGGTCGCCGACGGGCAGCGCGTTCGCGTGCGCGGCCAGGGCCTCCACATAGGACTCCGCGATGCTCTCGTGCACGAGGTGCCGGCCGGTGGTCATGCAGATCTGGCCCTGGTGCAGGTAGGAGCCCCACGCGGCGGCGGACACCGCGCGGTCGACGTCCGCGTCCTCCAGCACGATCAGCGCCGAGTTGCCGCCGAGCTCCAGGTGCACCCGCTTGAGGTGCCGCGCGGCCAGCTCGGCCACCGCGCGGCCGGTCCGGCTGGACCCGGTGAACGACACGACGCGCACCCGGGGGTCGGCGACCAGCGCGGTGCCGGCCTCGGCGCCGCCGGGCAGCACGTGCAGCACACCCTCGGGCAGGCCGGCCTCGGCGAGCATCCGGGCGATCGCGAAGCCTCCGCTGACCGGCGTGCGCAGGTCGGGCTTGAGCACCACCGCGTTGCCGAGCGCGAGGGCCGGGGCGACCGAGCGGATCGACAGGATCAGCGGCACGTTGAACGGCGAGATCACGCCGACGACGCCGACCGGGACCCGGCGCAGCAGCGACAGCCGCGGCTCGGCGGTCGGCAGGATCTCGCCGGGAGACCTGGACGCGAGCGCCGCGGCCTCGTAGCACTCCTGCGCGGCGACGCCCACCGCGAACCTGGCGAGCCCGTCGACCGCGCCGGTCTCCCGGGTGACCCAGCCACGTAGCTCGTCGGCGTGCTCCTCGATGAGCGCGCCCGCGCGGCGCAGCACGGCGGCCCGGTCGGCGTAGCTCGCCGCGGCCCAGTCCCGCTGCGCGGCGGCCGCGGCCGTGCTCGCCTCGGTGACGTCCCGCACGTCCGCGACACCGGTGGTGCCCAGCACGTCGCCCGTGGCCGGCGCGACGATCGGCGCGCTGCCGCCGTGCGCGGCGACCCACCCTCCACTGTAGACACTTCCGGCGAAGGCGGCGGGGTCCAGGATGGTGGTCGTGGCGGTGGTCATCGCGGTGGTCATCGCGTCTTCCCTTCGAGCTTGGCCTTCTGGATCTGCGCGTACACCTGGCCACGCAGCTCGGTGAACCGGGCATCGCCGCGGGTGGTCAGCTGGTCGCGCTCGTCGGGCAGGTCGATGGCGAGGTCCTCGGCCACCCGGGTCGGCGACGCGGACAGCATGATCACCCGCTGGCCGAGGTACACCGCCTCGTCGATGTCGTGGGTGACGAACAGCAGGGTGACCCCGAGCCGCTGCCACACCGACCGGATCAGGTCCTCGAGGTCGGCGCGGGTCTGCGCGTCGACCGCGGCGAACGGCTCGTCCATCAGCAGCACCCGCGGCTGGTAGGCGACCGCGCGGGCGATCGCGACCCGCTGCTGCATGCCGCCGGACAGCTGCCACGGGTAGGCCTGGTGCGCGTCGCCGAGCCCGACCGCGTCGAGCGCCTCGTCCACGAGCTCGCGGCGCTTGCCCTTCGCCATGCCCGCGGCACGCAGCGGCAGGTCGACGTTGTCCGCGACCCGCAGCCACGGGAACAGGCTCCGGCCGTACTCCTGGAACACGACGGCGAGCCCATCCGGCGGGCCGGTGACCCGGTGGCCGGCGACCTCGACCTCGCCGCGGGTGGGCGGCAGCAGGCCGGCGATGCAGCGCAGCAGGGTGGTCTTGCCGCAGCCGGACGGACCGACGACGCAGACGAAGCTCCCCTCCTCGACGGAGAACGTCACCTCGCCGATGGCCTCGACCCGGCGACCGCGCGCGTCGTACACCTTCTGGAGCTCCTTGACGACCAGCATCATCGCTCCTTCTGTTGGGCCCGGCTGCCCTGGTACCAGCCGAGCACCCGGTGCTCGACGATCCCGAACAGCACCGACAGCAGCACGCCGAGCAGGCCGAGCAGGAGCACGCCGCTCCACATCTGCGGGATCTGGAAGCCGTCCTTGAACTGGATGACCGCGAAGCCGAGCCCGCTGCTCGCGGCGAACATCTCGCTGATGACCATGAGGATGATCCCGACCGACAGCGCCTGCCGCGCGCCGGTGACGATCTGCGGGCTCGCCGAGCGCAGCACGAGGTGCCACCAGCGCAGCCGGCCGCGGATCCGGTAGGTGCGGCACGTGTCGGCGAGGACCTGGTCGACCGCGCGCACGCCCTCGACCGCGTTGAGCAGGATCGGCCAGAGGCAGCCGGAGACGATGACGAGGATCTTCATCCCGTTGCCGATGCCCGCGATCAGCACGAGGATCGGGACCAGCACCGGCGGCGGCACCGCGCGCAGGAACTCCAGCAGCGGCTCGACGAGCGCCCGCAGCCACCGGCTCGACCCGATGGCCATCCCGAGCCCGATGCCGAGCACGAGCGCGGCCGCGTACCCGATGCCGAGCCGGGCGATGCTGGGCAGCACGTCGTCGTACATCCGCGCGCCGAACCAGGTGTCCGGGAAGACCTCGAGGATCGTGCGCAGCGGCGGGAAGTAGAAGTCGGTGCTGCTCGCGCTGGCGAACCACCACCCGACCACCAGGACGACCGGCAGCCCGATCGCGAGCCCGACCCGCCTGAGCACGGCGCTCACGCCGGCACCTCCGTCCGCATCGACGGGTGCCAGTGCAGGGCGCGGCGCTCGGCGGCGCGGGTCAGCAGGTTGGCGGCCACCCCGAACACGCCGGTCACCACGATCAGCGCGTACATCGCCGGCACCGCGCCACTCGCCCGCGCGGTCGCGATCTCCCGGCCCAGGCCCGGCGAGCCGACGACCAGCTCACCGGTGATCGTGAGGATCAGGGCCACGGTCGCGGCCAGCCGCACCCCCGTCACGACGTAGGGCAGCGCCGTCGGCCAGACCAGGTAGCGCACCCGCGCCCACCGGCCGAGCCGGTAGGACAGCGCCGTGTCGCGGGCGACCGGGTCGATGTCCGCGACCCCGTGCAGCACCTGGATGAGCACCTGCCAGAACGCGGCGTACACGACGAGCACGAGCGTCGAGCTGATCGTCGAGCCGTACAGCACCACCACGAGCGGGATCAGCGCGACCGACGGGATCGGCCGCAGGAACTCGATGGTGGACGACGTCGCCGCCCGCAGCAGGGGGATCGTGCCGATGAGGACGCCGAGCACCACCCCGAGCGCCACCGCGATGACCAGGCCGAGGAGCCACGTGCGGACCGTGTCCCAGACGGCGAGCCAGAACTGCCGCTCGTTGGCCTGGTCCGCGAGCGTGGCGAGGATCCGGCTGGTGGGCGGGGCGTACGTCGCGGACACCAGCCCGATCCGGGGTGCCAGCTCCAGCAGCAAACCGAAGCCGACCAACCCCGCCAACCCCAGCAGAACCTTCCGCACGGTGCTCATGGTTCGTTTCGCTCCGCCGCTAACACGCCGTCGTCCCTCCCGCGCTGCCCGCCGGTCGTTCCGCACGGCTGCGCCGCTCGTCGGTCCAGATGGCGTACGCCTCGTCGCTCCCGCTCACGGCAGCAGAGCGTCCACATCGGCCGCCTCGGACAGCAGGCTGTCCTCCAGGGCCAGGTCGGCGAGGGTCTGCACGGACGCCTTGTTCACCTGGGCGGGCCACTTGGGCAGGGTGACCTTGGCGATCACGTCGGGCGCGATCTCGGTGTAGCTGCCGATGATGTCGCGTGCCTCGGCCGGGTGAGCGTCGGCATAGGACAGTGACTCCCGCATGGCCTCGGTGAACCGCTTGACCAGGTCCGGGTTGTCGCCGATCAGCTGCTGCGCGGCGAAGTACGCGGCGACCGTGAGCTCGGGTGCCGCGTCGACGTAGCTGGACGCGATCTTGCGGCCGCCCTGGGCGAGCACCGCCTGCTGGAACGGCTCCACCACGAACACCGCGTCGACCCGGCCCGACGCGAGCGCGGCCGGCTGCTCGGGGAACGGCAGTGCGGCGAACTTCACCTTGGCCGGGTTCCCACCCGCCTTGCGCACCGACGCCCGCACGCTGGTGTCCACGATGTTCTTCAGCGTGTTCGCGGCCACGGTCCTGCCCTCGAGGTCGGCCGCGGTCTGGATGGGGCTGTCGCCCTTGACCATCAGCGCGGCGAAGTCCTGGCCGTCCACCCCCGTGGAGGCCGTGCCGTTGGACACCACCTTGAGCGGCAGGCCCTGCGAGTGCGCGAGCAGCAGGGAGATCATGTTGCTGAAGCCGAACTGGTACTGGCCCGACACCACCGCCGGCACGATCGCCGCGCCGCCCTCGGCCTGCTCGAGCGTCACGTCGATGTCGCGCTTCGCGAAGAACCCCTTCTCCACGCCGAGGTAGATCGGCGCCACGTCGAGGATCGGGATGACCCCGACGGTGACCTTGTCCGGCTGCCCCGAGCCGGCCGGCGCGCCCCCGCTGTCCGAGCCGCACGCGGCCGTGGCCAACAGTGTGGTCGCCAGGAGAACAGCGAGGGTTCGGCGCATCCGCGGGACTCCATCCACCTGGGGGGAAGATTGAAACAACGTTGTTCGGAGATCGCACGCTAGTTCTCAAGGAGAACGTAGAGGCAGGTCCCGCGAGCGTCAACACATTGACGTGCGACGACGTGGTTACCTATTGTGCGACTGGAGAACAGTCGTTCGTAATGCGTACAACCTTCAGGTGCACAGGAGGCCCGCTGGTGGCCGAGGTGGTGGGACTGGCCGACGGGATCGCCGAGCTGGTGCGGGACGGGGACACGGTGGCGCTGGAAGGCTTCACCCACCTCATCCCCGTGCGGGCGGCGCAGGAGATCATCCGGCAGCGGAGGCGCGACCTCACGCTGGTCCGGATGACCCCGGACATCGTCTACGACCAGCTGATCGGGGCAGGCTGCGCGCGCCGGCTGGTGTTCGCGTGGGGCGGCAACCCCGGCGTCGGCTCGCTGCACCGGCTGCGGGACGCGGTGGAGAACGGCTGGCCCGCGCCGCTGGAGCTGGAGGAGCACAGCCACGCGGGGATGGCCAACCGGTACGTCGCCGGCGCGTCAGGCCTGCCGTTCGCGGTGCTGCGTGGCTACCAGGGCACCGACCTCGCCAGGCACACCGACACGATCAGGACCGTGACCTGCCCGTTCACCGGCGAGGAACTGGCCGCGGTGCCGGCGGTCCGGCCGGACGTCACGGTGATCCACGCGCAGCGCGCCGACCGGCGGGGCAACGTGCAGCTGTGGGGCCTGGTCGGGGTACAGAAGGAGGCGGTGCTCGCGGCCGAGCGGTCGCTGGTGACCGTCGAGGAGATCGTCGACCGGCTCGAGCCCCGGCCGGACGCGGTGGTGCTGCCGTCCTGGGTGGTGTCCGCGGTGGCCGAGGTGCCGGGTGGGGCGCGGCCGTCCTACGCGCAGGGCTACTACGAGCGCGACAACGACGCCTACCGGGCGTGGGACGCGGTGAGCCGCGACCGTGACACGTTCGACGCCTGGCTCGCCGAGCACATCTACGAGACCGCGGAGCCGGTATGACAGACCGCGGACGCGCCCCGGCATGGACGGCCGAGGAGATGATGTCGGTCGAGGCCGCGCGGGCGCTCGCCGGCCACACGTCGTGCTTCGTCGGCATCGGGCTGCCGAGCACCGCGGCCAACCTGGCCCGCCGGGTGCACGCGCCGGACCTGGTGCTGGTCTACGAGTCCGGCGCGATCGGCGCCAAGCCGTCCGTGCTGCCACTGTCCATCGGGGACGGTGAGCTGGCGCTGACCGCGGACGCCGTGGTGAGCGTGCCGGAGGTGTTCAACTACTGGCTCCAGCCCGGCCGGATCGACGTCGGCTTCCTCTCCGCCGCGCAGCTGGACCGCTTCGCCAACCTGAACACCACGGTGATCGGCGACTACGCGCGCCCGCGGGTGCGGCTGCCGGGATCCGGTGGCGCGCCGGAGATCGCCGCGTCCTGCCGCGAGGTGTTCATCATGGTCCGGCAGAGCAAGCGGACGTTCGTGGACCGGGTCGACTTCGTCACCTCGGTCGGCTACGGCGACGGCCACGACTCGCGGGAGAAGCTCGGCCTGCGCGGTCGCGGGCCGGTGCGGGTGGTCACCGACATCGCGGTGCTGGAGCCGGACCCGGTGACCCGGGAGCTGACGCTGACCCGGGTGCACCCTGGTGTCGAGGTCGCCGACGTGCGGGCGGCGACCGGCTGGGACCTCAAGGTGGCCGACGAGGTGGCGGTGACCGAGCCACCGACCGACGAGGAGCTGGCGGTGCTGCGCCGGCTCGTGGAGGGGAGTCCGTCATGACCAACGTGGTGGTGCCCGGATACCGGCGCGACCCCGGCGGGACGCACCCGCCGCTCGCCTCGCCGGGGTACGGGTCGACCGTGCTGCGCGCGCCGAGCCAGGCGCCGGTGCTGCTGCCGCACTCGCTGACCGAGATCACCGGCCCGGTGCTGGGGGAGGGGCGGGTGCTGGCGACCGACCACGACCTCACCACCCAGCACGACGGCGAGCCGCTCGGCGAGCGGATCATCGTGCACGGCCGGGTGCTGGACAGCGACGGCCGCGCGGTGCCGGACACGCTCGTCGAGCTGTGGCAGGCCAACTCCGCCGGCCGGTACTCGCACGTGCGCGACCAGCACCCGGCGCCGCTGGACCCGAACTTCACCGGCGTCGGCCGGTGCCTGACCGACTCGGCCGGGCACTACCGGTTCGTGACGATCAAGCCGGGCGCGTACCCGTGGCGCAACCACGAGAACGCCTGGCGCGCAACGCACATCCACTTCTCGCTGTTCGGCCGCGCGTTCGTGCAGCGGCTGGTGACCCAGATGTACTTCCCGGGCGACCCGCTGTTCTACCAGGACCCGATCTACAACGCGGTCCCGGCGGCGGCCCGGTCCCGGATGATCTCGTCGTTCGACCTGTCCGAGACCGTGCCCGAGTGGGCGCTCGCGTTCGAGTTCGACATCGTCCTGCGTGGCCGGGACCAGACGCCGATGGAGTCGTCGTGACCTTTGGGCTGACCCCTTCGCAGACCGTGGGGCCGTTCTTCTCGCACGCGCTCACCTGGCTGGACGGCCCGGAGGTCGTCAGCGAGGGCACGCCGGGCGCGTTCTGGTTGCGCGGCACGGTGTTCGACGGCGCGGGCTCGCCGGTGCCCGACGCGCTGATCGAGAGCTGGCAGGCCTCGCCGGACGGCCGGTTCGACCATCCCGACGACCCGCGGGGTCCCGTGCCCGGCTTCCGCGGCTTCGGCCGGTCGGCCACCGACGAGGAGGGCCGCTGGGGGATCCGGACGGTGAAGCCGGGCCGGGTGCCCGGTGCGGACGGCCGGCCGCAGGCGCCGCACATCGACCTGTCGGTGTTCGCCCGCGGGTTGCTCGACCGCGTGGTGACCCGGGTGTACCTGCCGGACGAGCCGTCCAACATGGACGATCCGGTGCTGGCCGCGCTCCCGGAGCCCGGCCGCAGCACGCTGGTCGCCCGGCTCACCGACGACGGGTACGCGTTCGACATTCGGCTGCAGGGTGAACGTGAGACAGTCTTCTTCAGTGTCTAGCCGGTGAGCGGGGGTGGTGGCGTGGCCGGACGTGGGTCGGACTTCGTGCAGTCGCTCGAGCGCGGGCTGGCGGTGATCCGCGCGTTCGACCACGAGCACCCGGAGCTGACGCTGAGCGAGGTCGCCGCGGTGACCGGCGTGACCCGGGCGGTGGCGCGGCGGTTCCTGCTGACGTTGGCGTCGCTGGGTTATGTCCGGTCGGACGGCAGGTTCTTCTCGCTGACCGCGAAGGTGCTGGAGCTCGGGTACGCGTACCTGTCGAGCCTGTCGCTGCCGGAGGTGGCGGAGCCGCACCTGGAGGTCCTGGTCGGCGAGGTGAACGAGTCGTCGTCGGTGTCGGTCCTCGATGGTCACGACGTCGTCTACGTGGCGCGCGTCCCGGTGAGCCGCATCATGACGGTGTCGATCAGCGTCGGGACCCGCTTCCCGGCGTACGCGACGTCGATGGGCCGGGTGCTGCTGGCCGGCCTGCCGGACGACGAGCTGGCCTCCTACCTCGCCGACGTCCGGCTGGCGCGGTTGACGGCCCGGACGGTGTCGTCGGTGGCGTCGCTGCGCGGGGAGATCGCGCGGGTGCGGACCCAGGGCTGGGCGCTGGTGAACCAGGAGCTCGAGGAGGGCCTGCGCGCCGTGGCCGTCCCGATCCGCGACCGCACGGGCAAGGTGGTGGCCGCGCTGAACGTCTCGGCCCACGCGAGCCGCACGTCGCTGGAGGCCATGCGCCGGGATTTGCTGCCGCCGCTGCTGAAGGCCGCCGCCCGGGTGGAGGCCGACCTCCCCGGCTCCCGCAGCCGCCGCGCCTGACTCACCGCTCGGACCGCCGGTACTGCGCCCACTGCCGTGCCGCCCTGGTAGGCGCCTCGCGAATCGGCCGCGGGTCGATGTGTCGTAGGTACTCCCACATCCCATATGTCTCGACGGCGAAAGCGTCCACCGCTGCCGATGGTGCGGCAAGCCAACTCGGGGTGGTCGCCGCCCACCGTTCGGCCGACGCTGGACTGTGGCCGGCCTGGATGAGGCGGATCACGAGGTAAGCGGCGTCCACCCAGGCCGCGGCGACGTGCGCCCAGGCCCAGTCGACGAGGTAGGCGGATGCGTCCCGGACAAGCATGTTGTGCTCGTGAACGTCAGTGTGTGCCAGCGTGTTGCCGGCGACGAACTCGGCAGCGACGGGTTCTTCCGCGGCGAACTGTGCCAGATGCGCGTGTGTCCAGGCATCCAGCGCGGCTGGCCGGTCGTCACGGAGGCTCCGCCACGGCCGCACCCGGTTCCACTTGGCGCTGAGGTCGGGTACTCGAGGAGTTGGAGTCGGGGTCAGGTCTCGCACCAAGGTCGACAGTGACTCCGTGATGACCGGTAGGTCCGGTGAGCCCGGCGTGAGGTCTGCGTGCCGGCCAGCGATGTGTTCCAGGCCCAGGAGAAGCCACCCATCGACTTCGACGTCCCACAACAGACGCGGCGCGCGTGTCGAAGGCATCGACCCGTTGACGTGGGCCTCCCTCCGATGCATTCGTGTCACGTCTGTGCCGATCAGGACTCCCTTACAGAACACCCGGTCGCCGTTCGCCACACGCAGGTTTGCCGCGAACGCCGAGTTGCGCCCAACCGTCGACGCATCAACATGGACGATCTCCCCGCAGAGTTCGCGTACCGCTGCGCGGACCCCGTCGGGTAGCTCGTTCCAGTCGTGACGGTGCAACGGTCAGGTGCCTTTCAGTGCTGATCCGGGGAGGCGGGCGAATCGGCGCAGCCGTTGTGGCACTGCGAGCAGTCGCCCGGCGCAGACTTCCACAACTCGTCGTCCACGGCGAACCTCACGCGCCGCATCTCAGCCACCGTTCGCTCGATCGCGGCCCTTGCCTCGACACCGTGCGCCAATCGGTCGTCGTCGGCGATCGGCACGTGGTGGACGAAGAAGCCGAACGTCCTCGCGCAGAATCGCTCGTACTCCACCGTGTCCAGGATGAAGGTGTGCCATCCCAGGTCCACGGCGTTGCAGGGTGACAGCCGCAGGTCGGAGTGGGCGCATGTGTGGATGAACGCGAGGGCTTGATCCATGACTCGCATGGCGTACTTCTCGTTGACCTGCTCGTCCTTGGCCAGGCGCGCCGTTAGCCGGTCGAACACGGACGTTGGGACCAGCGAGCGTCCTGTCTTGAGCTCTGGAACGACCGTAGTCATGCCACCTGTCCTTTCCATCGGGGGTTCCGTCTTCGTTTCCCCTGGTCACTGACTTCGTCAGGAACGTTACGATCAGATGGCACCCGGCAGAACTGACCGGCAGTGCGACTGCGGTCACCGAACGCAGCGAGCGGACGGGAGTGCGATGAAACGTGGCCCGATAGCACTGACCGGCGGTCAGGGTTCGCGCTCGACGGGCGTCGTGTCGGGATTCGTGCTGAAGCTGGCGCGGCAGTCGGCGGCGTTGACACAGGACCAGCTCGCCGAGGCTCTGGCGGTGGACGTGACTACGGTCCAGGGGTGGGAGTCAGGTCGTCGCCCGCTTGCTGCCACGCACGCGGGTGACTTTCTCCGGCTGAGCGCTCGACTGTCTCGCCTCGGTGCGCCGCCGTCGACCCGTCGTCATCTCACGGAGGCGATAGAGGCCGATCAGGTGCTGTCCGCGGGCATCACAGGTGGAGGCGCTGTAGTTCACGCCGAGACACACCCCTTGGCCGCCAGGGTGCATCGCCGCACGCTCACCAACCTGATCACGTGGCCGATCACGCGGACGTTGCCGCAGCAGTTGGAGGAGTTCGCGTCGAAGGTGCCGCGTCGTGGACCGGTCGCGTCGCATCCGTCGTTGGCCGCCGAGGAGCAGCACCGCTTCTTCGACCACTTGCTGACGGTCGTTGAGCGCGGCCGTCGCACGGACGAGCCGCTGTTGCGGCGGCAAGCGGTTTATCTGCTGGGCTTCGACGGCCGGCTGCAGGTGGTCGACTGGCTGCGCGACGAGTGGCGGCGGGCATGGCGCAGCACTGTCCGGGATGGAAACATCACCGGTCTACTCGAGGCTCGGTCCGCCTCGGTGGCGCTCGCCTCGGCCGGCGACAGCACCCACATTCACGACTTCGTCGACCAGACGATCGATACGCGTGCCGAGGTCGCAAACCTGAACTACTGGGCGCATTGGATCGGCGAGCTGAGCGAGGAGCAGACAAGCGATGCTTTTATGTCGAATGACGACACCCGTTCGTGGACCGGGGTGCGGCTGCTACACCACCTCATCAACCGGCTCGATCCCAACTCGTCGCACCTGCCACTCAACCTGCACACACTGCACGTACTCATAGCGTCACGACCAGCGTTGCTCGCCGAGCGGACCGACGTCAGAAAGCGACTCGCCGAGGTGCTCGACAAGCTCGCGTCAAGTGGGAACGTGACGCGAACCGGTCGTGGTCAGGTAGTCGGGCTCCAGTACGCGCTACGCATCGCCGATCGTTGAGGGGGAACAGACATTGTCAGACGAGGCCGCCGAGCTTGCTGCCTTCGGCTACGAACTTGGCGTGCTCAAGCGCATTCGCCGCGCCGGGTGGTGGCACGCGGGCGTGCGCGACCCCGAGTCCGTCGCCGAGCACAGCATGCGGGTTGCTCAGCTGGCCGCGATCATCGCCGCCGAAGAAGGTGCGGATCCGGTGCGCGCTTCGTTCCTCGCGCTGTGGCACGACACGCAGGAGACCCGAACGGGCGACCTGCCGCACACGGTGACCGGTTACCTGACCAAGCCCGACCCGCGGCAGATCACGGCCGACCAGACGGCCGGCCTGCCCGAGCGGTCACGCGACGTGATCCGTGCGGCGGTTGACGAGTACGAGTCGCAGCAGTCCGCCGAGGCCCGCTGTGCCAAGGACGCTGACAAGCTGGAGATGCTCCTGCAGGCAGTCGAATACCGGGAGATCGGGGTAAACCGGGTCGACGGGTGGATCGACTCCGCCCGTAAGAGCATCAAGACCGACACGGGCCGCACGATTGCCGAAGCGGCGCTGACGCTCTCGCCGCTGACATGGCGGGACCGCTGAGTCGGTGACGGCGGCGCCCCGAGGGCGGTGCCAAGGTATTCCGGATCTACGGGTCGTCGGTGGCGCGGCGGACCGTCCAGTCCGCGGTGTGGCCCAGCAGGCCGGGGATGTCCTCGGTCAGGCGGGCGAAGTCGATCGCCTGGGAGATCAGGCCTGTGGGGTTGTCCTCGATCGCCGCCCAGGCTCGCTCGCGGTCGCGTTCGGAGGCGAAGCGGCCGTGGTCGAAGGACTTGCGGGCCGCCGCGCGGAGGGCGTCCAGGTCGTGGACGATGATCGTGATCTCGGCGGACAGCTCGAAGCGGCGCGCCGGGTCGTCGGCCAGGTGGGCTATGGCCCGCAGGTCCGCGCTGCTCAACTCGTGACTCATACCTCGATGGTCACCCCTCGAACACCCCGCTGCCAGCGAAAACGGCATAGATCGGGGAGTATTCCGGGTCGCCCCCTAGTGGGTCGGCGCATGGTGGTCCAGCAGCCGCGTCAGCCTTCACCGCCAAGCGAACTAGGCGCGATTGGGCGAGATGTCGAGCTGGCGCAGCGCGGCCGTGAGCCGGTCCAGCACGTCCGACGACGCCCCGTAGAACGACGACGCGCGGATGCGGAACAACCGCCACCCGCACCGCTCCAGGTCCCGCTGCCTGGCCAGGTCCCGTTCGTACGCGGCCGCGCCGCGCCACTCGTCGCCCTCGCACAGCACGGCCAGCCGGGCCCGGGCGCCGACCACCACGAGGTCCAGCGGGTAGGAGTCCACTGTGTACCGTGGCACCACCGAGTAACCCAGCGACACCAACCTGTTCGCCACGTGCTGGGTGAACAGCGACGGGAACGGCTCGACCAGCGTGTCCTCCGGCGACGGCAGCCGCAGGAAGTCGTCCGCGGGCGAGCCGAGCACGCCGTAGCAGTGGTCGAGCAGCTGGAACCGCATGTCCTCGGGGTTGTCCAGGGCACCCGGCGGGATGGAGTGGAACAACCACATCTGGTCCCGCGCCCGCGACGCCGCCACGTTGTACCGCTGCACGTAGAGATCCCGGGTCAGCGGCACCTGCGCCGGCCCGGCGGCCACCATCGACAGGAACATCACGTCGCGCTCGGCACCCTGGAAGTCCGCCGAGTCACCGCACTGGATCCGCCGCGCCGCCCAGTCCTCCGGCGCGATCCGCTCCAGCAGCCGCCGCTCGATCGCCTTGGCCTGCGCGGTGCCGAGCAGCGAGATGACCCCGAACGTCAGCCCGTCGTAGCGCGGGTCGGCGACGCACTTCTCCAGCTGCTCGACGATGGCCTCGACCTCGACCGGGTTGACCTTGTTGGTGGTCCCGACGACGCGGCCGTCCGGGAGATACACCGCGCGCACGGGCTCGAGCCGGTCGGCGCCGTACTGGCGCACCGGCACCAGCCGGATCCCGTCCGGCTCGTAGGCCACCCGGTTGGAGAACGCGATGATCTCCGGCACGCACCGCCGGTGCTCGGTGAGCGTGAGCAGCCCGCGGTAGCGCATCTTCGCCTCGTCGAACAGGCTCCGCTGCGGGTCCTGCCACGCCGACCGGTACGGGTCGTCCGCGAGGTACTGCCCCGCGAGGTCCCGCAGCTGCTGCTGGTCCACCCCGACCGCGGACGGCGACACCTGCTTGTCGTCGCCGATCACGACCATCCGCGGGGCCAGGTACTGCAGGAACGTCGCCTCGAGCCCGGCCTGGGACGCCTCGTCGACGATGACCACGTCGAACATGTCCCGGCGGATCTGCAGCTGCTCCGCGATCCGGTACACCGGCATGATCCACACCGGCACGGCCGGCCGGCAGCGGTCCATCGCCTGGCGCACCTCGACCCGCCGCTGCGCCGCGTACCGCCCGGTGCCCTTGCCCAGCCGGCGCACCAGATAGGCGTAGTGCTCCAGGTTGGCCCGCGCCTGCCCGGTCAGCCGGTCCGGCGACACCGCGTGCCCCCACGCCCGGGTGGCCGCCAGCGTCTCCACCTCGCGGCGGATCCGGTGCTCGGTGAGCCCGATCTCGGCCTGCAGCGCGTTGACGTCCACCGCGCCCTGGTCGAGCACCCACGCGCCGGTCGACGCCCAGGCCCACGCGTCGGCGAACCCGGCCAGCCGATCGTCCCAAGTGGACTCGGCGGCCGTGGTCTCGACGGCGGTGCGCAGCCTGGGGGAGAGGCGGGCGGCGAGCCCGTCGCGGCGCAGGACCAGCCGGCGCACCTCGTGCAGGCGCTCGAGCCGCTTGTGCGCCACCGCGTACGCGTCGGGATCGCGCTGCTTCGCGGCCTGGCGCAACGCGCGCACGCACGGCGCCGCGTCCGCGTGCCCGGCCGCGACCGAGAGCGTGGCCTCGATCCGGCGCAGCGGCACGATGGCCGCCGCGTGCGCGTCGGCCGCGGCCGCCACGTCGACGAGGTCGGCATAGGTCCGGACCGCGTCCAGGTCGGTCCAGTCCGGGCGCGGCAGGCCGGCGTCGTGGAGCAGCCGCTGCTCGGTCTCCAGCGCCTCGGACAGCCGCAGCACCCGGTGCAGCTGGTCCAGCTCCGTGCTGTGCCACTGCACCCGCTCGTACACCGACCCGGCCGGCATCGCGACCCCGGCGGGCCACCCCCGGTCGAGCGCGGCGAGGATCTTCGTCAGGTCGGCCCACACCAGGAAGGCGCTCAGCCGGCCCGCGTCGGTGGGCGGCAGCCCGTCGACCCGCACCTGGGTGAACAGTGCCTGCGCCTGCTTGACCGGCCGCGCCGAGAGAGCGCCGACCTTCGGCATGCCGTCCGGACCGGTCTTGAGCGCGCCGCCGGCCAGGTGCGCGAGCAGCTGCTGGGCCACCGGCACGAGCAGCGTGGCCTGACCGTCCACTTCGACCGTCGTGAGTGGACCCAAGCGGGCCACCAGGGTGTCCGCCTGGGCCACGAGCGTGGTGATCTGCTGCGCGCGGCCGTGCCACGCCCGGCCGCGGCCGGACCGGATGTCGGCCAGCGCGTCGTTCATCCACTCCTCCCGGCGCCGCGCCAGGTCGTCGGCCTCGTCCGCCAGCTCGCGCAGCCGCCTGCGCAGCTGCTCGCGGGCCTGGGCGTCGATCCGGCGCACGGCGTCGAAGGCGAGGTGCGTCTTCGCCGAGCGATGGTCCTGGTCGGCGGCGGCCGCGGCGCTCTCGGCGGCGACGAGATCGGCGAACCCGGGCGGCGGCGGAACCATGGTGATGTCGACGAGCCGGCCGCCGGCCTCGAGCTCGTCGGACGCGAGCGCCCGGTCGAGCAGCAGCCGCCGCCACTCGACGATGTCCGCAGTGGACAGTGGCGGCTCGTCGCCGGGCCGGACGTCGGCGAGCGCGGCGAGCCAGCCGTACCGTGGCCGCTGCGCCTCCAGCGACCGGGCGATGGCGGCGAGCGTGCCGCGGTAGCCGCCGTGGGTGTGCTCGCGGACCTCGTCCTCGCGGGCGGCGACGAGCCGGGCGTGCAGGTCCGCGCGGCGCAGCCGCAGGCGCTCGATGTCGTCGAGGCAGGCCTGCTCGGTGTCCCGGGCCGCCACCTCGTCGTGCTCGGTGGCGGCCGCGGCGATCCGCTCGACGGCCACCTTCAGGTCGGACATGTCCTCGCGCGAGGTGCCGACCACGGCCACCGACAACGGCTTGATCTCCGCCGGCAGCTTGTCCCGGACCTCGCGCAGCGCCCGGTCGGTGTGCGCGGTGACCAGCACCCGCTTGCCCTGCGCCAGGAGGTGCGAGAGCAGCGCGGCCGCCGTGTGCGTCTTGCCGGTGCCGGGCGGGCCCTGCACGAGCGTCTGCGCCTGGGTGTCGACCTGCCGGACGATCCGCAGCTGGGTGTCGTTGACCGGCAGCGGCAGGAACTCGTCGTCGTCCACGCCGACGAGCGCGCCGGGCACCGGCGGGGCGGCGTGCGGGTGCGGCCGGTGGTCCGGGTCGACGAGGGGCCGCAGCCCGTCGGGCACCTCGCCGGACTCGGTGAGCTGGTCGACGATGGTCTCGAAGATCTCGACGAGGCCCTGCTGCGAGCGCCGGCGCAGGATCACCGCGGGCGCGAACGCGGCCACCGCGTGCGTGGCCGGCGCGGGCACGGTGTCGGTGTCGCGGTACTCGCCGCCCGCGTCGAGCGTGTGCACGACCCGGCGGACCAGCGCGCCGGTCTCCGTCCGGTCGAGCGGGTGGCCGGCGAGCTCGCGGGCCTGCGTGCGGATGTCGTTGACGTGCCGCGGGTTCGGGATGAGGCCGGGGTCGAGCATGTCCAGCTCGACGTCGGCCGCGTCGACCGACTCGACCCGCCGGACCGCGAGCCGCCCGGTGTCGTCGTCGAGGGTGATGGTGACCGGCGCGGTGACCACGTGCCGGCGGACCTCGGGGTGGCCGGGCGGTGCCCACGCGAGGCAGCCGACGCCGACCACGAGCTCGAGCTCCTCGGGGTTGCCGGTGGCCGCGACGTAGGTGGCGAACAGCTGGCTGTACCAGGCCCGCACCTGGCCGTCGCGCCGTTCCCGCTCGGCCCACTCCTGCCAGCCGGCGAGCCACTCGTCGTACCGCTCGCGCAGCACGGGGTCCTCGGGCGGCGGGGGCGGCAGCTCCGGGTCGTCCCAGCGGTCGAGGCTGAACCCGGCCGGCTCCGGCGGCTCGACGCGCGCCACCCGGTCGACGGTGAGGACGGGCTCGTCCAGCCCCGGGTCGCCCCGGTGCGCGGCGACGACCGCGGGGTGGTCGGGCAGCTCGTGGAGCCAGAGGACAGACCGGTAGCCGGCCACGGTGTGCGGTGGGAGGTTGCGCAGCTGCTGGGTGCGGCCGAGGAACTCGAACAGCCGGACGGCGCGGCTCACCAGTGGGTCCGGAGCCACCTCGTTCGCCTCACTCACAGCCCCACGTTACCGGTCCGGGCTCACGCGAGGCAGGTCAACGGCTGCCCGTCGTTGTAGGCGACCATGTCCCGCAGGGCGGCGACCGCGTCGAGCTGGCCGCCCGGCTCGGTGCCGGCCAGCTCGGCGTAGGCACGGTGCAGGTTGCCGACGATCCGCTCCTTGTCCTTGAGCCCCTCGTAGTCGCCCAGCGAGACCTCCCGCGCGGCCTCCAGCGGGGAGAGGCCCGCCGCCTTTCCCTCGCGCGCGGTGGCCTGCACGAACCGCAGGTAGCCCAGCACGTCGTCGATCAGCTCGGGGCCGGAGACCGGGCCGTGGCCGGGGACGATCGTCGCCGCGTCCAGGGGCTTGAGGACCTGGGTGAGCACGTCGACGGCACCCGCGATCGAGCCCTGGAGGAGGAAGGGCGTGCCGCCGTTGAACAGCAGATCGCCGCAGAACAGCAGGCGGCGCTCGGGAACCCACACGATCGAGTCGTTCGTGGTGTGGCCGGGGGTGCCGGTGTGCTGGACCTCGCAGCGCAGGTCGTCGACCCACACGGTGACGCCCTCGGTGTAGGTGAGGAACGGTGGCTCGAGCGTCACGTCGCCCCAGTCGACCTTGGTCCAGAACGGCTCGTCGAACGGCTGGCCCCAGGCGAGCACGCCGTCCCGGGTGCCCTCGTGCGCCACGATCGTCGCGCCCTCGAACAGGAAGTTGCCGAACGTGTGGTCGCCGTGGTGGTGGGTGTTGATCAGCGTGCGGACCGGCCGCGGGGTGACCCGGCGGATCGCGTCGAGGTAGGCGCGGGTGCGCCGCACGGTCGAGCACGCGTCGACGCTGACCACGCCGCGCTCGCCCACGAGGAAGCCGGTGTTGTTGATCCACCAGGTGCCGTCCGGCTGCAGGTAGGCGAAGACGCCGTCGCTCACCTCCTCCAGCCGGGGCGGGGCGGGGGAGGTGATGTCGTGCGCCGTGGAGGTCATCCGTCCACCTTAGGAGCGGACGAAATTTGGTCTAGACCTTGACGCGACGGTGCCGGATACAGCACGTTGGTGAATTGAGAGCGCTCTCATCCTCTCACCCCTGCTGAGAAACGAGAGCACCATGAAGCGAGCGAGATTGCTCGGGTCGGTGGGCGCGTGTGCGCTCGTGGCACTGAGCACGATCGTCGCCGGCGGCACGTCGTCGGCGACCGAAGTGGACACCGCGGTCGCGTCGAACGGCGTGGTCGCGGCAATGCAGCGCGACCTCGGCCTCACCGAGGCGCAGGCGGTCACCCGCCTCGCGCGGGAGTCGACGGCGATCGGGATCGAGCCGGCGGCCCGCGCGGCGGCCGGCGCGGCCTACGGCGGCTCCTGGTTCGACGCGAAGCGCGGCACGCTCGTGGTCGGGCTGACCACATCGGACACCGCGGCCGCGGTCCGCGCGACCGGCGCCGAGGTGGCGCCCGTCGAGCACACCCAGGCCGAGCTGGACGCGGCGAAGGCGAAGCTGGACACGGTCAGGGCCCCGGCCGACGTCGCGGGCTGGCGTACCGACCCGCGCACCGGCAGCGTGGTCGTCACCGTCCGGCGCGGCGCGGACGTCAGCGACTTCCTCGACGTGGCAAGGAAAGCGGGCCCGGTGCGGGTCGAGGAGACCGACCACCTGCCGCGCCCGTTCTCGGCCGGCACGGTCGGCGGCGACCCGTACTACATCAACGGCAACACCCGCTGCTCGATCGGCTTCTCCGTGCACGGCGGCTTCGTCAGCGCCGGGCACTGCGGCGGGGTCGGCAGCTCGGTGGTCGGCTGGGACGGCTCGTGGATGGGCACCTTCGCCGGCTCGTCCTTCCCGGGCAACGACTACTCGTTCATCCAGATCGGCAACGGCTGGTGGGGCGCGCCGGTCGTGCTGGGCTGGGGCACCGTGCCCGACCAGCTCGTGCGCGGCTCCGGTGAGGCGCCGGTCGGCTCGTCGATCTGCCGGTCGGGCTCCACGACGCACTGGCACTGCGGCACGGTGCTGGCCAAGAACGAGACGGTCAACTACGCCCAGGGCGCGGTGTACCAGATGACGAAGACCAACGTGTGCGCCGAGCCAGGCGACTCCGGTGGCTCGTTCATCACCGGCGACCAGGCCCAGGGCGTGACCTCCGGCGGCTGGGGCAACTGCGGCAGCGGCGGGGAGACCTGGTTCCAGCCCGTCAACGAGATCCTCGGGGTGTACGGGCTCTCGCTGGTGACCGCGTAAGTGAGGTGCGCACCGCCGCGCCCCGGGTGGGCGCGGCGGTGCGCGCTCGGCCATCCGCGTGACGTCAGTCTCGACGGCCCGCCGGGCGGCCCCGATCGCCGGATCGCTGAGCTGCGGCTTCCGGTCGCCCGAGGCGTTCCGTACGGCCGTTTGCCGCGGGCGTCCGCACTGGCGGACGGCGGTGCGGCTTCCCGGTAGGGCGGTCGGACGCGTACTCTGAGTTGTCTGATGGTGACCCGAAGATCCAGACCTGGGGAGGCTGAGATGGCCGCGGACGACCCTCGCGGTGCCCCGGAGTCTGCGCCGCTCACCGCGGCCGAGGTCAGCGGAGCGCCGACGGCACGGCGCATCGTGCTCGGTGCCCAGCTGCGGCGGTTGCGCGAGGCGGCCGAGATCTCCCGGGCCGACGCCGGCTACGCCATCCGCGGGTCGGACTCCAAGATCAGCCGGATGGAGCTGGGCCGGGTCGGCTTCAAGGAGCGCGACGTCGGCGACCTGCTCACGATGTACGGCGTCACCGACGAGAACGAGCGTGCCTTCTATCTGGACATGGTGCGCAAGTCCAACGAGCGCGGCTGGTGGCACCGCTACACCGACCTCATGCCCGACTGGTTCTCCAACTTCGTCGGGCTCGAGGAGTCCGCGTCGCTCATCCAGAACTACGAGCTGCTGTTCGTGCCGGGCCTGCTGCAGACCGAGGAGTACGTCCGCGCGGTCGCCAGCCACGGCCAGACCACCCGCATCGACGACGAGACCGAGCGCCGGGTGCGGCTGCGCATGCAGCGGCAGCGGGTGCTGTTCCGCCAGGGCGCGCCCCGGCTGTGGGCGGTCCTCGACGAGTCGGTGCTGCGCCGCCCGCTCGGCGGCGTCGCCACGCTGCGGCGTCAGATCGAGCACCTGCTCGAGGTCACCAAGCAGCCGAACATCACGCTGCAGGTCGTGCCGTACTCGATGAGCGGCTACTCGGCCGAGGGCTCGTTCAGCATGCTGCGGTTCGCCGAGCCGTCGCTGCCGGACGTGGTCTACATCGAGCACCTCAACGGCGCGCTCTACCTCGACCGCCAGAACGAGATCGAGGTCTACGGCCGGGTGATCGACCGCCTGGCCGTCGACGCGGAGACGCCCGACCGCAGCCGCCAGCTCCTGTCGAAGCTCCGCGCCGAGCTCTGACCGCCCGCCGCCCATCGTGGATGGGCCCGCAGTTCTCGCCACCAGGGTGTTCTCATCACTCGATCGGGTGGTAACTGGCGGTATCTGGTTCTCGCCGTGACCCGTTCACCGGCCATTACCTGGGCGGACACCTGCCGTAGCGGATCTTGACCTAATCGTGTGCGCCCATTCATATGCACGTGCATTTACCGCTGCACTCGCACATGTTATCGTCATTGTATGCAGCTGCACGTGCAGGTGCACCCACTGTAGGTAGTCGGGAATCGGGGTGGGCACATGACAGGCAACGTCCGAAATGGCATGTCCGCTGATCGGCTCGAGCACGCTGTGTGGCGCAAGAGCAGCGCCAGCGGTGCGGTCGGCAACTGCGTGGAGCTGACCTGGCCGCAAGGCGAGGTCGTCGCCGTGCGGAACTCTCGCAACCCGGACGGCCCGGTGCTGGTCTACTCACGCACCGACCTGGTGACCTTCCTGGCCGACGTGAGGAAGCGGAGGGCTTGATGGCTTCCAGTGCCGCGTCGTCGGTCCACACCGCGACCAGCACCGATGCCCAACTCCGCGCGCTGGTGGCGCGCGGTTTCCGGTTCATCGACCCCAGAGACGAGAACGGCGAGGTCATCGCCGTCGTCGGCGTGCGGGCCCACCACAACGTGGTCGACGTGGTGCAGCTGCACGGCGAGGACGAGGTCGTCGCCGCCCGAATGCCCTCCGACCAGGACATCTTGGCGCCCAGCCGGGTGTTCTGGCAGGAGGCCGGGCCGGCCCTCGCGGTGCTGGGCGCGATGCTCGCCCTGCCGGACGACCGGATCCCGGGCGCGCTGCTCACCCCCAGCCGGGTCAGCGCCTAGAACGTGGCCCGCCCTCCGCTGATGTCGTAGACCGCGCCAGTGGAGAAGCTGCAACGATCCGAACCGAGCCAGGCGACGAGCTCCGCGACCTCGCCCGCCCGGCCGAGCCGGCCCATCGGGATCAGGCTCGCCAGTCTCGCCATCACCGCCGGATCGGCGGTCGCACTCATGGGTGTCTCGATCACCGCTGGTGCGACCGCGTTGACCAGTACGCCGGTGGTCGCGAGCTCCTTGCCGAGCGCCTTGGTCAGCCCGATCACCGCGGCCTTCGTCGCCGAGTAGACGGCGAGCCCCGGGTTCCCGTCCTTGCCGGCGATGCTCGCCAGGTTCACGACCCGGCCCCAGCCCCGCGCGACCATGCCGGGGGTGACCGCACGGCACAGGTGGAACGTCCCGGTCACGTTGACCGCGAACGTCGCCGCCCACTCCGCGTCGGCACCTCGGCGAGAGGCTTGGCCGGGCCGATCACGCCGGCGCTGTTCACCAGCACGTCGACCCGGCCCACCCGCTCGACCGCCGCCGCCACGGCGGCCGCGTCGGTGACGTCGAGCCGCACGTCGGCGCCGGCCGCGAGGTCCACGGTGACCACCTCGAGCCCGTCCGCCGCGAGCCGTGCGGCACACGCCTGCCCGATACCGCTCGCGCCGCCGGTGACCAGCGCCGTCCGTGCCATGCCGCCTCCTCGAACTAGAACACGTTCTAGGCGAGGTTACCTGGTCAGCCGGGACACCGTCGGCAGCCCGGCGTCCCGCCAGGCGGCGAACCCGCCGACGACGTCGGCCACGCTCGTGAGCCCGAGCTGGGTCATCACCTGGTGCGCGGCGAGGCTGGAGGTGTAGCCCTCGTTGCACATGAGGACGATCTCCTGGTCGCGGTCCCCGGCGCGCAGCTCCTTGAGCCGGTGCTCGCTGGTGACGTCGAGCCGCCACTCCAGCACGTGCCGGGACACCGCGATCGCCCCCGGCACCTCACCGAAGCGCCACCGGTACTCGGTGGGCCGCAGGTCGACGAGGATCGCACCGCGGCGCATGGCCTCCGCGGCCTCGGCCGGGGCGTACCGGACGATGTGCGTGCGCGCCTGCTCGAGCAGCGCGGACACCGTGTCACTCATGACGCGGCCTCCCGGAGAACCGCCGCCTCCGCCTCGAGCGCGGACACGTCCGGCTCCGGCGTGTGGCACGGGATCTCCCGCAGATGGTGCATTCCGCTCGGCAGCCAGCAGTAGAAGTTCATCGCCCGCAGCGGGGGAGAGTAGGCGTGGATCGACACCGTCGGCTCGGTGCTCACGTTCACGAGGTTGTGCAGGTAGTCGACGCCGAAACCGACCGAGTCCCCGGTCGTGTGCCGGCGAGTGCGCAACCCCGTCCGCCGCACCGCGCCGAAATCCTCCAGCAGCGAGCCGCGGGCCACGGTGAACGCGCCGACACTGCCGCCGTGGTCGTGCAGCAGGGTGTCCTGCCCGATGTCCCAGCAGATCAGCCACACCTCGACGGCGTCGTCGACGTGCAGGCGGGAGTAGAAGCGCTCGGTCAGGTCGAATCGCACGATATTCGCCCAGCGGGTCGGTGCCCCGGCGAATTCGGTGACCATTGCGCGCAATTCCGTCGGCGAATAGTGTCGTTCCGAATTGGTCGGAAAAGACGGCGCGACGGACTGATGATGCATTTCCACGAGACAAGCCCTTTCGCTTGGCACCCGCGGTGTCCTCGCTCGCCGGTCGCTGTGTGCGACCTTCGCTCGAGGCCAGCACGAGTGGTATCTCGCTCGGGTCGCCCCGCCGCATGTCCCGCCCTGTTCAGCGGGCACACTGCGGCACGGCCCGATCAGCCGTTAAGGTTTCTGTTCGTCCGGAGAATATCCGGCGGGGGAGCGCGGGCACAATGGGCCCGGCAGTCGGCGAAGGGAATGGCGCCATGCGGATAACGAGGGCGCAGCGCAACGTGGTCGCCGAGAAGATCACCAGCCTCGAGCGCACGTTCTACGGCCGGGGCCCGCGCAACGTCCAGGTGTCGGTCAGCGACGACGACCCGGTGAGCCTCATCGTGCTGTCCCTCGACAGCCTCACCGTCGCCGACGCGGTGCTCCGCGAGCGCGGCCACCGGGAGGCGGTGATCCGCCACCACGAGGCCCTGCACGAGGCCACCCGCAGCGACTTCCTCGAGGCCGTCGAGGGTGTCGTCGGCCGGCCGGCCACGGCCTACCTCGCCCAGGTCCACCCCGACACCGGCAACGCCATCCGCGTGTTCGTGTTCTCCGACCAGATGCACGAGGACGGCGAGTCCGGGTCCGGGGGAGAGGAATAGGCGGACTGTCGGTGGCCTTGCCTACTATCGGGCGCGCCTGAAGAACCTCGCAGAAACGGCGTATCCGATATGACGACAGCAGAGCTCATCGGCCGCGATCATCCCGCGGGCGTGCTGCGTGCCGAGATCGGCCGCGCCGCGGCCAGCCACGGCGGGCTCGTGCTGGTCACCGGCGAGGCCGGCATCGGCAAGACCACCTTGGTCACCGATGCCATGGAGGCCGCGCGGCGGGGTGGCGCGCTGGTGCTGTCCGGGTCCTGCTGGGACTCCGCCGCCGCGCCCGGCTACTGGCCGTGGGTGCAGGTCATCCGCGGGCTGCGCCGGCAGGCCTCCGCCGACGAGTGGGCGGCGGCGCACGAGGCGGCCGGCCCGCCGCTCGCGTTCCTGCTCGGCGACACCCGGTCCACCGAGCAGGCCGACGGCTTCCAGATGTACGACGCGGTCACCAGCGCGCTCGTCGCGGTCGCGCAGTGCCGGCCGGTCCTGGTGGTGCTCGACGACCTGCACTGGGCCGACCCGGAGTCGGTGCGGCTGCTGGAGTTCGTCGCGCAGCACACCTGGTTCGAGCGGCTGCTGCTGGTCGGCACCTACCGCGACGTGGAGGTCGAGGCCACCGACCACCCGCTGGCCCCGCTGATGCTGCCGCTGCTGGCCAGGGCCACCACGGTCACGCTCACCGGGCTCGGCGAGGCCGAGGTCGGCGCGCTCATCGCCCGCACCACCGGCACCGAGCCGGCCGCCGACCTCATCACCGAGGTCCACGTGCGCACCGGCGGCAACCCGTTCTTCGTCGAGCAGACGGCCCGGCTCTGGCACAGCGGCAGCGCGCTCACCACGGTCGCGCCCGGCGTGCGCGACGCGGTGCGCCGCCGGCTGTCGCTGCTGCCGTCGATGGTGTCCACGCTGCTCACCGACGCCGCCGTGCTCGGCCGCGAGTTCCACCGGCAGGTGCTCGCCGCGGTCGTCGCCGCGCCCGTGCCGCAGGTCGACCGGCTGCTCGACGAGGCCATCGCCGCCCGCCTGGTGGTCGCGCTCGGCGACGGCCGGTTCGCGTTCGCCCACGACCTCGTGCGCGAGACGCTGTACGAGGCGCTCGACGAGAGCGAGGCCCGGCGCCGGCACGCCGCCGTCGTCCGCGCGCTCGACCGGTCGGCGGCGCTGACCGAGCGGATCTTCCCCGCCGACCGCGCCCGGCACGCCTACCTCGCCGGCGCGGAGCTCGACCCGGGCCTGGTCGTCGACCACCTCACGGTGGCCGCGCGCGACGCCCGCAAGCGGATGGCGTTCGAGGAGTCGGCCGGTCACAACCGCCGCGCGCTCGAGCTGGTCGGGCCGGACGACCCGCGGCGCGCGCGGCTCGCGCTCGACCTCGGCAGCCAGCTGTGTCACTTCGGTCCACCCGAGGGTGGGTGGGAGTGGCTGCAGGAGGCGGCGGACGTCGCGCTGCGGCTGGACGATCCGGAGCTGCTGGCGCGGGTCGCGCTCACGCTCAACGGTCTGGGTGGACCGGAGGGACGGCCGGACCTGAAGGCCACGACGCTGCGGGCCGCCCACCGTGCGCTGGTCGGCGGCGACCATGCCGGCAAGTCCCTCGACCACCTGGCGCGCGAGGTGATCATGCAGGTCATCGCGCGGGCGCGGAGCGGCAACGACGACGACACACTCGGCTTCTCCCTGTGGACCATGCACGACACGCTGTGGGACCCGGGGCACGCGGCGGAGCGGCTGGAGCTCACCGACGAGCTCATCGCCATCGCGCGCCGGCTCGGGGACGCCGAGATGGAGCAGTGGGCCACGTCGCTGAGCTGGGTGGCGGCCCTGGAGCAGGGCGATCCCCGGTTCCACGACAGGGTCGCCGCGTTCGTCGCGCTGTCCGAGCGGCACCCGGAGACCTCGATGGCGATCGGGGCGTACATCGACCAGAGCATCATCGCGTCGTTCCGCGGCCGGTTCGCCGAGTCGGAGGCGATGCTGGCCAAGGCGTTCGAGGTGCCGAGCGAGCAGAACCACCCGCACATGGCCTACACCGCGCACCACCTGCGCTGGGCGCCGTTGCTGCTGCAGGGCCGCTTCGACGACCTCGACGAGCTGCACCGGCAGGTGGCCGAGGTGGCGTACCCGTACCCGGCGCTGCTGGAGGGGCTCGTCGCGGCGGTCCGCGGCGACCGCGACACGGCCACGCGCTGCCTGGCCGAGCTCGACGCGCGCCCGGAGCCCGTGCCCGGCTCGTTCGTCTCGCTGTGGTTGCGCCTGCTGGCCCAGGTCGCGGCGTTGACCCGGGAGCCGGCCCTGTGCGCGCGGGCGCACGCCGAGCTGGCGCCGTTCAGCGGCCAGTGGCTGGTGGCGCTGTACGGGTGTGATCTCGCCGGCCCGGTCGACCTGTGGCTCGCCTCCGTCGACGCCGCGCAGGGCCGGTGGGACGCGGCGGTCGACGGGTTCACCGAGGCCCTGCGCTCGGCGGAGTCGCTCGGCGCGCGACCGTGGGTCGTCGAGGCCAAGGCCGGCCTGGCGTCGGCGCTTGCCGGCCGCGGCGACCCAACGGAGGCCGCGGCGTTGCGTGCGGAGCTGGCCGAGGAGGCGGCCGAGCTGGGCATCCGCCACCGCTCGGTGCGCCCCGCCGCGCCGTCGGCGCCGGCCAACGAGTTCCACTACACCGGCGAGACGTGGTCGCTCACCATGTCCGGCCGCACGGTGCACGTCCCCGACGCGAAAGGCCTGCGGGACCTGCATGTGCTGCTGTCCGCGCCCGGCACGGAGGTCCCGGCCACCCGGCTGCTGAACCCCGAGGGCGGCGAGGAGGTGGCGGCCGCGGCCCGCCTCGGCGGCGACGAGGTCCTCGACGCCGAGGCCAGGTCGGCCTACCAGCGCCGCCTCGCCACCCTCGACGACCAGATCGACGAGGCCACCCACCGCGGCGACGATCTCCGCGCCGCCGGGTACGACCGCGAGCGCGAGGCCCTCCTGCGCGAGCTCCGCGCGGCCGCCGGCCTGGGCAACAGAACCCGCCGCCTGGGCGACGAGGCCGAACGAGCCCGCAAGACGGTCACCGCGAGAATCCGGGACACCCTCCGCAAGCTCGACGACCGCCACCCCGAGCTGGCCACCCACCTTCGGGAGTCCTTGTCCACCGGTTCCACCTGCTGCTACCGCCCGGCCGCGTCAACCCGCTGGACGCTGTGAGGCCGGCGGCCATCGGCAGCGCCCCGTCACGTGACGCGGCGGGGCCTCCTCCGGAAGAGAAGGCCCCGCCACCACCCCCAGTCCGGCTACTTCCTGTTGTAGAGGCGCATCGTCAGGGTGCCGAAGATCGCGATGATCACTGCGCCCGCCACCAGGACCCAGGTGATCTCGCCGGCGTCCGGGGCGCCCTGCATCAGGCCGCGGACCGCCGCCACCAGGTGGGTGATCGGGTTGATCTCGACGAACGTGCGCAGCCAGCCCGGCATCGTGGCCGGTTCGACGAACACGTTCGACAGGAACGTCAGCGGGAACAGCACCATCATGCTGACCCCCATCACCGACTTCTCCGACCGCAGGAACAGGCCGAACATCGTCCAGATCCACGAGAACGCGAACGAGAACGCCACCAGCAGAGCGATCGCGATGACGACGCCGAGTGCGCCGCCGCCCGGGCGGAAGCCCAGGATCAGGCCGACCACGAGGATGACCGTGGCCGCGGTGACATAGCGGAACACGTCGCCGAACAGGGCGCCCACCAGGGCCGCCGGGCGCCAGACCGGCAGCGTGCGGAACCGGTCGAACACGCCCTTCTCGATGTCGATGTTGACGCCCATGCCGGTGTACATGGTGATCATGACGACGCTGGTGACCATGATGCCCGGCAGCAGGAACTGCAGGTACTCGGTGACCGAGCCGGCGAGCGCACCCCCGAACAGGTAGGTGAACATCAGCGTCATCATGATCGGGAACGCGGTGACGTCGAACATCTGCTCGGGCACGTGCTTGATCTTGAGCATGGCCCGCCAGCCGAACGTCACCGACGCCGACCAGGCGCTCGGTTTCGGCGGTGCCTCGCCGGCGGCGAGCACGGCGTTCAGGTTCGACGCCGCGGGCGTGTAGCTGCTGACGGTGGGCTCGGTGGTAGTAGCGGTACTCATGCCGCGACCTCCTCGGACTCGGTGGCGGGGTGATCGGTGAGGGCCAGGAACACCTCGTCGAGGGTCGGCTGGCCCAGGGCGAAGTTGTCGACGGTGATGCCGGCCGCGGCCAGCTCGGCGAGCGCGCGGGACGCCTGCTCGGCGGCCTCGCGGTCGCTGTCCTCGCCGGAGAGCTGCGCGGTGAGCGCCACCGGGTCGGCGTCGAGCTGCACGCCGGTGCCGAGCACCGAGGTGAGCACCCGCAACGCCTCCCCGCGCTGGGCGGCGTCGCGCAGCCGGACGTGGATCGAGCCGGCGCCGACCGAGGCCTTCAGCTCGCCGGGGGTGCCCTCGGCGATGACCTTGCCGCGGTCGATCACCGCGATCCGCGACGCGAGCTGGTCGGCCTCGTCGAGGTACTGCGTGGTGAGCATGACCGTGGTGCCCTGCGCGACGATGATCCGCACGATGTCCCAGACCTGGTTGCGGCTGCGGGGATCGAGGCCGGTGGTCGGCTCGTCGAGAAAGAGCACGTCCGGCGTCTTGAGGATGCTCGCCGCGATGTCGATGCGCCGCCGCATGCCGCCGGAGTAGTTCTTGACCTGCTTGTCGGCGGCGTCGGTGAGCCCGAACGCCTCCAGCAGCTGGGCCGACCGGTCGCGTGCGGCGGGCTTGCGGTGGCCGAGCAGCCGGCCGATGAGCACCAGGTTCTCGGTGCCGGTGAGGTCCTCGTCGACCGACGCGTACTGGCCGGTGAGGCTCACCAGGCTGCGCACGGTGTCGGCCTCGCGGACCACGTCGTGGCCGAACACGCGGGCCTCGCCGCCGTCCGGGCGCAGCAGCGTGGCGAGCATCTTGACCGCGGTGGTCTTGCCGGCCCCGTTCGGGCCGAGGACGCCGTACACGCTGCCGGCGGGCACCGCGAGGTCGACGCCGTCCACCGCACGCGTGCTGCCGAAGGTCTTGACGAGGCCGGACGTCTCGATGGCCAGGTCGGTCATGGTCGTTCCCCTTTCGTTCGGGCGAGGTAGGGGCGGGCCGCGCGCGCCTCCCGCAGCGCGTGCCCCCACCAGGTCAGCTGGTCGAGCATGGTCGTGACGGCGGCTTCGAGGACGTCCCTGTCCCGCGGGGTGCCGTCGCCGCGCACGGCCAGGAGGTCGATGGCGACCTCGTCGCGCACGGCCATCGTGTGCAGCTCGGTGAACACCACGCGCAGTGCCTCCACCGCGTAGTGCCCGCGGCTGCGGCAGCCGTAGGAGACGAAGCCGACCGGCTTGGCGTGCCACTCGTCGTAGGCGTAGTCGATGGCCTGCTTGAGCGACGCCGGGAAGCTGCGGTTGTACTCGGGCGTGACGACCACGTAGCCGTCGGCGCGGTCGACCGCCGTGGTGAACATGGTCATCTGCGGGGTCGCCTCCTCCGGGTAGCGGTCGGGAAAGTCGAACTCGGCGAGGTCGAGGACGTCGATCTCCAGGTCACCCCGCTGCTTGGCGCGATCGACGAACCACTGGGCGATCGCGTCGCCGACGCGCCCGTCCCGAGTGCTCCCGACGATCACCGTGATCCGCAGCCGCGCGCCCATCGGTCCCTCCTCGTGCCTCACCCCGTGGGCGCGAGATCGGGTGCTAGATCGGATCTAGCGGCTGCTGGACGAACCCCAGTTCAACTTGCCGGTTAATTAACCGCGAAGTTTAGCTCGAAAGGAGACCCTGTCAAGGACGAACTGGACATTTCCGAAGCCGTCGCGGTTCGGCGCTCACCCACGAGAAAGCGCGCGCCCCGACGGGTCTCGTCGGGGCGCGCGCTCGTCGTGGAGCTGCCGGACGGTCAGCCCGGGATCGTGCGCGGGGTCAGCTGGGGCGTTGCCGTGACCTGCTCGTTCAGCAGGTCCGCCAGCGCGCTGACCACGCGCAGGGTCGGCGCCTCGGCGCCGGTGAGGTCGGCGAGCTCGACGACCGCCTTCAGGATCACATCGAGCTCGAGCGGCTTGCCCTTCTCCAGGTCCTGCAGGGTCGACGTCTTGTGCTCGCCGGCCCGCTCGGCCCCGGCCATGCGCCGCTCGATGGAGATCTCCGGGTGCGCGTCGAGCCGCGCGGCCACGTCGAGGGTCTCCTTCATCATCTGGATCACCAGCTCACGGGTGGTCAGATGGCGGCAGATCCCGGCCATGGTGGCCCGGGTCAGCGCGCTGATCGGGTTGAAGGCGATGTTCCCCATCAGCTTGAGCCAGATGTCCTTGCGCAGATCGGGCTCGACCGGACACTTCAGGCCACCGGCGACCATCGCCTCGGCGAACGAGGTGCAGCGGGACGAGATCTCCCCGCTCGGCTCGCCGATCGAGAACCGGGTCCCCTCCAGATGGCGGATCACGCCGGGGGAGGCGATCTCGGTGGCCGCGTACACGACACACCCGATCGCCCGTTCGACAGGTAGCGCGGCGGACACCGCTCCGCCGGGATCGACGCTGTCGATCCGGTACCCCTCGTACTTGGACGGGACGCCGTGGAAGTACCACCACGGGATGCCGTTCTGCGCGGCGATGATCGTGGTCTCGTCGTGCAGCAGCGGCTTGATCATCGGGCCGGCGTCGGCGTATCGGTTTGCTTTCAGGCCAAGGAAAATGTGGTCGACCGGCCCTACGTCGGTCGGGTCGTCTGTGGCATGTGGACGGGCCTCGAAATCTCCGCGTGGGCTCTCGACTCGAACGCCCGACGCGCGGATCTTCTCCAAGTGGGGACCTCTGGCAATGAGATGCACCTCGACACCGGCTCGGTGCAGGGCGGCACCGACATACGCGCCGATGGCGCCGGCCCCAAGAACAGCAACTTTCACCGCAAGCTCCGTTCTTGTGTTCATTTGGTATGCAGCATACAGTATGAGATGTTCGGCAAGACGAAAAGTGGTGAGTCATGGATCGGCTTGCGCAGTGGACCTCGACGGCGAGCGCGGAGCTCGGGCTGGACGCCGCGGGGATCGATGGCGACAAGGTGTTCGAGCTGGCCAGAGACGTGCAACGGTCGGTGGGCAGGTCCGCCGGGACGGTTGGCGTCTATCTGCTCGGCATGGCGATGGGCCGGGGAATGTCCGAAGCGGACGCGGTCGCCAGGCTGACGGAGCTGGCCGAACAGTGGTCAGGCCACACCTGCGACTGGCGCGATTGACAAAACGTAGACCGAGACGCTGGCCGTCACTAAAGTCATACGGTATGCAGTATGCGCCACCACTCAACACGCATGACATGAGGAGATGACTAGGCAGATGGCTTCATCGGTCGAGACGACGCCAGAGAGCGCCAGTTCGGTCGCGGTACCAGCCGAGAACCAACCCGAGTTGATCTCCGGTGGTCATCTGGTGGCCAAGGCGCTCAAGGCCGAGGGCGTGGACGTGATCTTCACGCTCTGCGGCGGACACATCATCGACATCTACGACGGCTGCGTCGACGAGGGCATCGACGTCATCGACGTGCGCCACGAGCAGGTCGCCGCGCACGCCGCGGACGGCTATGCCCGGATCACCGGCAAGCCGGGCGTCGCGGTCGTCACCGCGGGGCCGGGCACGACGGACGCGGTCACCGGCGTCGCCAACGCGCTGCGCGCGGAGAGCCCGATGCTGCTGATCGGCGGCCAGGGCGCGTTGAGCCAGCACAAGATGGGCTCGCTGCAGGACCTCCCGCACGTGGACATGATGAGCCCGATCACGAAGTTCGCCGCCACGGTGCCCAGCACCGAGCGGGCCGCCGACCTCGTGTCGATGGCGTTCCGCGAGTGCTTCCTCGGCGCCCCGGGCCCGTCCTTCCTGGAGATCCCGCGGGACGTGCTGGACGCGAAGGTGCCGCTGGCGAAGGCCCGGATCCCCAAGGCCGGCGCGTACCGCGCGTCGACCAGGTCCACCGGTGACCCGGCGGCCGTCGAGCGGCTCGCCGACCTGGTCGTCGGCGCCGAGAAGCCCTGCGTGCTGCTCGGCAGCCAGGTGTGGACCACCCGCGGCACGGACGCGGCCGCCGAGTTCGTCCGCACGCTCAACGTGCCGGCGTTCATGAACGGCTCCGGCCGCGGCACGCTGCCCCCGGGCGACCCGCACCACCTGCAGCTGGCCCGCCGCTACGCGTTCCAGAACGCCGACCTGATCATCATCGTCGGCACCCCGTTCGACTTCCGGATGGGCTATGGCAAGCGGCTGTCGCAGCAGGCCACGGTCGTGCAGGTCGACCTCGACTACCGCACGGTCGGCAAGAACCGCGACATCGACCTCGGCATCGTCGGCGACGCCGGCGCCGTGCTCGCCGCGGTCACCCAGGCCGCGTCCGGCCGGGTGGACAACGGCGCGGTCGCCCGCAAGGCGTGGCTGGAGGAGCTGCGCGCGGTCGAGACCCAGGCCTACGAGAAGCGGCTGCCCCGCCAGCTCTCCGACGCCTCGCCGATCGACCCGTACCGGCTGGTGCACGAGATCAACGAGTTCCTCACCGAGGACTCGATCTACATCGGCGACGGCGGCGACATCGTCACCTTCTCCGGCCAGGTCGTGCAGCCCAAGTCGCCCGGCCACTGGATGGACCCCGGTCCGCTCGGGACCCTCGGGGTCGGCGTGCCGTTCGTGATGGCGGCCAAGTACGCGCGGCCGGACAAGGAGGTCGTGGCCCTCTTCGGGGACGGCGCGTTCAGCCTCACCGGCTTCGACTTCGAGACGCTGGTGCGGTTCAACCTGCCGTTCGTCGGCATCGTCGGCAACAACTCGTCGATGAACCAGATCCGCTACGGCCAGATCGAGAAGTACGGCGCGGACCGCGGCCGGGTCGGCAACACGCTCGGCGACGTCCGCTACGACGAGTTCGCCCGGCTGCTCGGCGGCTACGGCGAGGAGGTCCGCGACCCCAAGGACATCCGGCCGGCGCTCGAGCGCGCGCGGGAGAGCGGCCTGCCCTCACTGATCAACGTCTGGGTCGACCCCGAGGTCTACGCGCCGGGGACGATGAACCAGACCATGTACAAGTAGAGGGGGACGGCACATGGGAAAGGCACTCGAGGGCGTGCGCGTCCTCGATATGACCCACGTCCAGAGTGGACCGTCGTGCACCCAGATCCTGGCGTGGCTCGGCGCGGACGTGGTGAAGATCGAGGCGCCGACCGGGGACATCACCCGCAAGCAGCTGCGTGATCTGCCCGATGTGGACAGCCTGTACTTCACGATGCTGAACTGCAACAAGCGCAGCATCACGCTGAACATGAAGTCCGAGCGCGGCAAGCAGCTGTTCACCGAGATGGTCGGCAAGTTCGACATCCTGGCCGAGAACTTCGGCCCGGGCGCCATCGACCGGATGGGGTTCAGCTGGGACAAGCTGCAGGAGCTCAACCCGCGGCTGATCTACGCGTCGATCAAGGGTTTCGGCGACGGCCCGTACACCCACTTCAAGGCCTACGAGGTGGTCGCCCAGGCGATGGGCGGCTCGATGTCCACCACCGGCTTCGAGGACGGCCCGCCGCTGGCGACCGGCTCGCAGATCGGTGACTCGGGCACCGGCATGCACACCGTGGCCGGCATCCTGGCCGCGCTCTACCAGCGCGAGCACACCGGCCGCGGGCAGCGGGTCACCGTCGCCATGCAGCACGCCGTGCTCAACCTGTGCCGGGTGAAGCTGCGTGACCAGCAGCGGCTGACGCACGGTGCGCTCAACGAGTACCCGAACCGGGAGTTCGCCGACGAGGTGCCGCGCTCCGGCAACGCGTCCGGCGGCGGGCAGCCCGGCTGGGCGGTGCGGTGCGCGCCCGGCGGGCCGAACGACTACATCTACGTGATCGTCCAGCCGGTGGGCTGGGAGCCGATCGCCAAGCTGATCGGCCGCCCGGAGCTCGCCGACGATCCCGAGTGGGCCACCCCGGAGGCGCGGCTGTCCAAGCTGGACAAGATGTTCCAGATGATCGAGGACTGGACCATCGACCACAGCAAGTGGGAGGTGCTGGCCAAGCTCAACGCGCACAACATCCCCTGTGGCCCGATCCTGTCCACGAAGGAGATCATCGAGGACACCTCGTTGGCGGACAACGAGATCGTCGTCAAGGTCGACCACCCGGAGCGCGGCGAGTTCACCACGGTCGGCATGCCGATCAAGCTCTCCGACTCGCCCGCGGACGTCCAGCGCTCCCCGCTGCTCGGCGAGCACAACCAGGAGATCTACGGCCGGGAGCTCGGCGTGACGGACAACGAGCTCGCCGAGCTCAAGGCGAGCGGGGTGATCTGAGGTGTCGAGCGTTCTCTGCTCCCCGGGGAGCACAACCAGCAGTGTCATCTACGGCCGCGGGCTCGGCGTGACCGACGACGAGCTCGCCGAGCTCAAGGCGAACGGAGTGATCTGACGTTATGTCCGACGTAGACAAGGCGGCTGTCCGCGAGGTCCTGGACAAGGCCAGGGCCGAGGGTCGTGACTCGCTCACCGCGCCCGAGGGCAAGCGGGTCTGCGACGCGTACGGGATCCCCACCCCGCGTGAGGGTCTCGCCGCCACGGCCGACGAGGCGGCGAAGCTCGCCGAGGAGATCGGCCAGCCGGTGGCCTGCAAGATCGTCTCCCCGGACATCCTGCACAAGACCGAGGCCGGCGGCGTGATCATCGGCGTGGACGGCGGCGACGCCGCCCGGGCCGCGTTCGACACGATCATCGCGAACGCCAAGGCGTACAAGGAGTCGGCCTCGATCACCGGTGTCCAGGTCCAGGAGATGGTCGGCGGCGGCCACGAGGTCATCGTCGGCGCCACCACCGACGGGACGTTCGGCAAGATCGTCGCGTTCGGGCTCGGCGGCGTGCTGGTCGAGGTCCTCAAGGACGTCACGTTCCGGCTCGCGCCGCTCGACGTGGCCGAGGCGCGGTCGATGGTCACCGGCATCAAGGCGGCGGAGGTGCTCCAGGGCGCCCGCGGCGCCGAGCCCGTCGACCTCGACGCGGTCGCCGACGTGATCCAGAAGGTGTCCGCGCTGGTCACCGACTTCCCGGAGATCAGCGAGTTCGACCTCAACCCGGTCTTCGCCTCGGCGAGCGGCGCCACCGCGGCCGACGTGCGGATCCTGCTGGAGACCGAGGAGCGCGTCCAGCCGGTGCAGCACACCCAGGAGGACATCCTCCGGGCGATGAACACGATGATGAACCCGCGCTCGGTCGCGGTCATCGGCGCCTCCGACCAGGCCGGCAAGATCGGCAACTCGGTCATGAAGAACCTGATCAACGGCGGCTTCGCGGGGGAGATCTACCCGATCAACCCCAAGGCCGACTCGATCATGGACCGCAAGGCGTACAAGTCGGTCGGCGACGTGCCGGGCGAGGTGGACGTCGCGGTGTTCGCGGTGCCGGCCAAGTTCGTGCCGGCCGCGCTGACCGAGTGCGGCGAGAAGGGCGTCACCGCGGTGGTGATGATCCCGTCCGGGTTCGCCGAGACCGGCAACCAGGAGCTGCAGGACGAGATCGTCGAGATCGCCACGCGCTACAAGGTCCGGATGCTCGGCCCGAACATCTACGGCTACTACTACACGCCGCAGAACCTGTGCGCGACGTTCTGCACGCCGTACGACGTGAAGGGCGGCGTGGCGCTCACGTCGCAGTCGGGCGGCATCGGCATGGCCATCCTGGGCTTCGCGCGCACCACCAAGATGGGTGTCTCGGCCATCGTCGGGCTCGGCAACAAGTCCGATGTGGACGAGGACGACCTGCTCACGTTCTTCGAGCAGGACGACAACACCCAGTGCGTCGCGATGCACCTGGAGGACCTGAAGGACGGCCGGGCGTTCGTGGAGACCGCCCAGCGCATGACCAAGAAGAAGCCGGTCGTCGTGCTCAAGGCGGGCCGCACGGACATGGGTGCGCGGGCGGCCAGCTCGCACACCGGCGCGCTCGCGGGCGACGACAAGGTGTACGACGACATCCTCCGCCAGGCCGGGGTGGTTCGGGCGCCCGGTCTCAACGAGATGCTCGAGTACGCCAGGGGTCTGCCGCTGCTGCCGACCCCGAAGGGCGAGAACGTCGTGATCATCACCGGGGCCGGCGGCTCCGGGGTGCTCCTGTCCGACGCGTGTGTCGCCGAGGGACTGTCCCTCATGGACATCCCACCGGACCTGGACGAGGCGTTCCGCGCGTTCATCCCGCCGTTCGGCGCGGCGGGCAACCCGATCGACATCACCGGTGGCGAGCCACCGTCGACGTACGAGGCGACCATCCGCCTGGGCCTGGAGGACCCGCGCATCCACGCGCTGATCCTGGGCTACTGGCACACGATCGTCACGCCGCCGATGGTGTTCGCCGAGCTGACCGCGAAGGTGCTCGCCGAGGCGCGTGCCAAGGGGATCGACAAGCCGGTGGTGGCGTCGTTGGCCGGCGACACCGAGGTCGAGCAGGCCTGCGATTACCTCTTCGAACACCGGGTGATCGCGTACCCATACACCACCGAGCGGCCGGTCGCGGTGCTCGGTGCGAAGTACCGGTGGGCGCGGGCCGCCGGCCTGATCGACGGCTGACGCCGCCGACCAATTGTTTCAAAGGGTGGCCGTCGTGGACGGAACGGCGGCCACCGCAGGGGTCGACAGGCAGGCGGTCAAACCGAACACTGGAGGTCCAATGGTGGATTCTCACAACCCTCCCGCCGTGGGCAGTGGTGAAGTCGCTGTCGCGGGCGAGGAACGGGTATGGCGAGCCGGGCGGCTCGAACCCATGCCCATTCGCCCATTACCCGACGCACCACCGTCCATTCACCTGCTGGGTCCGACCGTCTTCCTGGTCGCACTCGGCGTCGGCATGGGCGAGTCGTACATGTGGCCACGGCTCGTACTGGTCTTCGGACCGGAGATCAGATGGCTGTTCCTGATCGGCGTCACCCTGCAGGCCGTGGTGATGCTCGAGATGGCGCGTTACGCGATGGCGACGGGGGAGAGCATCTTCTCCGGCGCGGCTCGCGTGTTCAAGCCGTTGATGTGGTTCTTCTTCGTCACGGCCATATTGGTCTACATCTGGCCGGGTCACCTCTCCGCGGGCGCCGCCGCGTTCGAGGAGATAACAGGCATCCCGTGGGTCGTGACCGCCTGCGTTGCCCTGATCCTGGTCGGGATCCTGTTCAGCCTGGCCAGTGTCATCTACAACCTGCTGGAGAACGTGCTCGCCATCCTCATCGGCGTGCTCGTCGTCGGCACCGCGATCATCGCGTCCATCGTCGGTAGCTGGGGCGACCTCGCCTCGACCCTCGGCGGCATGTTCGCCTTCGGGTACTTCCCGGCGGAGGCACTGTCGTCGACCTGGTTCCCGATCGTGGTCGGCTCGATCGCGTTCGCGGGACCGTCGGGCATGCAGCAGATGTGGTACACGCTGCACCTGCGTGACAGCGGCGCCGGCATGGGCGCGCACGTCCCGCAGATCCGCGGGCTGCGCAGCGCGAAGGACCAGGAGGCCATGCCTTCGCGCGGGTTCATGTTCGACACCGAGGACCCGGCGGAGATGGCGAAGTGGCGTGGCTGGCGCAAGTGGGTCACGTTCGACGCGTTCCTGCTCTTCTGGGGCATCACGATGCTGGTGACGATCTCGTTCACCGTGCTCGCCCAGTCGGCGGCCAGGGAGAACCCGAACGTCAAGGGTCTGATCGAGGGCGGTGACCGGTCGGCCGCGCTGAGTGCGATGTCCGACGCGTTCGCCGCCGCCGGCGGTCCGGTCCTCGGTGGACTGTTCTTCGGGTTCATCGCGCTGATCGGTCTCAACGCGACACTGGGTCTGTTCGACTCGTTCTCACGCGGTCAGGCGGACATGACCTACTTCCACGTGCCGGGCGCGAAGCGGTTCAAGATCTCGCACCTGTACGCGGGATTCCTGTGGGGTGTCATCACGTTCGGCATCCTGATCCTGCTGTTCGGCCCGGCCGACGGACCGAGTGGCGTGCTGGACATCCTGGCGTTCCTGTCCACGTTCGCCATGGGTGCCTACTGTGTGGTTCTGTTGCTCGTCAACAACACCATGTTGCCGAAACCGATCCGGCCCAAGTGGTGGTCCAACGCGATCATCGGGTTCGGCGCGGTGTTCTACCTGGGCATGCTGTTCTACAGCCTGGCCAGGTTCGGCGTCGTGGTGAACTAGGGAATGAGTGCGATGCGCCTCTACCGACTGTTCCTGCTCACGTTCCCCGGGCTCGTTGTCGGGTTCATCGCCGGTGTCGTCGCCGGTGGGCTGGCCGCGTTCGTCGGCCAGCCCACCGGGTGGGCGCTGGTGTCCGCGCTGACCCTGGCGGTGCCGCTCGGCCTGCTGGGTGGCGGGTACACGATGCTCCTGATCAACGAGAAGGTGCGGCTCGGCGGGTTCGCGCCCGCGGCGCTGTACTGGCTGGTGGCCTTCCCGCTCGCCCGCATGCTGCACGAGGTGCTGACCAGGTTCATCCTCACCGGCAAGCCAGGCCTGCCGCCGGACCCGCTCGGCTTCCTCGCCTACCAGGGCATCGTCAGCGCCGGCTTCGCGATCGGGTTCCTGTGGCTGCACGAGCGCATGGCACCGCGCTGGTGGCAGCGGCTGGCCGCGCACGACGAGGACGCGCGGCGGGTCTACCTGCGATACGCCTCACACGCTCAGGCCATGTACGAGGCCAAGGAGCGGCGCAAGGCGGCGACCAGCCGTTACCGTGGCGCAAGTGGCAAGAAGGCGACCACCCCGGCGCGTTGATCGCCGGAGCGCAACAACAGGGCCCGCCAGGATCTCGTCGATGCACCACGCATAATCCTTCGGTGCATCGACGAGTCCTGCCCCCGCGCGGGCGGAAAGGAAGCCGATGAACGTCCCCCTCTGGTTGTGGCTCGTTACCGGAGTCGGGCTGACCGCGATCATCTCCGTCGACTTCTACCTCGTCTCGCGCAACCCGCGGAAACCATCGCTCAAGGAGTGCCTGGCCTGGATCGGGTGCTACGTGGGCCTCGCCGTCCTGTTCGGACTCGCGATCTTCGTCTTCGAGGGTCACCAGTACGGTGGCGAGCTCTTCGCGGGCTGGATCACCGAGTACTCGCTGTCGGTGGACAACCTGTTCGTGACCATGCTGATCATGGTCAGCTTCGCCGTGCAGCGGGAGCATCAGCAGAAGGTGCTGTCGATCGGCATCGTGATCGCGCTGGTGCTGCGCGTGATCGTCGTCTCGATCGGCTCCGCGGCCATCGCCGAGTTCGACTGGCTGTTCTACGTCTTCGGCGCCTTCCTCCTCTACACCGCGGTGCAGCTGCTCGTGAGCAGCGCCGAGGACGAGGAGTTCAAGGAGAACGCGATGCTGCGCATCGCGAAGAAGATCCTGCCCGCGACGGACAAGTACGACGGCGCGAAGATCACCACGAAGGTCGACGGCAAGCGCCTGGTGACCCCGATGCTGATCGTGATGGTCGCGATCGGCACCACGAACCTGCTGTTCGCGGTCGACTCGATCCCGGCGATCTTCGGGCTCACCAAGGAGCCCTACCTGGTGCTGACCGCGAACGCGTTCGCGCTCATGGGCCTGCGCCAGCTGTACTTCATCATCGGCGGGCTGCTGGACCGGCTCGTCTACCTGTCGACCGGGCTCGCGATCGTGCTCGCCTTCATCGGGGTGAAGCTGGTCATCGAGACCCTGCACAACCACGGGGTCTCGTGGGCCCCGCAGATCCCGATTCTCGTGTCATTGGGCGTCATCATCGGTACGCTCGCGCTCACCGCGGTGGTGAGCCTGCTCAAGGTCCGGCGCGACCGGGACAAGGAGCTCGACCAGGTCGCCGACGAACGCCCCGCGCCAGTGGAAGCCACTGAGTAACAAACCTCGGTGGGTTGGGCCGCACGGACCGCGGCCCAACCCACCGAATCTCTTTGCTCGGCTACCCGCTCGCTCTACGCGGAGGTGCTGACCCGCTCCGCCGGGGCGGTGCGCAGGTAGTCCTCGACGCCGCGGGCGGCATCCTGTCGCTGCTTCTCCATCGCGGTCGCGAGGCCGAGGCCGAGAGTCCGGCCGTCGGCGCTCCAGCCGCGGGGAGAGCTGGTGAGGGCCTTGAAGGTCGCTCGCCAGTTACGCATTGCTGTCACCTCCTGTGGGGCGAGCCGCACGGACCGCGGCTCGTTTCCACCGTCTTCTGGTTACCCGGCCTGGTTGGAGCTAGGCCGAGGTGGTCGTCACAGGGCGCTCGGGGGCGCCGTGGCGCAGGTAGTCCTCGACGCCACGAGTGGCCTCCTGACGCTGCTTCTCCATCGCGGCGGCGAGGCCGAGACCGAGGGCACGGCCGTCGGCGTTGAAGCCGCGGGGAAGGCTGAAGAGCTTGCGCATGTGCATTCACCTCCTCTGGTGCGGGCAGCACGGTCAGCCCTAGCGTCGCGGCATCGCGACGAGGGTCGGTCGAGAGAGCGACGAGTGGTCGCTCCGGTGGTGGGGCTGGTGGTTCAGCCCTGGGATGGTGCCCGGCGTCGGCGCCGGGCGGGCAGCGCGAGGAGCTGCTGGTCCTCGTCGCCGTCGTGCAGGCGTTGTTCGAGGTAGGACTTCCGCGTCCGCTCGGTGTGCTCGTGCATGATGCGGGCGGCGGTGTCCGCGTCTCGCTTCTCGATCGCGTCGATCAGCTTGGCGTGCTCCTGCCAGGACTGCTTGCCACGCTGCCGGGCGATCGGGGTGTAGTACCAGCGGACCCTGCGGTCCACCTGGGTGGCGAAGTCCAGCAGCACCTTGTTGCCGGACAGCTCCGTGACACAGCGGTGTACGGCCGCGTTCAGGGCCACCGCGGTGTCGACGTCGTCGTTGTTGAGGGCCTCGAGGCCCTGCTTGTTGAGGTCCCGCAGCCGGGCGATGCCGTCGGCGTCCGCGTGCAGTCCGGCCAGTCGGGCGGACTCGCTCTCCAGCAGGGAGCGGACGGCCAGCAGCTGGTCGGCCTCCTCCTGCGTGGGCGCGTGGACGAAGGCGCCGTAACCGGGGCGGAGGTCGACCCACCCCTCGGTGTTGAGCCACTGCAGGGCCTCGCGCACCGGCTGCCGCGAGACGCCGAGCATCTGCGCGAGCTCGCTCTCGACCAGGTGTTGACCGGGAGCCAGGCGCCGCGAGATGATCAGCTCCTGCATCGCCTGATAGACGTGCTCACGCAGGGGAACCGGCCGATCGATCCGGCGAGCCGCCAGCTCTTTCGGCAACTCGGTCGGCTGCATGGTGGACTCCAACGGTTTGGGTCTGGCTCGGAACACAACTTTGTTCGTTGTCTACAGCATACAGCGCGGCTGTGGCCGGTTCCGGCATTGGTGAGGGCCTTCACAGTGCGTGACCGGCGCCACTGCTCCGTTCGGGAAAATAGCCCGTCACGCTGGGAATATCCGCCCAATCGTCCGGGACACGTTCCTCTGTGCTCAGCGGGGTCGTGCTGTCTCTCTTGCCATCTCTCTCGACAGGGCCAGTGCCGCCGTCCGCACCGCAGGCGCCAGGCGCTCCAGGTCAAGCCTGTGGGCCGACCCCGCTATCGAGATCGCCGCGATCACCCTTCTTCTGTGGTCGTGGATCGGGGCCGCCACCGCCACCACGCCCGTCTCGCTCTCCTCGCGGTTGATGCCGTAGCCGCGGTCCAGCGTCCTTGCCAGGTCCTGGCGGAGCATGCCCGGCATGATGATCGTCTTCGCGGTCAGTCTCGGGAGGCCCTCGGCTATCACGCTGCGCAGGTAGGCGGGCGGGCCCAGGGCCAGGAACACCTTGCCGCTCGCCGTGCAGTGGGCCGGCAGCCTTCCGCCCACGCGGGACACGATCGGCATCGAGCGGCGGCCTGTCACCTTCTCCAGGAACAGGGTGTCGGTCGCATCGAAGACAGTCAGGTGGATGTTCTCGTGGGTCGCCTCGTACAGGTCCTCCAGGTACGGGAGGGCCGCCTCGCGCAGGCCGCGTTGGCGAGGCACCCTCTGGCCCAGCACGAACAGGGCCATCCCCAGGCGATACCCGGACTCGGTCCTCTCCAGGCCGCCCCACGAGACCAGCTCCGCCACCAGCCTGTGCGCCGTCGGCTTCGGCAACCTGGTCCGGGCCGACAGCTGCGCCAGCGTCAGCTCCACGTCCGCCGGGCCGAAGGCGTCCAGTAGCAGCAGCCCGCGGGCCAGCACCGACTTCGGCGGGTCCGGCACCTCGTTCATGGACCGATCCTGGTGGCTGGCCCGGCCCGCGGCAAGGAACATCAGCTGCCCTTCCGGTTCCTGATCGGCACATCAACCAGCAGGGGACCGTCCAGCGCGCCCGCGCCGGCGACCACCTCGCGCAGGTCCTCGCTGCTCTCGACCCGCCTCCCGGGGACTCCGAAGAACCGGGCGGCGTGCCGCCAGTCCAGGCGGGGCGCACCGGGTAGCGCCAGGTCGAGGCCGGGATGCGGGCCGGGGCTGCCGGACTCCGCCAAGGTCTCCTTCAAGGTCCGGTACTCGCCGTTGTTCATCACCAGGAACGTCACCGGCACCCGGTACCGCGCCGCGCTCCACAGGCCCTGCAACCCGAACATCGCACAACCGTCACCCAGCACGGCCACCACCGGACGGTCCGGCGCACCCAGGCGCGACCCGACCGCCGCGCCGATGCCCCAGCCCAGGCCGCCGCCGGCGGTGTGGACGAACGAGTCCGGCCGGTCCAGCCGCAGGAGCGGGCGCAACAGCACACCGATCGTGATGGCCTCGTCGACCAGCACCGCGTCCGGGGGGAGCGCCTCGGCGATCGTCTGGGCCGCCACTTCGGGAGCGAGCGGTGCGGTCCCCGCGCTCGGCCGCGCTCTGGGTCTCGTGGTCGCCTGACGGGCGGGGTGGGCGGGAACGCGCCCAGCCAGCTCGGCGAGCGTCGCGCGGATGCCGCCGGTCAGGCCCAGCGCCACCGGGAAGTTACGGCCCAGCTCCGCCGGGTCGTCGTCGAGCTGCACCACCGTCGTCCCGGGTGGGATGGGGGGCTCGGGGGTGTAGTGGTGCGGCGAGAACGCGTGGCTGCCGACGACCAGCACCACGTCGTGCGGGCCGAGGGCCTCGCGGACGGCTGCGTTGCGTGGGGCCGGCATGCCGGCGTGCAGCGGGTGGGTGAAGGGGAAGTTCATTCGATCGTGCATCGGCTGGTGGTAGACCGCCGCGCCCAGGCGTTCGGCCAGGGTCACCAGCTCGGCAACCGCGCCGTCGCGGCCGACGCCGTCGCCGGCCACCACCGCGGGGTGGGCCGCGGCGGCCAGGATGCGGGCGGCCTCGTCGAGACCGGTGGCCGGGCCGAGCGGGGTGAGCGGCGACCGCGCGGGCACGTCGACGTCGGTCTCCTCGCGCAGCAGGTCCATGGGGATCGACACGAACACCGGGCCGGCCGGCGGTCGGGCGGCCAGCGCGAACGCCCGCCGCAGGACGATCGGCAGGTCCCGGCCGTGCTGGACCTCGACGGCCAGCTTGCTCGCGGCCGCCGCCAGCCCGACCAGGTCACCGGCGAGCATGGGGTCCTCGAGCAGGTGCCGCCGGTCCTGCTGGCCCGCGGTGACCACCAGCGGGACCCGCGACCGCTTGGCGTTGAGCATCCCGATCAGCCCGTTCGCCAGCCCCGCCGCCACGTGCAGGTTCACGAACGCCGTGCGCCGGGTGGCGCGCGCGTACCCGTCGGCCATGGCGACCGCCGACAGCTCCTGCGCGGCCAGCACATAGGGGAGGTCCGGCGCGCCGGCGAGCGCGTCGAGCAGCGCCAGCTCGGTGGTCCCGGGGTTGCCGAAGATCCGGTCGACACCCTCGCCGCGCAGGATCTCCAGCATCGCCTCGACGGGAGTCATGCGAGGTCACCGGCCAATCCGTCGGCGATCATCGCGGCCAGCGCCATGATCGTGAGGGACGGGTTGACCGACAGGGACGCCGGCAGCACCGACCCGTCACCCACGTACAACCCGTCGACGCCGTGCGCGCGGCCGGCCGCGTCGACCACCGACCGCGCCGGGTCGTCGCCCATCCGGACCGTGCCCTGCACGTGCGACGTGGACAGCCCGCTCCACACCACCCGCGTCGCGCCGGCCGCGCGCAGCACCTCGACCGTGAACGCCAGCGCGTCGCCCAGCCGCCGCCGCTCCGCCGGGGAGAACCCCTTCGTGATCACCGGGTGGCCGCCCGGGTCCAGCTCGACCGTGCCGGTGTTCTCGTCGTTGGCCATCACGAGAAGCCCGGCCCAGTACCGGTAGTCGCGCATGACCGTGGCCAGGTCCACGCCCCACAGCGGGCGGCCGAGCGGGTCGATCATCCCGGCCGCGAAGCTCACCGGCTCCTGGATCGTGGTCCCCTCGACGACGAACGACCGCTGGTGGGTCAGGCAGTGCGCGGTGATCGGGTACACCTGGTGGCAGTCCTGCGGCTGGTCGAACAACCCGTACACCAGCCGCGCCGGGTGCAGGCCCAGCGTCGCGCCGGCCAGCCGCGTGCTCGGCGTGTCCAGCTCGACGTAGTCCACAGTGGACAGCAGGATCTGCGGCGTGTTCAGGCTTCCCGCGGCCAGCACCACCACGGGCGCGGCCACCTCGCCGCTCGAGCCGTCGGGGTTGCGGTAGCGCACCCCGGTCACCCGCGGCGTCGCCGACGTCGACAGCAGCACCTGGGTGACCGTCCGGTTCGTCAGCAGCCGGATCTCCCCGCGCCCGAGCGCCGGCGCGAGGTAGGTGTTCCACGTGTCGCGGCCGGCGTTGGTCGGGCACCCGGTGGTGCACGAGCCGCAGCGGCCGCACGTGTGGTCGGTGTAGGAGCGCACCGGCTCCAGGCACGTGCCCAGCTCGGTGAACCCCGCCGCGACCGTGTGCACGCTCGGCGTCCAGTCCGCGCGCTCCCGCACCCCCAGCCGTTGCTCGACGCGTGCGTACCAGGGGTCCAGGTCCGCCGGCGCGAACGGCGCCCCGCCGGGCCCGCGCAGCCCGGTCTCGGCGTGGAACCGCGCGAGGTCGAAGTCCGCGGCCCGCATCGCCACCTTCGTGTTGATCACCGTCGTGCCGCCGACGCACCGGCCGGCGAGCAGCGCGACCGGCTCGTCGTCGTCCGTGCGCGGCACCGTGCACCGGGCGGGCCACCACAGCTGGTGGCGCGCGGCCAGCTCGAACCGGGTGCGGTCCTCGGCCGGGTGCAGCCCGCCGGCCTCGACGAGCAGCACGTCGTGCCCGCGCCGGCCGAGCTCCGCGGCGATCAGCCCACCGCCGGCCCCCGAGCCGACCACGACCACCTCGGCACTCTCCCGGGCGGAGGACACCGGCGCAGGGGGCGCACAGTCCAAAAAGGACCAGTTCTTGCGCAGCCGGGCGGCTTGCGGGGGAGCGAAGCCGATCACCTCGTGGCCTGTCGGCCCCGGTTGTCCGGGTTCGGCGTAGTCGCCGTAGAACGCCTCGACGGCGAGGCCGCGCAGCAGGGCGAACGCCTCGGTGTGCGCGATCCGGGCGAGCGAGTCGGCGCCGGCGTCCAGGCACGTCGCGACCAGGCCGATCGCCGCGTGCACCGCGTCCTCCTCGGCCGGCGGCATGCCCGCGAGCACCCGCTCGACGTAGGAGACCGGGCCGATCCCCGTCGAGCCGGGGACGGCCAGCTCACAGAACCTCGCGAGCACCGCGGTCTCCTCGTCGCCCAGCACATCCATGCGTTTTCCCCCCGAGTGTTCAGTGCTTGGCCGAGCCGCCGTCGACGTTGATGGTCTGGCCGGTGAGGAACCCGCTTCCCTTGGCGCACACGTAGAGCAGCGTCGAGGTGAGGTCCTCGGGCCGCTCGACCCTCGGCACGCTCTGCAGCGCGCGGACGCGCTCGAAGCCCCCGCCGGCGCCCGTGCTGCGGGCGGCGGTGTCGGTGTGGGTGAGGCCGGGGGCGATCGCGTTCACCGTGATGTTCTCCGGACCCAGCTCGGTGGCGAGCGCGCGGGTGAACCCGACCAGCCCGGCCTTGGACGTCGTGTACGCGACCAGCTCCGGCGGGCCGAGGAAGACGACCGCGGAGACGATGTTGACGATCCGGCCCCAGCCGGCGGCCCGCAGGTGCGGCAGGGCCGCGCGGGTGACGAGGAACGGGCCGTCGAGGTTCACCCGCATGACCCGGTGCCAGTCGTCCACAGTGGTCCGGTCGAACGGGATGGGCGGGTAGATGCCGGCGTTGTTCACCACGACGTGCAGGGCGCCGAACTCCCGCGCGACCTCGTCGACGGCGGCCGCGACGGACCCGGCGTCGGTCACGTCGGCGCGCACCGCCAGCAGGTCGCCGCCCGCCGCCGCGGCCTGGCGCGCGGTCTCGCCGAGGTCGGCCACGTCCAGGCCGGCGACCCGGTACCCGTTGCGGGCCAGGGCGACGGCGAACGACTGGCCGAGGCCCATGGCGGCGCCGGTGACGATCGCGACGGTCATGAGGTCTCCCCTGTTGCCATCGCGTGGAGCAGGCGTGGCTGGGTCAGCTCGGCGCCGGTCAGCTCCGCGCACAGGCGGCCGCGGTGGAACACGGCCACCCGGTCGCACAGCTCGACCAGCTCGTCCGGGTCGGTCGAGCTGATCAGCACGACCCGGCCGGCGGCGGCCAGCTCGCGGATGATCTCGTGCATGTCGGCCTTCGCGGCGACGTCCACCCCGCGGGTGGGGTCGTCGAGCAGCACGACGTCCGGCTCGGCGGCGAGCCACTTGGCGAACACGACCTTCTGCTGGTTGCCGCCGGACAGGCGCCCCGCGCTCGCGTGCACCGAGTCGGTGCGGATCCGCAGCCGCGACACCAGCTCCTGCGCGGCCGCCACCAGCCGGCGCCGGCGCGGGAACGGGCCGTACCGGCCGAGCGCGCCGGAGCTGACCTGGCTCACGTTGTCCCACACCGGCTTGTCCAGCATGAGGCCGATCCGCGCGCGGTCGCCGGGCACGAGCGCGATCCCGCCGCGCACGGCGGTCCGCGGCGTGCGCGGGCCGGGCCGGCCGGACGGCAGCCGGACCCGGCCGCGGGCGAGCCGGCGCAGGCCGCCGACGACCTCGAGCACCTGGGAGTGGCCGGAGCCGGCCTTGCCCGCGCAGCCCACGATCTCGCCGCGCCGGGCGGTCAGCGTCACGCCGTCGAGCAGGCCCGGGACGGTCAGGTCGTCGAGCACGAGCGCGCCCTCGGTCCTGCGCGCTGCCCGGGCCGGGCGCGGCGGCTCCTCCTCCCGTGGGCCGACCATCGCGGCCACGATGTCCCTGATGGACAGCTCGGTCCGCGGCCGCGCGGAGACGACCGTGCGGCCGTCGCGGAGCACGGTCACCCGGTCCGCGACGAGCATGACCTCGGCCAGCAGGTGCGAGACGTAGAGCACGGCGACCCCCCGGGCACGCAGCCGGCCGACGATGCCGAGCAGGTGCTCGGCCCGGTCCACCGGCAGCGCCGAGGTGGGCTCGTCGAGGATCAGCACGGACGGCTCGTCGAGCAGCGCCCGGGCGATCTCCACGAGCTGGCGCTCGGCCAGCGTCAGGTCCGCCACGCGGGTCCGCAGTGGACGGTCCAGCTCGAGCTCCGCCAGCACGGGCGTGGCCTTGCGGGCCATCGCGGTCCGGTTCACCAGCGGTCCGCGCCGCGGCTCGCGGGCGAGGAACAGGTTGGCGAGCACGTCGAGGTCCGGGAACACGTTGAGCTCCTGGGAGACGACCGCGACACCGCGGGCCGCCGCCTGCCGGGTGCTGGCGAACTCGACCGCGCCTCCCGCGAGGCGCAGGCCACCCGCGTCCGGGCGCAGGGCGCCGGCGAGGATCTTGACCAGCGTGGACTTGCCGGCACCGTTCTCGCCGAGCAGCGCGTGCACGCTGCCCGGCTCGAGGGTGAAGTCGACCCCGTCGAGCGCGGTGACGCCCCCGAACCGCTTGCGGATGCCCGTCGCCTCGTACACCTAGCTTGCCTCGTTCAGCGGCCGGGTGTGCGCGCCCAGGTCGGCGAAGAACTCGTCCAGCTTCGGGCCGAACCACTTGTCCTTGGCCGGCTCCGACCCCTGGCGCGCGATGATCTCGTCCACGTTGTCCTTGGTGACGAGCAGCGCGCCGGCGTCGACCCAGCCCTCGGGCAGCGGCTTGTCCTTGGTGGCCGCCTCGGCGAGCATGCGGATGGCGACCGCGCCCTTCATGAAGTGCTCGGGGGAGAGGGTGGCGAAGTTGGTGCCGTCCTTGACCGCACGCAGGGTCGCGGCGTTGAGGTCGAAGCCGGCGGTGAGGTACTTCCCGTTGTTCTCCTGCTTGATCTTGGCGAGGTTGTAGCTGTCCTGGTCGCCGGTGCCGAGGAAGGCCAGCGCCCGCGGGTTGGCCTTGACCAGGCCGTTCCAGATGCCGAAGTTGAGCGTCGGCTCGATCTTGGTCTCGAAGGGGCCGAGCACCCGCACGTTGGGGAGCTTGGCCGCGAACGCCTGCTTGATGCCGTCGGCCCGCTGGTCGAGCACCGGGACGCCGGGCACCGTGGTGCCGACGACGACCGTGCCGCCGGCGTCCGGGCCGAGCAGCCGGATCGCCTCCTCGGCGAGCATGCGGCCGATGGCCACGTTGTCGTTGCCGACGTAGGTGGTGACGTCGCTGCCGTCGAGCGGCACGGTGTCCACGGCGACCAGTCGCCGCTCCTGCCGGACGAGGTCGGACATGGGCCGCACGAACAGGTCCGGTGCCAGGTTCTCCACGGCGATCCCGTCGACGGCGGTCCGGCCGAGGTCCTGGAGAAGCTTGACCTCGGCCGGACCGTCCACCCCCGGCGGGCCGCTGACCTGGAGCTCGACCCCGTCGAACTTGGCCGCGGCGTACTCGCCGCCGTCGGCCATCTGCTGGGCGAAGTCCTCGCTGGTGGTGGCCACGGCGAAGCCCAGCTTCGTGCCCCCGGACCCGCCGGACGTGGCGCCGCAGCCGGCGAGCAGTAACGTGGTGGCCGCGATCGCCAGGCCTCGCGTGGACCTCGATGTCGACACGGTTGTCTCCTTGTTTCACAGCAGGAAGTCGGTGGTCGCGGCACGCCGGCGGCGCAGCAGGCTGTCCAGCGCCACCGCGAGGAGGATCACCACGCCGGTGGCGAACAGGTTCCAGTTGATCGGCACCCCGAAGTAGACGAGTCCACTCGCGACGGTGCCGAGGATGACCGCGCCGAGCACCGAGCCCCACACCGTGCCCGAGCCGCCCCGCAGCGGCGTGCCCCCGATGATCGCGGCGGCGATGGCCTGCAGCTCGTAGCCCGAGCCGATCGTCGGGTCGCCGGAGGCGAAGAACGCGAGCGTGAGCATGCCACTCAGGCCGGCGAGCGCGCCGGAGAGGGCGAGCACCTGGATGCGGGTGCGCGGCAGCGAGATGCCGGAGAACCGGGCGGCCTCCGGGTTGGAGCCGATCGAGCGCACGGTCGTGCCGAACCTGGTGCCGCGCAACACGATGGTGAGCACGAGGGCGGTGGCCAGCAGCACCCACACGGGCACCGGCACGCCGAGGACCTCGCCGCCGACGATCCTGAAGAAGGAGTGCGTGCGCGGCAGGTCGGCGACGTTCTTGCCGTCGCTGATGGCGAGGGCGAGCCCGCGGTAGAGGGACAGCGTGCCCAGCGTGGTGATGATCGACGGGATCTTGATGGCCTCGCAGATGATCCCGTTGACCACGCCGAGGAAGCAGCCGAGCGCCACCCCGGCGACGGCCCCGAGCCAGGGGTCCACACCGGACTGGATGAGCGTCGCCGCCCCGATGATCGCCAGCGCGTAGACCGAGCCGACGGACAGGTCGAGCTCGCGCATGGCGAGGAGGTAGGTCATGCCACAGGCGAGAATCCCGACGAACGCCGCCTGCTCGACGACGTCGATCAGCTGTGCCATATGCAGGAAGGCCGGCTGGAAGGCGCCGATGACCAGCACCAGGACGACCAGGGCGGCGATGACGCCGAACTCGTCGACCCGGAAGATCCGGCCGGCAACGATGCGGCCGCGGCTGCTGGTCACACGGAGAATGCTGCGGGCGGTGCCGATCAAGCGCCAAGGCGGGCATTTCACTGAACGAAACGGTGCTGCGTGCGCCCGGGGTGTTGACGCTACAGTGCGTCACCACTACGTTCGAAAAGAGAATTTCTGTTCGCTATACGAACGCCCGACCGAGGAGTCCGGTGATGCGACGACGCTTCGCTGCCCTGTTATGTCTTTCGGCCCTGTTCGCCGCGGGCTGCGGCGCGAGCTCCGACTCCGGCGGTTCGACACCCGGCAAGCCCGACGACGTCAAGGTCGGCCTGATCTCGATCCTCGACGTGGCGCCCATCTATCTGGGCAAGGAGAAGGGCTTCTTCACGTCCCGCGACATCAACCTGACGCTCCAGCCGGCCGAGGGTGGAACGGAGACGGTGCCGTCGGTGATGAGCGGGAACCAGCAGTTCGGGTTCAGCAATGTCGTGACGCTGCTGTTGGCCCAGGAGCAGGGCCTCCCGGTGAAGGCGGTCACCAACGGCACGAACTCCACGGGAGTCGACGGCAAGGACTTCGGCGCCCTGATGGTCGCGTCCGGCAGTCCAATCAAGACGGTCGCGGACCTCAAGGGCAAGAAGGTCGCGGTCAACACGTTCAAGAACGTGGTGGAGCTGGCCGTCCGGGCCTCGGCGCTGAAGGCGGGCGTCGACCCGTCGTCGATCGAGTTCGTGAAGCTGGGCTTCCCCGAGATGCCGGCGGCGTTGGCCGACGGTCGCGCGGACGCGGTGTTCGTGGTGGAGCCGTTCCAGCAGATCGTGCTGTCCCAAGGAGGAAAGGCGATCGCGTCGAGCTACGTGGACATCGCGCCGGACCTGTGCGTGGCCATGTACTTCACGTCGAAGCAGCTGCTGGGCGAGAACCCGGACCTGGTGAAACGCTTCACGGCGGCGATGAACGAGTCCCTGTCGTACGCGGACGCCCACCCGGACGAGGTGCGGAACGTCCTGCCGACGTACACGAAGATCGGCCCGGAGCTGATCCCGAAGCTGACGTTGCCGAAGTGGCCGGCGGAGGTGAACCAGGAGTCGCTGAAGACCATCGCGAGCCTGGGGAAGAAGGAGGGAATCCTCCCAGGAGACCCGAACTTGACGGACTTGCTGCCCTAGGTTATTGCTAAGGCCTGTCTCGTAGATCATCGGGTGAAGTCCTGCGCCGACCACCGGAACCTCAGGGGACCGTGACGGCACCCAGCCACCACCCACCTCGATACCCGCACTATTCGCCGGGACGCAACGGACATTTTAAATCCCGGGGAGGCGGACTAGCCGGAAGCCACCCGCTGTGGCGGCAGCCCCGGCAGGAAGCGGCCGGGCTGGCGAAGCTTCAGGCACAGCGCCCCCGAGGCGACGGCCAGCACACAGGCCAACATGAACACCGCCGGATACCCCCAGGACGGCACCACCAGAGCGGCGAGCCCCACCCCCAACACGCCACCGAACGCCTTGGCGCTGTAGACGGCGGCGTGGGTCTGCCGGGCCCCAGCACTCTGGTCCCCGAAGAACTCCCGCACCAGGCTCGCGAACAACGGGTAGAACGCGCCGCCCCCG
>NZ_DASWSJ010000160.1:0-2340 GCF_036402745.1 Actinophytocola sp. | reverse complement strand
CTGCAGAACAAGACGATCGCGCGCCGCCTCGGCATCAGCGACCGCACGGTCAAGTCGCACCTGACCAACATCTACCAGCGGCTCGGCGTCACCGACCGTACCCAGGCCGCCCTCTGGGCACAGCGCCAGCGCCGCCCGGACCATGGGTCCTAGTACCAACGATCGATGGCTATTGCCCACGTCCCCGGGCCACCATCGGAGCATGGAAGCAGAACAGCAGGCAGAGGACACCCGTCGTCGACCGATCGTGCTGCAGGCGCGAGGCGCCGGCGCAGAGTCCGCCCGTCGCAGCCCCGCCCGGTACTTCGCCTGGGCAGGCACTGGCATGATCGCCCTGGCGGCGGCCGCCGGCCTGGTAGCCGGAGGCACTGCCGTCTGGTCGGCCTTTGACCCCGGTACGCCGGGCCAGTCGCCCGCGCCGCTCTGGTTCCCGCCGCCAGCGACCGTCCAGCGCCAGGCCGCGAACATTACCCCGAGCAGCACCCCGGACGACCACGGCGGCCGCCGCGACGATCCCTCCGGTTCGCCGACGTTCACCGGTCCCGGCCGCTCCCGCCAAACGACCGAGCCCGGCGACGACAAGGGCGGCCGCCGCGACGATTCTTCCGGTTCGCCGACGTCCACCGGTCCCGGCCGCTCCCGCCAAACGACCGAGCCCGGCGACGACAAAGGCGGCCTCCGCAAGTCCGGCTCCGGCAAGAGCGGTCGCGGCTCAGGCAGCTCCGGATCAGGCAAGTCCTCCGATGACCCCGCAGGTCACCACTGAGCTGGTCTAGACACGAGTCGACAGGCTCAGCACGGTCCAGGAGATGGGCAGGGTCACCGTGACACTGCCGTCGCCTACCTGGACCGAGTCGTTGACCCGCGCCGCGACCCGGGCGGGGTGCTTCGCGCCGTTCACCGGGCCGGCCTTAGTGGACTGTGGGTTGGGGGTCGGGTGCGAGGGTGCCGTCGGGGGGCGATGTGGTCGAAGATTTGCTCGACGATGATCCATCACGTGGGGGCGTCGACGGCGTCGATGTGACGCTTGGCTTCCCTAGACCGCGAGCATGATCGGAACGAGCAACAACAGCGACAACCGCCCAGGAGAGAAGAACTCCATCCAAGGGACCTCCGATGCTCAAGCGGGCGATCCGGGCGGGATCGAACAGACAAGGACCCGCCCGATTGGCCCCCGGCGACATAGGCGTCTCGAGAGCCGACAGATAGCGGCCCGGGCGGGTGAAGCGGCTAGTTGATCAGCGGGACGAGGCCGATGGCGAATGCCAGGTAGAACGCGGCGGCGATGCTGAGTCGGGCGGCGCTGAGCTTGCCTGCTCTCATGGTCGTGAGTAGGTAGACGATGGCGGCCATGGTGACTAGGCCGGACCACAGCAGGGCGCCGGTGAAGTGCCAGGTGGTGAACAGCAGGCCCAGGCCGCTGGGAACGGTGGCCTGGATCATCATGGCGCCGGAGATGTTCGCCAGCGCGAGCTCGGTCTTGCCTTGTCGGACCCAGATGATCGCGTTCATGATCTCGGGCAGCTCGGTCGCGATCGGCGCCAGCAACAGCGCCGTCACCGCCGACGACAGCCCGATCATCGGCCCCACCGCCTGGAGTTGTTTCACGAACAGCTGCGACGCGACGAAGATGACTCCCAGCGCGGCCAGCGTCTGCGCGACCACCGCCCAGGTCGCCGGTGACTTTGTCCTGGGCTGCAGCTTCAACGGCGCCAGGTCTTCGCCTTGGTCGCGTTCCCCGGCCTCGTTGGTGTCGGGGCCGCCGCGCATCTCGCGCCAGAAGTACACCGCGTAGGCGGCGAAGAACAACAGCCCGAGGACCGGTTTGAACGCGAACGCGACCAGACCCAGTGCGACCTTGACCACGAAGATCGCCAGGAACCACTGCTGGTCCTTGGCCAACCGGGCCGTCTCCTCGTCGCTGCACAACAGCTCGGACACTGGCGACTGGTCGGCAGAACCGGCGCCGGCCGCGGCCAGCGCCATCGCTCGCTTCTTGCGGCGCTGGAACACCAACATGGCGCCGGTGACGCCATAGGCCACCGTGCCCAGGGCCAGCGGGCCACCCATCGCGGCACCGACACCGATGTCCTTGGCCTCGGCGGTCGCGCCGGTGGTCACCGCGACCAGGGTCACGACCGATTCCGGCAACGCGGTGCCGAACGCGGCCAGGATCGTCCCGACCGCGGTCTTGCCCACGTTGAGCCGCAGGCCGAGCCACTCGACCGCGTTGACGAACCACTCACACGCCAGATAAATGACCACCGCACACGCGATGAGCAACACGAAATGCCACACAATGATCGCCCCAGCTCTCCGGCGGCGCGGGGCGAGGCAGCG
>NZ_DASWSJ010000159.1:0-6219 GCF_036402745.1 Actinophytocola sp. | reverse complement strand
ACCTGCCCCGCGAGGGTCACCGCCCCGTTGGGCGACGGACTCGGCTCGGCCACAGACGCTCCTCGGCTCGCTCGTCAGCTGAGCCCGCAGTCTATGTCCGGCCCCCGGCAACCCCCGGGAGCGCCGCACCCGGCACGTCGCTTCGCCCGAATGCACCTTGATATCGCCGGCTACCGCGAGTAACACAAATAGCGGCGACGGGGCCGGGAAATTGCCCTGTCCTGTCCGCGTAAGCAGGGCACCTGGGCCCCGTCACCCCTGCGGGTGTACAGGACCGGCGAGCGGCTGGTCACTCGAGAGGGAGGGGCCCTCGATGGACACCGCGTTGACCGGCGTGACCGACGACGCGATAACCAGACTTCTCGGCGAAGAACTCCGCCGGGCGAGAGATGCCCTCGGTTTGACAAGAGCCGAGCTGATCGATCGAATGCCTTCGAAAATCCATCCACAAACGTTGGCGACCTACGAATCCGGCGCCAGACAATGCACCGTGATCCGCCTGATAGAAATCTGCCGGGCATTGGGCGTCGCCGCGCCCGACATTCTGAGTCTTTCGCTGCAGCGCGCAAAAGCCGAGCTCTACACACTCACACTGCTGATCGACCTGCCCGCGCTGATGTACGACGACGCCGATTCCTTCGACCAGGTCCGGACCTGGGCCCGGCTGAAGCTGGAGGAACCGGAGGGAAAGAACATAGCGTGGCTCGAGCCGCCCGCCGTGCGGGAGATGGCCTTCATCTTCGGCATGCCCCGGACCGAGCTGGTCGCCTACCTGGCGACGTTCGCCCCCCGCGCGGCGCCACGCGGGGACGATCAGTGAAACGGAATCCAGGCCACCGTGTACGTGCCCAGCGTTTCGGCGCCGGCGGGCGCGGCCGCCAACGCCAGCAGGGCAACGCCAAGGATTGCCACGGCTAGGATCTTGACGATCTTCCGGAACATACGGACTCTCCACAAGGGCTGGACCGGCGGGCTTGGTGTTCAGTTGTCGCCGGGGTCTCCGTGCGGAACGCCAGTATGCCGCCTGGACAACTGCCTCACACAGTTGGGGTAGCGGGTCCTACTGAGCCACACTTTTGTATCAACATGTGTGTCAAGTGGTGCCTTGGGTTGCGAGTTGGAAGCGGGCGGTGCCCTCGACGGTGTCGTCCACGTCCAGGGTCTTGTCGTCGACGTAGTCGGCGGTCAGGGAGTCCAGCATCACGCGGGCGCCCGTCGTCTCCTCGGTCACCACCAGGTCGGTCTCGTCGGCCATCGCGGCTATCGAGACCGCGAAGTCGGGTTTGCCGAACCTCGCCTCGACCCTGAGGCCTGCGGCGCCCTGACCGCGGACCAGCCGGTTGATCGCCAGCCCGGCTTCGGGGGTGATGTGCAGCACGAAGCACCTCGCTTTCGGATAGACCTTGATCGGCCTACCCGGCCCGCCACCCCGCTAACCGAAAGGTTTCCCGCAGGGCCGAATGGGTAGCCAACAGACCGCGGGGGCGGCCAGGAGGCGTAGCGTGACCTGCACAGAGCACTTTCACGACGATCCGAGGACACATCGATGACTCGGCATACGCGTGACCTCATCGTGGTGGGTGCGTCCGCGGGCGGGGTGGAGGCCCTCGGCGGCTTCGTCGCCGGGCTGCCGGCCGACCTCGCGGCCAGTGTTCTCGTCGTTCTTCACCTGCCAGCGGGCGGAACCAGTGCGCTGCCGGCAATCCTCAGCCGCGCCGGTGTGCTGCCCGCGCACAGCGCCACCGACGGCATGACCCTGGACTACAGCACGATCTACGTCGCCCCGCCCGGTCATCACCTTCTCGTGGCGGGCGAGCGCGTGGCGCTTTCCCATGGGCCGACCGAGAACGGCAGGCGCCCGGCCATCGACAGCTTGTTCCGCTCCGCCGCGATCGTCGGCGGTCCCCGGGTGACCGGGGTGCTGCTGTCCGGCGTGCTCGACGACGGGGTGGCCGGCCTCGTGTCGATCGCCAGCCGCGGCGGGCGGGTGATCGTGCAGGACCCGGCCGAGGCGCTCTACTCGGGGATGCCCCGGCACGCGATGGAAGCCCTGGAGGTCGACCACGTCCTGACGGTCGACGCCATGGGTGCCGTTCTCGACAAGCTCTGCCGCGAGGAGGTTGAACTCGACGGTGCCCCGGCACCGTCCAGACTGATGCGATTGGAGAACAACATCGCCACCACGGACTCGTCGGCACAGGTCGGGCGCGATCCGGAGCAGCTCGGCCGCATGTCCGGGTTCAGCTGCCCGGACTGTGACGGCGTGCTCGTCGAGATCACGCCCGGCAGCCGCTACCGCTGCCGCGTCGGCCACGCGTGGACCGCCGAGGCACTGCTCGACGCTCAAGGCTCGGCGTGGGAGCGCGCGCTCTGGGCGGCCATTCGCACCCTCGCCGAGAAAGCCGCGCTCAGCCAACGGATGGCCGACAACGCCAGGCAACGCGGCAGCACCGGCCTCGCCGGCCGCTACGACCTCACCGCCGAGGAAGCGCTGGACGCGGCGGCGCTGCTGCGGGCACCGCTGAACGTCGCGGGACGCAGCGAACCGGACGAGCTGAGATAGCCGTGCCCTCCGCCGCCTTACGCGTCGACCTCCGCGAGGTCGCTGGCGCGGCCGTGCTCGCGCCTACCGGCGTGCTCGACGCGGCGTCCTACGGCCAACTGCGCACGCTGCTGGTCAAGGCGGCCACGAACGAGCCCCGCGCGGTGATCGTGGACCTCGACGGGCTCGCGGTGCCCGACCGTGCCGCGCTCGCGTTGTTCTCCTCGGTCTCCGACCAGCTCGCGGACTGGCCCGGCGTGCCGCTGCTCCTCGCCGTCGAGCGGCCCGGGCAGCGGGCGCTGCTCGACGGTTACCGGCTGGCCCGGTTCGTCCCCATCCACCCGTCGGTGCTGGCCGCGGTCGCGGCGGTCGACGCGCCCGCGGTCCGCCGGATCGCCCGGCGCAAGCTGCCGAACAGCCTCGCGAGCGCGGCGATCGCCCGGCGGTTCGTGCTCGACGTGTGCCGGCAGTGGCCGGTCGCGATGCGCGTCCAGGACGCGATGATCATCGCGAACGAGCTCGTCGAGAACACCTTGCTGCACACGTACTGTGCGCCGTCGCTGCGGCTGGAGCTACGCCGGGGCCTGCTGACCGTGGCCGTGTACGACGACGACCCGGCGCCGGCGCGGCTGATCGAGCCGGAGGCGGAAACGCTGTGTCACCGCGGTCTCGTGCTCGTGTCCGAGCTGTCCCGCGTGTGGGGCTGCTCGCCGACACCCTCGGGCGGCAAGGTCGTCTGGGCCGTGCTCAAGGCGTAGGAGCGAATAGGGTGCCCTGGTGACCACGTCCGGCGACCCCAGCGGGGATTTCGAAGCCGTCCTGACCTACCTGAAAGAGACCCGCGGGTTCGACTTCACCGGCTACAAGCGAACGAGCCTGGCCCGGCGGGTGGGCCGGCGGATGGCCCAGGTCGGCATCCACGACTACGCCGAGTACATCGACCAGCTCCAGGTCAGCTCCGACGAGTTCGACGCGTTGTTCAACACGATCCTGATCAACGTCACGAGCTTCTTCCGGGACCAGGAGGCGTGGGAGTACCTGCGGGACGAGATCGTGCCGTCGCTGCTCGCCGAGCGCTCGCCCGAGGACCCGGTGCGGATCTGGAGCGCGGGCTGCGCCTCCGGCGAGGAGGCCTACTCGCTCGCGATGGTGTTCGCAGAGGCGATGGGCGTCGAGCGGTTCCGGCAGCGGGTCAAGATCTACGCCACCGACGTCGACGAGGAGGCACTCGTCCAGGCCCGGCAGGCCATCTACCCGGAGGCCGCGGTCGAGAACGTGCCGCCGGAGCTCGTCGGGCAGTACTTCGAGCGGGCGGGCAACCAGTACGTCTTCCGCAAGGACCTGCGCCGGTCGGTGATCTTCGGCCGTAACGACCTGGTGCAGGACGCGCCGATCTCCCGGATCGACCTGCTGGTGTGCCGCAACACGCTGATGTACTTCAACGCCGAGACGCAGACCAAGATCCTCGGCCGGCTGCACTTCGCGCTCGCCCCGCGGGGACTGCTGTTCCTCGGCAAGGCCGAGATGTTGCTGTCGCACGCCATGATCTTCGAGCCGATCGACCTGAAGCGGCGGCTGTTCCGCAAGACCGTCGTGGGCCCCGCGGGCCTCGGCAGCGTCGGCGCGCAGGCCGCGTCGAGCGAGCGGCACGGCGAGGTCGGCAGCCTCGACCACCTGCGCGAGTTCGCGTTCTCGGCGAGCCCGGTCGCGCAGGTCGTGGTCACCGCGGACGACATCGTCGCGCTCGTCAACCAGCAGGCGGAGCTCGTCTTCGGCCTCTCGCCGCGCGACGTCGGCCGGCCGCTGCGCGACCTCGAGGTGTCCTACCGGCCGGTGGAGCTGCGCGGCTACGTGGACCAGGCCAAGGTCGAGCGCCGCGCGATCCGGATCAAGGACGTCGAGTGGCAGCGCGGCACCGGCGACGTCGCGTGGCTGGAGATCCACGTGAACCCGTTCGTCGACGGGGAGAGCGGGCTGCTCGGCGTGTCGATCGTGTTCCACGACGTCACCGCGGCCCGGGCGCTGCTCGACGAGCTGGCGCACGCCAACCGCCAGCTCGAGTCCGCCTACGAGGAGCTCCAGTCGACCAACGAGGAGCTGGAGACCACCAACGAGGAACTCCAGTCCACTGTGGAGGAACTGGAGACGACCAACGAGGAGCTCCAGTCCACCAACGAGGAGCTCGAGACGATGAACGAGGAGCTCCAGTCCACCAACGACGAGCTGCAGGCCATCAACGACGAGCTGCGCGTGCGGAGCCTCGAGCTGGACCGGGTGAACGACTTCCTGGAGTCGATCCTGACCTCCATCCGGTCCGGGCTCGCGGTGGTCGACAACGAGATGCGGATACTCGCGTGGAACCGGGGCGCGGAGGAGCTCTGGGGCCTGCGCCGGGACGAGGCCGCCGGGCAGCACCTGCTCAACCTCGACATCGGCCTGCCGATGGCGGAGCTGGCGCCGGCCGTGCGCAGCGCGCTGCAGGACGAGGACTTCGACACGACGGTGCGGGTGAAGGCGGTCAACCGGCGCGGCCGGCGGATCTCCCTGCACGTCCGGTGCGGCTCGCTGCGCAGCCCGTCGAACACGATCCAGGGCTGCATCCTCATCATGGACACCGAGGATCCGGCCGGTTCCGACGGCCCGTTGGACACGGCGAGCTAACGGTCGGCCGACCACGCGTGAGCGCTCAGGGCAGCCGGGTACCGTCTGCCATATGGACGTGTTGCTGCCCACCCGTCATTCGATGGTGATTCACCAGTCGAACGCGTGGCAGCGGAGTCAGACCGTCGCATGGATGGCAGACGCGCTGTCCCGGGGCGACAAGGTGCTGCACCGGGCCGTCGACGACGCGATGCTCGCCGGGCTCGGCCCGGTGGCCGGGACCGCGCTCGACACCGGACAGCTGGAGCTGGTCGACGCGCACCAGTGCCACGAGGAGACCGACGGGCGGCACGAGCGGCTGCGCGACCTGCACATCGACCTCATCGCCCGGGCCCGCGCGGACGGCTATCCCGGTGTCCTGCTCACCGCGGACGACCTGGCCCCGCGGCTGCTCACGCCCGACCCGGTGGAGCGGCTCGCGCACGAGCGGGACCTCGAGTGGCTCACGTCCGAGCCCGGCGTCCGCGTGCTGTGCTGCTACGACGTGCGGGTCGAGCACCCGGAACTGCTCGATGCGGTGGCCGGCGTGCACTACCGCAGCGTCGACGACATCCTCTGGTCCGCGCGCTGCGCCGAGGGCAGGCTGCTGGTGCGCGGCGAGATCGACGCCGACAACGCCGGCCGGTTCGGCGCCGTGCTGACGGCCGCGGTGGCCGACGGCGTCACCACCGCCGACCTGGCCGAGGTCACCATCCTGTCCGCGGCGGGCAGCCGGGCCTTCGAGACCGCCGTCGACGTGCTCCGCGACCGCGCCGAGCGGCTGCGCCTGGTCAACGCGTCGCCGACGCTGTACCGGGCGCTGACCCTGCTCCGCCTCGGCGGCGACGGCCTCGACCTGGTCGCCCGCACGGAGTCGGCCGACGGCCTCGCCAAGTTCGACTAGTCCGCCTCCCCGGGATTTAAAGTGTGCGTTGCGTTCCGGCGAATGGTGTGGGTATCGGGGTGGGTGGTGGTTGGGTGTCGTCACGGTCCCCTGAGGTTCCGGTGGTCGGCGCGGGACTTCGCACGATGATCTA
>NZ_DASWSJ010000158.1:0-23960 GCF_036402745.1 Actinophytocola sp. | reverse complement strand
GGCGGCAACGGAATGTCCTTCGCCGCCGACGCGACCGCCAGTACCAGGGCCAGATCCGCCGCCGGCTCGTTGATGCGCATCCCGCCCACCGTCGCCGTGAAGACGTCGTACTCCGACAGGCGGATCCCCCCGCGGCGCTCCAGCACGGCCAGCGCCATCGCCACCCGGGCCGAGTCCAGGCCGCTCACCGCCCGCCTCGGCGACGGCAGGGCCGACTTCGACACCAGCGCCTGCACCTCGCCCAGCAGCGGCCGCTTTCCTTCCACCGCAACGGTGACGGCCGTGCCGGCGACACCCGTCTCACGGCGGTTGAGGAACAGGCCCGACGGGTCGGGAACGCCCAGGATGCCGTCGTCGACCAGTTCGAAGCAGCCGACCTCGTCCGCGGGGCCGAAGCGGTTCTTCACGCCGCGCACCATGCGCAGCGACGTATGCCGATCGCCCTCGAAGTGGAGGACGACGTCTACCAGGTGTTCCAGCACGCGCGGACCGGCGATCGAGCCGTCCTTCGTCACGTGGCCGACCAGGATGACCGGCAGGTCGCGTTCCTTGGCCAGCGCCACCAGTGCGGCCGTGACCGCGCGGACCTGGGTGACGCCGCCGGGGGTGCCGTCGATCTCCGGGGAGCCCAGGGTCTGGACCGAGTCGATGACGAGCAGGCCTGGCTTGACCGCGTCCACATGGCCGAAGACCGCCGAGATGTCGCTCTCTGCCGCCAGGTACATCGACCCGTGAACGTTGCCGGTGCGCTCGGCACGCAGCCGCACCTGACCCGCCGACTCCTCGCCGGTCACATAGAGGGACGGGCCGGCGGCGCCGTCGCGGGCCGCCCAGCGGAAGGCCACCTCCAGCAGGAGTGTGGACTTGCCCACACCCGGCTCGCCGGCCAGCAGCACCACCGCACCGGGCACCAGGCCGCCACCCAACACCCGGTCGAGCTCCGACACCCCCGTCTGCCGGGCGCGCGCGGCCTCGACGTCGACCTCGGCGATGGGGCGCGCGGGAGAGCTGGGCACGCCGGCCGCGATCTTGGCCAGCACTGCCCTGGTGGGCACGCCGATCTCCTCTAACGTGCCCCAGGCCTGGCATTCCTGACACCGGCCGAACCACTTGGCGGACTCGTTGCCGCACTCGGCGCAGCGGTAACCGGGCTTGCTGGATCGCGTGTTCTTGGCCACGGGACGAACTTAGAGGGGGGCACCGACAATTCCGGGACGACCGCCCGGGGGCAGGTCAGTGACTCTCGGCCTCGGTGGTCGCGGGGTCGGACCGGGGGGTGTCCGGCGTGTCGATCGGCACCTGGATGGTGACCGAGCCGGCGTTGGCGAAGACGAACGTGACCGGGACGTTCTTGCCGGGATCCAGGTCCGCCACCAGATCGGTGAGGACGATGCTCATCCGGCCGACCTGGGTCTGGACCTCGCTGGTGGGCGTGACCGTGGTCCCGGGCGCCGACGAGGACGAGGAGGCCGCCCCGCTGCCCGAGGTCTCCGGCGGGCTCGTGGTGGTGCCCGGCGCGGAGCTCTCGGTGGTGGTGACCGCCGCCGAGGACGACGCCGTCGGCTGCTCCGGCACGACGACCAGCAGGCGGCTGTGAGCCGGCAGCTTGGTGCTGCCGATCAGCTGGACGGACCTGGCCGCCGGGCTCGACACGGACACGAGCTCGTCGTCGGTGCCGCCGGTGTTGACGATGGTGAGGACCAGCGGCGCCTGGTCGCCCTTCTTGTACGTGCCCGACTTCGGGTAGGCGAGCACGACGTCGCGCAGCGCGATGTCACCGACGTCGGCCATGTTGCCGTTCACGGCGGGCTCGATGTTGTCCGTCTGGGTGACCTGCCCAGCGCTGCACCCGGCGATGCCGAGCAGCGCGACGAAGCCAACGGCCACCGCCGGCACGATCTTGCGCAGAGCGCTCACCATCGCGGTCCTTCCTCGGGCAGGCCAACTCACGCCGAAGGGTAGCGGTGCCGGCCGACACCACGATCGAGTGGTCTGCCTGGCACGCCAACCGACTTCGCGATTTCTCGTCCACTGTGGATGGGTGGCGCCGGTGATCGGAATTACGTCACGGATCCTCGAGCACGCCTCGAGCGGATTTGTCAACCCCATGCCGCCTCATCACGTAGCCGCTGACCTGCGGTTACGGATCGTGGGTCCGATACACGCCCACCCCGGCTCGTGTTAACATGGAGTCAGCGAAAGGGGCAGAGGACACATGGTTTTCAAGGTCGGAGAGACCGTCGTCTACCCGCACCACGGTGCCGCACTCATCGAAGCAATCGAGACCCGCGTGATCAAGGGCGAGGAGAAGAAGTACCTCGTCCTCAAGGTCGCGCAGGGTGACCTCACCGTACGCGTTCCCGCGGACAACGCCGAGATCGTCGGTGTTCGGGATGTCGTCGGCCAAGAGGGTCTCAATCGTGTCTTCGATGTCTTGCGTGCTCCTCACACCGAGGAGCCGACCAACTGGTCCCGGCGGTACAAGGCCAATCTCGAGAAGCTCGCCTCTGGCGACGTGAACAAGGTGGCCGAAGTGGTGCGCGACCTCTGGCGGCGCGAGAAGGATCGCGGATTGTCCGCCGGCGAGAAGCGCATGCTCGCAAAGGCCAGGCAGATCCTCGTCAGCGAGTTGGCGCTGGCCGAGGGCACGGATGAGGGCAAGGCCGAGGTGATCCTCGATGAGGTCCTCGCCACGGCGTCGGTCTAGCCGGCCCTGAGCAACAACAGAATCGACGCGGAAGCCGTCGCGCTCGTCCCCGCAACGGGGCTAGGTGAGCGCTTTGGTAACCGCGACCCTGAGGCGCTCGTCCGAGTCCGCGGGGTTCCGCTCGTCGTACACGCCGTACGCGGCCTGCTCAACGCGGGTTGCGTGCGGCGCGTCGTCGTTGCGGCGCCTGTGTCGCATGTGGACATCGTGCGCGCGGCCCTCGCCGACGCGAACGCCGACGCGCTCGTGGTGCCCGGCGGGGCCGACCGCGGCGAGTCGGTGCGCCTGGCGCTGAAGGCCGCGCTGGCCGAGTCGCCCGACCTCTCCGTCGTGCTGGTCCACGACGTCACGCGGGCGTTCAGCCCGCCGGAGCTGGTCCGGGCGGTCGTGGCCGCGGTGGCCGGCGGCGCACCCGCGGTCGTGCCGGTGCTGCCGGTCGCGGACACCGTCAAGCGCGTCGACGCGGACGAGATCATCACCGAGACGGTCAGCCGTGCCCAGCTGCGGTCCGTGCAGACGCCCCAAGGCTTCACCGTGGACGTGCTGGCCGCGGCCGACGGGATCGACGACGCCGAGCGGCTCGGCGTGCCGGTGTCGACCGTGCCCGGGCACCCGGCCGCGATGAAGGTCGGCACACCCTTCGACCTCGCGGTCGCCGAGGCGCTGCTCGGGGCCGGGTCGTGACCCCCCGGGTCGGGATCGGCACCGACGTGCACCCGCGGGAGTCCGGCCGGGAGTGCTGGATCGCCGGCCTGCGCTGGGACGGCGTCGACGGCTGCGCGGGGCACTCCGACGGCGACGTCGCGGCGCACGCGCTCTGCGACGCGCTGCTGTCCGCGGCCGGGCTCGGCGACCTCGGCGCGGTGTTCGGCACCGGCGATCCCCACTGGTCGGGCGCGCACGGCGTCGAGCTGCTCGCCGAGGTGCGGTCCCGGTTCGAGGCGGCCGGCTACCTGCTGGGCAACGCCGCGGTCCAGGTCATCGGCAACGCACCGAAGATCAGCAAGCGGCGCGCGGAGGCCGAGCAGGTCCTCTCGGCGGCGCTCGGCGGCCCGGTCTCGGTGTCCGGCACCACCACGGACGGGCTGGGCCTCACCGGCCGCGGCGAGGGCGTCGCGGCGGTCGCGACCGCGTGTCTGGTCCCGCGCGACTAGTCTCGTAGTCCTGCCTCCCACAGGAAGAGAAGACCCGTGAGCTTACATTTGTTCGACACCGCGAGCCGGAGCGTGCGGGAGTTCCATCCCGTGCGGCACGCAACGGCGTCGATCTACGTGTGTGGGCCCACGCCGCAAGGACCGCCGCACATCGGGCACATGCGCGGCGCGCTGAACTACGACGTGCTGCGCCGCTGGCTCACCCACCAGGGACACGCGGTCACGCTCGTGCGCAACGTCACGGACGTGGACGACAAGATCCTGACCAAGGCGGCCCAGCACGACACGCCGTGGTGGGAGTGGTCGGCGAGGTACGAGCGCGAGTTCGACGACGCCTACACCACGCTCGGCGTGCTGCCGGCCTCGATCGCGCCCCGCGCCACCGGGCACGTCACGCAGATGGCCGAGATGATCCAGCAGCTCATCGACGGCGGCCACGCCTACGCGGCGGCCGGCGACGTGTACTTCGCGGTGCGCTCTTTTGCCGAGTACGGGGCGCTGTCGGGGCAGAAGCTCGACGAGGTCCAGCAGGGCGAGACGGCCGCGGAGGGCAAGCGCGACCCGCGCGACTTCACGTTGTGGAAGGGCGCGCGGCCGGGTGAGCCGTCGTGGCCGACGCCGTGGGGGCCGGGGCGGCCGGGCTGGCACCTGGAGTGCTCGGCGATGGCGCTGACCTACCTGGGCGGCGAGTTCGACATCCACGGCGGCGGGCTCGACCTGGTGTTCCCGCATCATGAGAACGAGCTGGCCCAGTCCCGCGCGGCCGGGCACGGGTTCGCCCGGTTCTGGATGCACAACGGGATCGTCGGGATGGCCGGCGAGAAGATGTCGAAGTCGCTGGGCAACGTCGTGTCGATCCCGGAGATGGTGCGCCAGGTGCGGCCGCAGGAGCTGCGGTACTACCTGGTGGCGCCGCACTACCGGTCGACGATCGAGTACTCGCTGCCCGCGCTCGAGGAGTCGGTGCGCGCCTACCAGCGGGTCGAGTCGTTCGTGCAGAAGGTGGCCGCGCGCACCGGTTCGGTCGAGCCCGGCTCGGTCGGTCCCGAGTTCACCGCGGCCATGGACGACGACCTCGGCACGCCGGCCGCGCTCGCCGCCGTGCACACCACCGTACGGGCCGGCTTCACCGCGCTGGACGCGGGCGACGACGCGGCCGCCCGCGAGGCGGCGGCGACGGTCCGCGCGCAGCTGGCGGTGCTCGGCCTGGACCCGCTGACCTGGACCTCGTCGTCCACAGTGGACAGCTCGGTCGCGGCCGCGCTGGACGCGCTGGTCGGCGAGCTGCTCGAGGAGCGCCAGAAGGCACGCAAGGCGCGGGACTTCACCGCCGCCGACGCGATCCGGGACCGGTTGCTGGCCGCCGGCATCACCATCGAGGACACCCCCGATGGTCCACAGTGGACATTTAAGGACAGCTGACGTGGCTGGAAACTCCAAGCGCCGGGGCGCGATCCGCAAGTCCGGCACGAAGAAGGGCGCGGTCGTCGGCTCCGGCGGCCAGCGCGCGAAGAGCCTGGAGGGCAAGGGCCCGACGCCGCGCGCGACGATCCGGCCGGGTCACCCCGCCCAGCGCCGGGCGACCGCGCAGGCCAGGTCCGCGCAGCGCCGGTCGAAGGACAAGCCGACCGCCGAGCTGGTGGCCGGGCGCAACCCCGTGGTCGAGTGCCTGCGTGCGGACGTGCCGGCCACGGCGCTGTACGTGCAGCTCGGCGTGGACGCCGACGACCGGGTGGCCGAGGCGGTGCGGCTGGCGGCCGACCGCGGGATCTCGGTGCTGGAGGTGGCCAAGCCCGAGCTCGACCGGCTCACGGGTGGGGCGCTGCACCAGGGCCTGTCGCTGCAGATGCCGCCGTTCGAGTACGCGCACCCCGACGACCTGCTGGACGCCGCGACCGAGTCCGCGGAGCCGCCGCTGCTGGTGGCGCTGGACGGGGTGACCGACCCGCGGAACCTGGGTGCGGTGATCCGCTCGGCGGCCGCGTTCGGGGCCAACGGGGTGCTGGTGCCGCAGCGGCGCAGCGCCGGGGTGACCGCGGTGGTGTGGCGGACGTCGGCGGGCACCGCGGCCAAGATCCCCGTCGCCCTGGCCACCAACCTCACCCGCACGCTGCGCGCGTACGCCGACGCCGGGATGATGATCGTCGGCCTGGACGCCGACGGCTCCATCACCGTCGACGACCTGTCGCTGGCGACGTCGCCGCTGGTCGTGGTGGTGGGCTCGGAGGGCCGCGGCCTGTCCCGGCTGGTCCGCGAGGCCTGCGACGAGACGGTGTCGATCCCGATGGCCGCGGGCGTGGACTCGCTGAACGCCTCGGTCGCGGCCGGCGTGGTGCTGGCCGAGGTGGCCCGGCGGCGGCGCGTCACCGGGCGGACCTGACCCGGGACCGGTCCCGGGTCGCGCGTCCTAGGCTGGGCCGCAGACGATGGGGGTGGGCATGGACGTCGTGTATCCCGGGCCGTGCCCGCTGCTCGAGAAGTGTGAGCGTTGCGGGACGGAGTCGGGGCTGCGGGTCGTGCTCGCGGAGTTCCCCGACCTTGCGTACCGGTTCTCGGACAACCCGGCCGGCCAGGCGTGCGCGACGCTGTGCGCCGGGTGCCGCGAGCTGTCGTTCGGCTACCTCTTCCAGCCCTACCGGGTGGCGGAGCTGGTCAAGCGGCACGAGGCCCATCTGCGGGACTGGCGCCGGGGCTGACCCGGTTCGCCGCGTTCAGGCACCGCCGGCCCTCGGTTCGGTCGTGGCGATCCGGGTGAGAAGGGTCATCCTCTCCGACGCTGCCCGGCTGCGGCGTTCCGGCAGGTGAGTGCGTAGGACTCGGATAAGGTCAGGCGTCCTTCCCGGGGAGGTGAGGTCGGAGGATGTCGTTCGCCAGCCCGTTGTTCCTGTGGATCTTCACGCCCGTCGTGCTCGCACTCGTGCTGTTGTGCCCGCGCACCTGGCGCAACGGCATCGTGGCCGTGGCGAGCCTCATCTTCTACACGGTCGGCGCGGGCCCGACGGTGATCCTGCTGCTCGTCTGCATGGTGGTGAACTACCTGGCGGGGCAGGCACTCGAGCCGGACGAGTGGGCGCTGGCCAAGAAGCGCAAGCGGGGCCTGCTGATCGCGGTGATCGCGTTCGACGTGGCGGTGCTCGTGGTGTGGAAGTACGCGGGCTTCCTCACCCAGCAGCTGGACGGCTTCGCGCGGCTGTTCGGCGGGGACTTCCCGGTGGTGCACCTGCTGCTGCCGATCGGGATCTCGTTCTACACCTTCCACAACATCTCCTACGTCGTGGACATCTACCGCGGTGAGCGCCCGGCGCTGCGCCAGCCGGTGTCCTACGCCACCTACATCTCGATGTTCCCGCAGCTCATCGCCGGTCCGATCGTGCGGTACCGGGAGATCGCGGACCAGCTGCCGCAGCTGCGCACGCACCGGCTGGACGACATCGCGGCGGGCTTCCCGCGGTTCGCGCTGGGGCTGTGCAAGAAGGTCATCATCGCCGACTCGCTCAGCCCGCTCGCCGACGCGTGCTTCTCGACGCCGAACGGCGAGATGACGTTCGCGGTGGCGTGGGTGGGGGCGCTGACGTACACGCTGCAGCTGTACTTCGACTTCTCGGGGTACTCGGACATGGCGATCGGGCTGGGCCGGATGCTGGGGTTCCGGCTGCCGGAGAACTTCGCGCGCCCGTACTCGTCGGTGACCGTGACCGAGTTCTGGCGGCGGTGGCACATGTCGCTGTCCCGCTGGTTCCGCGACTACGTCTACATCCCGCTGGGCGGCAACCGGCACGGCAGCGCCCGGACGTACCGCAACCTGTGCATCGTCTTCGTGCTGACGGGTTTCTGGCACGGCGCGAACTGGACGTTCCTGGTGTGGGGCCTCTACCACGGCGCCCTGCTGATCATCGAGCGCGGCTTCCACCTCGACCGCTCGCCGACCCGCGCCGGCCACGTGGTGCTGCGCCGCGCCCTGACGATGCTCCTGGTGATCCTGGGCTGGGTCTTCTTCCGTTCGACGGACATGTCCCAGGCCCTGACGATGATCGGCCACATGCTGCTACCGGACTTCACGGGGACGACGGACCTGGTGACGGAGGCGTTCACGAACCAGCGCCTGGTGATCCTGCTGCTGGCGCTGGCCATCGTCTTCCTGCCGGCCCACCCGGTGACGGGCCCGATGCTGGAGTCGTCGCGCTCCCGAACGGCGACGGCCCTACGGGTGACGGTGATGACGGCCGGCCTGTTCTACGCCACCATCCTGACGGCTGCGGGCACATTCAGCCCGTTCCTGTACTACCAATTCTGACCGCGGCGCACGTGCGGGGCGGGGGGCGGTCCGCGATACTGCTCGCCTCATCGAACTCGAGGGGCTTCCGGTCGTGGCCGACGACTTCTTCGCGCACTGGCAGGTTTACCTGTCCATGCCGGTGATCGCGGCTGTCATCGGGTATCTCACCAAGCGGGCGGCCATCGAGATGATGTTCCGGCCGCTGCGGTTCGTCGGACTCAGGGAGCCGTGGCTCGGGTGGCAGGGGGTCGTGCCGCGGAACTCCGAGCGGATGATCCGGGTCTCCGCCGACCTGCTCACCGAGCGGCTCGTCGACACCAAGGAGATCTTCCAGCGACTGGATCCCGGGCGGCTGGCGAAGGAGATCGAGGGGCCGCTGCTCGTCGTCGTCGACGAGGTGGCTCGGGAGGTGATGCGGGAGTACCAGCCCGGGCTCTGGGAGCTGCTGCCACCACTCGCGCAGGAGGTCCTCGTCAAGCAGGTGCAGGCCGGGTCCCCGCTGATGGTCAAGCGGATCATGGCCGAGATCCAGGAGAACATCGACGACGTCCTCGACATCCGGCAGGTCGCCGTCGACGCGCTCACCCGGGACAAGGCGCTGCTCATCAGGCTCATCCGGGACATCTCCAAGCCCGAGATGGCCTTCATCGCCCGCTGTGGGGTCTACTTCGGACTCGTGCTCGGGCTCGTCCAGACCGTCGTGTGGGCGGTCACCAAGAACCCGCTCGTGCTGCCGCTGTTCGGCGCGGCCATCGGGTGGTTCACCGACTGGCTCGCCATCAAGCTCGTCTTCTTTCCCCGCCGCCCCAAGCGGATCGGGCCGCTGCGGCTGCAAGGCGTGTTCCAGCGCCGGCGGGACGAGGTGGCGAAGCAGTACGCGGAGATCGTCGCCCGCGAGGTGATGACCGTGCCCAACATCCTCGCGGCCGTCCTCACCGGGCCAAGGGCCGACCGGCTGCTCGGCATGATCCACGAAACGGTGCTGCGGACCATCGACGAGCAGGCCGGCGCCGCCAGGCCTGTCATCACGGTGGCCGTCGGGGCCGAGCGGTACCAGCGGATGAAGCACGCCGCCGCCGACCGGGCCATGCGCTACCTGCCCGACACGATCAAGCACGCCACGGACTACGCGACCGAGGCCCTCGACATCCGCGACACGATCGCCACCCGCATGCGCCGGCTCACCCGCATCGAGTACGAAGGCCTGCTGCGCCCCGCGTTCCGGCAGGACGAGTGGAAGCTGATCGCGGTCGGCGCGGTGATCGGCGCGGTCATCGGGGAACTGCAGGTACTGCTGCTACTGCACTAGTCGCCACGCCGCGCCGCCGCCCGCCCCGGCCGCGCACCAGGCTCAGCACCCAGCACACGAGGTAGATGCAGAACGAGATCGCCGTGACGAACGCGCTCACCGGCGCGCCCGGCGCCAGCGACAGCAGGATCCCGCCGACGGCCGAGACCTCAGCGAACACGATCGCCAACACGGTGGCACGCAAGGGGTTGGCCGTGACCCGGCAGGCCGCGGCCGCCGGTGTGATCATCAGCGCCAGCACCAGCAACGCGCCGACCGTCTGCACCCCGAGGGCCGTCGCGACCCCGACGAGGACCGCGAACACCAGCGACAGCGGCCCGGTCGGCACGCCTCGCGCACGCGCCACCTCCGGGTCCACCGACGCGAACAGCAGCGGCCGGTAGATCACCAGCAGCACCAGCAGGACCGCGATCGCGCACCCGCCGAGCAGCGCCAGCGACGCGAAGTCCACGCTCACGATCTGCCCCACGAGGAGCCCGAACTTGTTCGACGCCCGCCCCGGGTAGAACCACAGCAGCAGCACGCCGACACCGAGCCCGAACGCCAGCACCGCCCCGATCACCGAGTCGTGCTCGGAGCTGCGCCGCGACAGCAGGCCGAGCACCAGCGCGGCGACCACCGCGCCGGCCAGCGCCCCCTGGCCGACGTTGATGCCGAGCAGCAGGGCCGCTGCGCCGCCAGTGAACGACAGCTCGCTCGTCCCGTGCACCGCGAACGCCATGTTGCGGCTCACGATCAGCGGCCCCAGCACCCCGGCCAGCAACCCCAGGATGGCCGCCGCCAGCAACGCCGTGCGCACGAACGGGAAGCTCAGCAGCTCAGCGGTCAGCTGGAAGTCGAACAGCTTGTCCATCTCAACCCGGTTCCTCGTCGTGCAGGTGGTGCGGCTGGTCCTCGCACAGCCCGCTCTGCGCGCCGACCACGTGGATCTGGCCGCCGACCCGCACGACGTCGACCTTCGCGCGGTACAGCTCGGACAACGTCGCCGCGGTCATCACCTCGTCCGGCCGGCCGATCCGGAACCGGCCGTCCACCAGGTACAGCACCCGGTCCACCAGCGGCAGCACCGGGTTGATCTCGTGCGTGACGAACAGCACGGCCGTGTTCGCCGACCGCCGCCGCCCGTCGATCAGCGAGCTCACCACCTGCTGGTTGGCCAGGTCCAGCGACAGCAGCGGCTCGTCGCACAGCAGCACCTCGGGCTCGCTGATCAGCGCCTGCGCCACCCGCAACCGCTGCTGCTCACCACCGGAGAGCCGGCCGACCGGGTCGGCGGCGAAGTCGTGCGCGCCGACGGCGTCCAGCGCCGCGTCGACCTTCGCCCGGCGCGCACGCATGCCGCGCAGGCCGACCCCCCACCGGTGACCGTCGAGGCCGAGGCCGACGAGGTCGCGGCCACGCAGCGTCACGCTCTCCTCCATCGCGCGCTGCTGCGGGATGTAGCCGATCTTGCGGTTGCCCCGCCCGGGTGGCGCGCCCGCGATCCGCGCGGTGCCCGAGGTCAGCGGCTGCAGGCCCAGCAGCACGCGCAGCAGGCTCGTCTTGCCCGACCCGTTCGGCCCGAGCACGGCCACGAACTCCCCCGGCGTGACGTCGAGGTCCAGGTTCGACCACAGCACCCGGCTGCCGTACCCCAGCGTGGCGCCGCGCAGGGACACCGCCGCGGCGGAGGCGGCGGGTCGCACGGAGAGGTCGGGAGCCGAGTCCCGGTCGACGGTCATGACTTCGACAGCGCGCCGGCGAGCGTGTCCAACTGCTTGGTCATCCACTCAACGTAGCCCGTCACGCCCTGTGGCAGCGTCTCCGTCACCTGCACGACCGGTATGCCGGCCTTCGCCGCGGCGTCGGACAGCGAGTTGGTGATCGGGGTCTCGGTCTGCGCGTTGTTCACCAGCACCGCGACCTGCTTGCCGCTGATCAGCTGGGTGGTCTCGGCGACGACGGCCACCGACGGGTCGGTCTCCTGCTCGATCGCCTCGGAGAACTTCGGCGGCGTCACGTCGGTCAGGCCGGCCGCGTTGAGCAGGTAGTGCGCGACCGGCTCGGTGGCCACGACCTTCGCGCCCGGGTGGTCCTTGCCGATCTGCGCGGCCTGGCCGGCGATGGTGTCGACCTTGGCGGACAACGCCGCGGCGTTGTCGGCGAACGTGGCCTTCTTCGCGGCGTCGATCGCGCCGAGCTCGTCGGCGATCTTGTCGGCCACCTTCTTGACGGTCGGCGGGTCGTACCAGACGTGCTCGTTCTCACCCTCGGCGTAGCCGGAGACCTTGAACGCGTCGACCTGCCTGGCCTTGGTGCCGGTGGCCTGGACCAGCTTGGTGAAGAAGTCGTCGTAGCCGCCGCCGTTGTAGACGGCCAGGTCGGCGCCGGCGAGCGCGGTGGCTTCCTCCGGGTTGTCCGGGTGCGCGTGCGGGTCGCTCGACGCGTCGTTGATGAGCGACCGGACGCTCACCGCGTCCCCGCCCACCGCCTGGGCGACGCTGCCCCACACGTTCGTGGACGCGATGACGGTGATCTTTCCGCCCGCGGCGGCTCCCCCCGTGCCACCGCTCGCGTCATTTCCACATCCGGCCAGCGCGAGCGTCAGCGCGCCGACCGAGGCCAGCACGGGAATCGAACGGGACAGCCTCATCAGGCACTCCTCCGCGAACACATGCATGTCTCGCTATAGGTAATGGAAACCGTTTTCGACTACGCTGCGCCGACTATACGACGTCCTCAGGAGGTCCGTTACCGCGACCGGGCGAACCGTGATCCATCTATCTGGTGAAGTCACGGTGAGCAGTTGGACTTCTGCTCACCGTTCTGAACCGTTACGGTCAGCACATGGCGCGACCTATGCATGCTCGTCGGCCGGCGACACTGGCGTCGCTGGCCGCAGAGCTCGGCGTATCGCGTACCACCGTGTCCAACGCCTACAACCGGCCCGACCAGTTGTCCCCCGAGCTACGCAGGCGGGTGCTGGAGACGGCCCGCCGGCTGGGCTATCCCGGGCCGGACCCGGTCGCGCGCTCACTGCGCACGCGCAAGGCGGGGGCGGTCGGGTTGCTGCTCACCGAGAACCTGTCCTACGCGTTCCGCGACCCCGCGGCGCTGGGCTTCCTCGAGGGCCTGGCGCTCGCGTGCGAGGGCGCGGGGCAGGGCCTGCACCTCGTTCCGGTGAACCCCGAGCGGGAGGACGTGACCGCGGTGCACAGCGCCGGGGTCGACGGGTTCGTCGTGTACTCGGTGCCCGACGACGACCCGCACCTGGCCGCGGTGCTGTCCCGGCCGGTGCCCACCGTGGTGTGCGACCAGCCGCGGGTGGACGGCGTGGACCTGGTCGGGATAGACGATCACGCGGCGATCGGGCAGCTGGCCGGGCGGCTCATCGGTCTGGGGCACCGCAACATCGGCGTTGTCTGCATGCGGCTCGCGCGCGACCGCAACGACGGCTTCGCCTCGGTCGCGCGGCAGCGGACGGCGCACTTCCACGTGCAGCGCGCGCGACTCTCCGCGCTCGCGGACAGTTTCGAGGCGGTCGGCGTGGACTGGGCGCGGGTGCCGGTCGTGGAGCGGTTCGACCACAGCACGGCCAGCGGTCAGTCCGCCTCGGCCCAGCTGCTGGACGCGAACCCCGAGGTCACGGCGTTGATCTGCACCTCGGACATCCTCGCGCTGGGTGCCCTGAACGAGGCCCAGCGGCGCGGGCTGCGGATCCCGCACGACCTGACCGTCACCGGCTTCGACGGCATCGCCGAGGCCGAGCGGCTCGGGCTGACGACCATCCGCCAGCCGGTGCTGGAGAAGGGCCGCGCGGCCGGGAAGCTGCTGCTGGGCGCGGCCGAGCACAGCCGGCCGCGGCACATCACGCTCGACACCGAACTGGTGATCGGCACGACGTCGGCGCCGCCGCGGACTACCGAGGAGCGCTGGTTCGGCCCGTGACCTGGGCCGCCGGCAAACAGACGTTCGATTCATCCCCAGCTTTGTCCACAGGTGTGGACAACTGGCTCAGGGGGTCATCGTCAGCGCGACCGGTGGGCCCGTGAGCGCGCCGAGCTTGCCGATCACCCGGTAGGAGCCGGCCGGCACGGTGGTGCGGTGCGTCGGACAGCCGGGCGCGGACGTGCGGCCGGCCCAGTTCAGCGAGAACTCCAGCGGCTTGCCCGGCGCGAGCGTGCGCGTGTCGGTGGCGGGCGGGCCGTAGCAGTCCTTGCTGGACCACAGCCGGGTCCTGCCGTCCGCGCTCGTGATCACCAGCTCGCGGAGCTTGCGGCTGACGTCGCGGGTGCACGGGACCTTGCCGGTGTTCACGACGAGCAGGTGGAGCAGCGGGCGCCGGCCGACCTGGTAGGACGGCTGGCCGGGCTGGGCGACGACCTTGATCACCGCGTCGGGGCAGGGCTTCGCCGGGCCGGGCGGGGTGCTGGCCGGCGGGGCCGGCCGGGTGGTCGGCCGGCCGGTGGGGGCGGTGGTCGGGGACGCGGCGGGCGGGGCGGTCGTCGGCGAGGTGGTGCTCGACGGGGCTCCCGCGGGCCGGGTGGACGGTGGCGGGGAGCTGGGGGCGGCGGCGAGTTCGCGCGAGCCGGCGGTGCCATGCACGGGCTGATCGTCCGCGGCGCCGACGAGGCCGCCGATGATCCAGGCCAGCAGCACCACCGCGAAGACGCACACCCCGGCGGCGAACGCGCGGCGACGCCAGTAGACCGAGGGCGGCAGCGGGCCGGTTGGTTCGATCATTCGCCGACGGTAACTCCGTGCGTGCGCTGAACCGGGGATCTTGGAGTGCCTCGATTGGGGGATTTGCCCAGGTCGGCTGGCTGCGCCAGGTAACCAATGACATATTGCCGAGGACCGGAGACACTTGTTCCAATGGGTAATCGAGCAGGAATTCAGCGCCCCACCGCAGTGTCTTCGAATGAGACCAGGGAAGCCCGGCGGCCAGGAGTGGACCATGACCGCGATCGACGAGCTACTCGACCGACACGCATCCGGTGTCGACCACGGCGCGCCCGAGGTGCCGACACCCGTACCCAGCCTGCACCTCGCCGTGGTGACCTGCATGGACGCCCGGATCAAGGTGTTCGACGTCTTCGGCCTCAGGCACGGTGAGGCACACATCCTGCGCAACGCGGGCGGCATCGTCACCGACGACATCATCCGGTCGCTCGCGATCAGCCAGCGCAAGCTCGAGACCCGCGAGGTGATCGTCATGCAGCACACCTCGTGCGGCCTGTCCACGTTCACCGACGACGAGTTCAAGGACGAGCTCGAGGAGGACACCCGGCTCCGGCCGCCGTGGGCGATCGAGACGTTCCGCGAGGTCAAGGACAGCGTGCGGCAGTCGGTCGAGCGGGTGCGGCGCAGCCCCTTCCTGCCGAAGACCGACACGGTCCGCGGGTTCATCTACGACGTGCGGACCGCCGAGCTGACCGAAGTCTTCTGAACTAGCATCACTCGGCGATGAGCCTGGACGCACGTGTGCTGACCGACTGGTTCGCCGAGAAGGCCCGGGACCTGCCCTGGCGGGACCCCGGCTGCTCGGCGTGGGGCGTGCTGGTCAGCGAGATCATGCTGCAGCAGACGCCGGTCGCCCGCGTCGAGCCGGTCTGGCACGAGTGGCTGGCCCGCTGGCCGCGACCATCCGACCTCGCCGCCGCCACCCCGGCCGACGTGCTGCGCGCGTGGGGCAAGCTCGGCTACCCGCGCCGCGCGCTGCGGCTGCGGGACGCCGCCACGGCGATCGCGGCCGACCACGGCGACGTCGTTCCGTCCGATGTGGACACCTTGCTCGCGCTGCCCGGGATCGGCGCGTACACCGCACGGGCGGTGGCCGCGTTCGCCTACCGCAGGCGCTGCCCGGTCGTGGACACCAACGTGCGCCGGGTGATCGCCCGCGCGGTCCACGGCGCGGGCGACGCCGGACCCGCCTCCACCACCCGGGACCTCGCCGACGCGGACAGTCTGCTGCCCGCCGACGACGAGCTCGCCGCGCGGATGTCCGCGGCGCTGATGGAGCTCGGCGCGGTCGTGTGCACGGCCCGCGCGCCGCGCTGCGCGGACTGCCCGGTGTTCGACGCGTGCGCCTGGCAGCGGGCGGGAAAGCCGGCGTACGCCGGGCCCGCCAAGCCGGTGCAGCGCTTCGCCGGCACCGACCGGCAGGTGCGCGGGCTGCTGCTGGACGTCCTGCGGGACACCTCGACCCCGGTGGCGAAGGCCCGGCTGGACATCGTGTGGTCCGACGCCGGCCAGCGCGACCGCTGCCTGGACTCCTTACTCACCGACGGCCTCGTCGAGCAGACGGCCGACGGGCTGTTCGCGTTACCCGGAGAGCACTGAGCCAAACGGCAACACGATGCTCTGGTAATTGGGGAACTCTTGTCATCGGGTAACCGGGTGACTACCGTCGGCAGTGGTAATCAACCGAGCCAGTCACCGATCTGGGCCTGGTGGCCCCGTTTTGTCGAGGGAGATCGAGATGGCCGTAACTCGTCGTGCCCTTTTACGCGGCGGATTCACCGTCACCGCAGTCGGCGCCCTGGGCGCCACGATTCCGATCAGCGCCGGCGCGGCCGGCTCACCGAGAGCCGTGACCCGCCCGACCATGCACGGGTGCGCCGAGTGGGGCGCCCGGCCGCCGAACGGCACCATCCAGGTGCTCGACCACAAGCCGACCTACATCGTCGTGCACCACACGGCGGGCGGGAACTCCAACGACTTCTCGCTGGCGCACGCCTTCCAGATCTCCCGGGACATCCAGAACTTCCACATGGACGGCCGCGGGTGGATCGACACCGGCCAGCAGCTGACCAACAGCCGCGGCGGGCACATAACGGAAGGCCGGCACCGCAGCCTGGAGATCCTCGACGGCGGCACCCGGCACGTCATGGGTGCCAACGTGGGCAACCACAACAGCGAGGTCATCGGGATCGAGAACGAGGGCCTCTACTCCTCGGTGAACGTCACCCAGCAGCTGTGGGACTCGCTGGTGCGGCTGGTCGCCTACATCGCCCAGAAGTACGGCATCCCGACGTCGCAGATCAAGGGGCACCGCGACTTCAACGCCACCGAGTGCCCCGGCCAGGTCCTTTATGGACGGTTGCCGGAGCTGCGGAGCGCGGTGGGCGCGATGCTCGGCACGGCGGTCACCCAGCCGCAGTCGTGGCCGCTGCTGAAGCCGGGTGCGTCGGGCGCGAAGGTTCTTGCGGCACAACACCTCCTGCGGGCCCGCGGCTTCGGCGAGGTGCCCACCGACGGCGTGTTCGGCACGTCGACGTTCGCGGCGGTGCGCAAGCTCGCGACGTCCGCCGGGGTGGCCTACGAGCCGTGCTACGCCAGCCGGACCGCGGACGAGAGTGGTTTCGTGGGCTCGACGACGTGGCCGCTGCTGGTTCGCACGGTGCGCGCCGGCGACCCGGGTGACGTGGCCGCGGCGGCGCGGACGCTGTTGACCAGCCGGGGCGAGCGGGCCGGCGGCGACGTGGTCGTCGACACCGCGAGGTGGCAGCGCCTGCTGAGCTGACGGTCGCGGCGCTGTGGCACCCTGCGGCCATGGCGCAGGCGCTGGAGCTCTACTTCGACGACGAGGCCGATGCCGCCGTGCGTGGGTTGTGGCGCAGGCTGGACCAGGCAGGAGTGCCCAGCCTGGCCACCCGCACGCACGGCCGGCACCGGCCGCACGTCACGTTCGCGCTCGCGAGCGTGATCCCGCCGAGGACGCGGGACGCGCTGCGCGAGGACCTGCGGCTGCTGTCGATCCCGCGGCTGTGGCTGTACTCGCTGTCCGCGTTCTCCGCGAGCGACGCGGGCCTGATGATCAGCGCGGTCGTCGACACCGAGCTGCTGGCCGTCCACTCGGCGGTGCACGACGTGCTGGCCAAGAAGGTGAAGCAGCCCTCGGCGTACTACCTGCCGGGCTCGTGGGTGCCGCACTGCACGCTCGCCCAGGGCCTCGAGGCGCCGCAGGTGACCGCGGGGTTCGCCGCGTTGTTCCCGCTGGCGCCGATCAAGGCGCGGGTGAGCGAGGTCGCGGTCTGCGACACCCACACGGGAGACACGGACCCGCTGCTCGTCACCGGCTGAGCACGTCGGACAGGAAGGCCTCGACGGCGCCGCGGTAGGCGTTCGGCGCGTCGTGGTGGACGACGTGGCCGGCGCCCTCGACGACCAGGTGCCGGCCGCCGCCCGGCGCGCGCCTCGGGAGCTGTGCCAGCTGGCCCGGCGGCATCGCGCTGTGCCCGGCCTCGATGGCCAGCAGCGGGCAGTGGACCTTCTCGACGAACGGCCAGTAGTCGCGCTCACCCCACTCGGCGGCGATGCCGTAGAGGTCCTCGAGGTCGGCCATCAGGTGGTAGCCGTCGTCGCGCTCGACCACGCACTCGGCGAAGTAGTCGCCGAGGTCGCCGAAGAACTCGCGGACGTGCGCGAGCGAGGCGAAGGGCACCGGCCAGGAGTCGAAGTAGGCCCGCCACGGGTCGACGGTCCTGCCGCGCTGGTCGGGCGCCATGTCCTCGACGACGACCGCCCGGACGAGCTCGGGGTGCTCGGCGGCGAGGCACCAGGCGTGCAGCCCGCCCATGGAGTGGCCGATCACGATGGCCGGCTCGTCGAGGACGGCGGCCGCGTCGGCGACGAAGTCCTCGGTGTGCCAGCCGCCGCCGCGGTGCGGGCTGCGGCCGTGCCCGCGCGCGTCGAGCCCGACGACCCGGCCGTACCGGGTGAGCCAGCGGGCGACCGGCCACCAGGTGCGGGCCCTGCCCATGAGGCCGTGGAGCAGCAGGATGGTGGGGCCGGTGCCGCCGAACTCGATCACATCGGGTCGTGTCGCCACGGGTGTAGTCATATACCGTCCGAACCCACCACGGCATCACGGCGCGTCAGCCAGGATGGGCGGCGGTCACCGAAGACGGGAGCTGTTTGAGAATGGATCACGGCACGGCCGTCCGCGCCGCCTGCCTCGCCCTGGCCGCGCTGAGCCTGGCCGCGTGCACCTCGCGGTCGGGTGGGAACCAGGCGCCGGACGGTGCCGCCACCACCGCGCCGCAGCCGACGGAGCAGGCCCAGCCGGGCGCGGACGGCGTCGGGGACCCGTACTACCCCAAGGACGGCAACGGCGGGTACGACGTCACCGGCTACCACGTGTCGATCAGCTACAACCCGGCGAACCGCAACCTCGACGGGAACACCGTGGTCACCGCCACCGCGACGGGTCCGCTCGACAAGTACAACCTGGACCTGCAGGGCCTGAAGGTGAGCGCGGTCGAGGTCGACGGCAAGGCGGCCCGGTTCGCGCGGGCCGGCGAGCACGAGCTGGTGATCACCCCGCCGGCGCCGATCGCCGATGGCGCCAAGTTCGCCACCCGGGTCCGCTACGCCGGTGTGCCGCAGAAGGCCGAGAAGGGCACGCTCGGCGAGAACGGCTGGCAGCTCTCGACGTCGGGCGGCGCGTTCGCGGCGGGCGAGCCGCACTCGGCGACGTCGTGGTACCCGGCGAACGACACTCCCCGCGACAAGGCGACGTTCAAGCTCGACGCGCGGGTGCCGAACGGCTGGAGCGTGATCTCGAACGGCCGCGAGTCGCCGGCCACCCGCGGGTCCGACGGCTGGACGACGTTCCACTGGTCGGAGCCCAACCGGATCGCGACGTACCTCACGACGGTCGGGATCGACAAGTGGACGTTCGAGCGGTCGACGCTGCCCGGCGGGGTGCCCGTGGTGAGCGCGTACGCGCCGGGCGCCGAGGAGAAGAAGCGGGTCGAGTCGCGGCTGCCGGAGATCCTCGAGTTCCTGTCGTCGAAGTTCGGGCCGTACCCGCAGAGCGCGGCCGGCGGGATCTACATCAACGAGAACATCGGCTTCTCGCTGGAGACGCAGGGCCGGCCCATCTATGCCGCGTGGGCGGAGCTCGAGGTCGTCGTGCACGAGAACGCGCACCAGTGGTACGGCGACTCGGTCACGGTGGAGTCGTGGAAGGACATCTGCCTGAACGAGTGCTTCGCGAGCTACGCCCAGTGGCTGTGGACGGAGGCGAAGGACGGCGCGAACCTCGACGACCGGTTCCGCCAGGAGGTGGCCCGCTCGACGGACCGGTTCTGGAGCGGGAAGCTCTACGACATGGGCCCGGGCAACGAGTTCACGTCGGTCTACAACAAGGGGCCGCTCGCGTTGCACGCACTGCGCCGCCAGATCGGGGACGAGGCGTTCAACCGCGTGCTGCGCGAGTGGGCGACGGAGCACCGCGACTCGAACGCGTCGTGGCCGGAGTTCGAGCAGTTCGTGCAGAAGATCGCCGGACAGGACCTGAGCAAGTTCTTCGCGGCGTGGTTCCACTCGGACAAGCAACCGGCGGACGAGTTCCTGTACCCGGGGACGCTGCGCAAGTAGGCACCCGCTCGCGGATCCGTCCTAAGTGGACGCCTCCGGCCCCCGGTATCCATTCTACCGACGGACGCCGACAATCCCGGCCACAGTGGACGAAGCCTGTGGACAACCACCGGGATCGGGCGTGGCGTGGCCTCCGGCCCCCCGGAACCAAGCCTACCGTCCAACACCGACAATCGTCGTCGCCCGCGAAGGTGGCTGTGGACAAGCAAAGGAAGGCGCCGACTGTCCACAGGGCCACCTCGCGAACGCCGGAACTGTCGGACCGCGCCCGTAGAATGGTTACCGGGGGCCGGAGGCCACGTCCGGCCCGATCACGGTCGCTGTCCACAGGCTCGCTCGGCGGCGCCCGGAAATGTCAGTGTGCGTCAGTACGCTGGTTACCGGGGGGCCGGAGGCCATGTCCGGCCCTGATCCAGGTGGTTGTCCACAGGTCCACTCGGTCGCGGCCAGAATGTGTCGGTGTCCGTCAGTACGCTGGATTCCGGGGGCCGGAGGCCGCCCGGGTCACGGCATCACGATTTCGGACACGATCGCGTTGTGGTCGCTGCCCGGGATGTTGAACACCGCGTAGCTCGCTATCGCGCAGCGGTTGTCGGTGAGGATGTGGTCGATCGTCACCGGGGGGCCGAGCGGCAGGTTCTGCCACGTGCCCATCAGGCCGTCGCCCATTTCCTCGCCCGCGTCCGAGTACCCGCGGTCCACCAAGGCGCGGAACGCCGCGTGGTCGAAGGTCGCGTTGAAGTCGCCCGCCAGGATGCGGACCCGCTCGCCTGGAGTCGGGCCCGGGAGCTCGGACAGCTCGCGGCGCCACGTCGCCGCGCTGTTGGCGCGGACGCCCGGCTGCGTGTGGACCGCGGTGAGCTCGACGTCGTCGCGGCCGGGTAGGTCGACCACCATCGACGGCTGGGACAGGGTCGTCTCGTCCATCAGGATGATCTTGCGCAGCGGGTAGCGCGACGCCACCCCGGTGCCCTCGCCGCCAACGCCGATCTCGAAGAGGCGCTCCGGGAACAGCTTCGCCAGCCCCGCCTTGTCGAGCGCCACCACCTCCGACTGGGTCAGCTCGGGCATCACCAGCACGTCCGCCTTCTGGCTGCGGGCGATGTCGACCACCGTGCGCGGGTCGGCCTTGCCCAGGAACAGGTTCACCGACATGATCCGCAGCCGCTGGCCGTTCGCGGCCGGCTGTTCCTCCGACAGCAGGCGCGGCATCAGCAGCACGCCGAGCACGATCGCCAGCAGCAGCACCACGATGCCGACCACCCGACGACGCAGCAGCACGCACAGCAGCCCCAGCACGAGCCCGCCCGCCGCCACGTACGGCGTCAGCGCCATCGCGGCGACCAGCTCCTCGTTCGGCTCGATGCCGGCTATCCGCAGTACGACGAACGCGACGAACAGCAGCGCCAGGAACACCAGCAGGAACCCGAGCTTGCGCCCACCGAACCGGCGGCGCGGACCGTCGTCGTCGAAGTCGGGCTCCACCGGCGGGTCGAGCTCCCGCGTCGAGGACTTACCCACGGCGTTCGTTCCCCCGCCTGTAGTTGCCCGTGACCCGCGCCAGCAGCTGCTGCGCATCGTCCTCGGAGGCCTGCGCGAGCCGGCCGAGCAGGCGGGACGCGGCCGGGCCGCGCACGGTGGTGACCACGCGGCCACCACGTGACACGAGCACCTGCCCGTCCTTCGTGGTCCGCCAGTCGAACGGGTCGTCCTCCAAGCCCATGGCTACAGCATGCCGTAAGCCCGCACCGGCACCGGGCATTCAGGCCTTGGCCAGGGTCGCGGTCACCCGGACGACCCCCGGCTCCTCGGCGGCCTCGTAGGAGAAGGCCAGCTGGGCACTCGTGCGGGTGAGCGTGACGGTGCCGTCCACGGTGCAGGAAAAGCCCGGGTTGTTGTCGATGTGCTCGTCGACCACGAGCTTGTCCGGGGCGGCCGAGACCAGGGTGAGCGAGCCGGAGCAGTCCAGCCCGGGGTAGGTGATGTCGCCGATCCGGGTGCCGACCGGGCCGTTGCGCAGGGTCAGCTCGGCTGTATAGGTCCGGTCGCTGGTCGGCTGGTTCGCGGGCCCGACGGACCGCCAGCTTCCCAGGAACGCCTGGTCCACCGCGTTGGCACCGCCCGGGGGCGGGGTGCTGTCGAGGTGGGCGCGCAGGTAGTCGGCGAGCACCCGGCCGGTCGCGGCGTGGCCCTTCTGGTTGGGGTGGAACGAGCGGTTCGTGTACGTCTTCTTGCCCTTGTCGTCGCCGAGGGTGATCCCGTTGAGCCAGGGGTCGTCGGTGCAGCGGCCGTGTCGCGCCCCGTCGGCGGGCTCGTAGGGGTCGTGGGCGATGTCGAGGAAGTGGAAGGTGACGCCCGCGGCGCGGTGCCGCTGGTTCGCGTCGGCGACGGCCTCGGCGAGCCGCTGGTTCAGGTAGGCGCCGACGCCGCGCAGCATGGGGACGTCGAACCAGGAGACGCCGGAGCACATGCCCGTGACCTTCTGGACGCGGCCCCAGCGGTCGACCTCCTCGATGAGGTTGGGGTAGCCGGTGACGACGACGTCCCCACCGCGGGCGACGACCTCGCCGGCGAGGAGGTCGAGCAGCTCGGGCATGGTGATGTTGCCCGCGTACTCGCCGTGGTCGATGCGCTCGCGGCCGGCCAGCATGTCGACCCGGCGGCGGAGCTGGACCTCGCTCTCGACGCAGCCGATCCGCCAGTCGGTCCAGGACTTCTGGCGGGCGCCGAGGCAGCCCTTGATGACCTCGGAGAACTTGATGTTGTTGCCGCCGAAGCTGAAGGTCACGAGGTCCCAGCGGTCGGGACTGCCCTCGCGGTCGCGAGCCTCGTGGACCTGCCAGGGCGCCTCGTCGGTGATGGCGCCGGTGCAGGCGACGAAGTCCGGCTTGCGCAGGCGGAGCTCGGTGCCGGCGAGGCGCTGGGCCTCGACCGCCCAGGCGCTGGCCGCGCCGCCGGTGGCGCGGCGGCAGTCGCGGCCGAGGGTGTCGCTGTAGGCGGCGGGGGTCTGCTCGATGCCTTCGCCGGAGGAGTAGGAGTCGCCGAGGGCGAGCCAGGTGCGGTCCTGCTGCTGGGCTTGGTGCGCCGGCGCCTGGTGCGTCGGTGTGGGCGCCAGCAGGCCGGCGAGGAGTGCGAGGGCCAGGAGCTTCACCGGGCCGCCTCCAGCTCGTCGAGGCGCTGCTGGACCCGGCCGGTGGACTCGGCCAGCGGGGTGACCCGCTCGTCGTCCATCGCACGGCCGGCGACGCAGGCGGTGAGGGTGGCGCCCAGCGAGGTGCGCTCGTCGCCGAGGGCGCCGCGCAGCACGTCGTCCGGCACGGCCTCGATGACGAGGACCAGCTGGTCCGGCGGGGCGTCGCGGTCGAGGGTGGCGCCGACCTGCCGGCACCGCTCGGCGGTCGGCTTCGCGCCGAGCCCGACGGCGGCGCGGTGCATGGTCATCGCGGGGGCGCCGGCGCCGGCAAGGTAGTCGAGCGTCCGCGCGGCCAGTTCGGCGTCGGGCGCCGGGAGCCCGCTGGGATCGGCCGAGGGCCGGGTGCTCGTTCCCTTGGCGGGAATCGGCGTGCCCGCGTCACCGCCGTCATTGACCACGACGAGCACAACGACCACCGCGGCCGCAACGACGACCAACCCCGCCAACCCGACGATCAGCCACCGCCGGCCCGCCCCCTCGCTCACGCGCCAACCCTAAGCGCCCCGACGAGCCCACGCCCCCGGAACGACCATTGACGGCAAAATCGAGGGGTGCGGCCGGGCGGGCGGCCAATGGCGGGCCCGACCAGGGGTGGTCTGGTGGGAGTCGCTGCCGCGAACGGCCCGGACACCGCCACCACCGGCCGACCGGAACAAAGGCTGGCGAGCCAGCGGTCCCGAGATGATCAGCGCGAGCACACGACGCAGGCCAGCGCCCGGGCCAGCTGGTCTGCGCGGAGCCGCCCAGAGCCCGCGCACCGCCGCTGGCCGCCGCGAAACCCACCCGAAGCGATGAGCAAGCCACCCGCAGGCCACGGCAGGGTCGCAGCAGCAACGGGAAGGACTGGGGGACGACGAAGGCGGGCCCGGTCGAAACCGGACCCGCCTTCGTGGCTCGTCGTGCTTACTCGCCGGAGGCTGCTGCCTCGTCGGCGTCGCCGCCGCTGGAGGCTGCCA
>NZ_DASWSJ010000157.1:0-22669 GCF_036402745.1 Actinophytocola sp. | reverse complement strand
GGTTGCAGGGTGAAGCGACAGGCCGCACGAGCGAGCGACCGATTGCAGCGTGGGGCCACCGGAGGCAGGAGCGAGGCGCCGGGCGACATGAGTGAAGCGACTCGTCGGAGGGTGCGGCGGCTGGAGGCGAGTTCGGCGACTCGTTCGCACCGGGTGAGGCGACTGGTGGCACGAGTGAGGCGATCGGCGGCGTGTGAGGCCATTGGCGGCGGGGCGAAGCGACTGGTGGCACGGGTGAGGTCGTGACGGTGCGGGTGAGGCGGATTGGGGTGAGCAACTCGCCGTTGGGGGCGAGGGACGTGGAGGTGCGGAGGGTGGCCATCGGCGTGGTGGGGCGAGGCAACTCGGCGGGCGGGGTCGGAGTCTGGGGGGTCATGGTGGGGTCACCGTCGTGCCGGGGAAGAGGGTTAGCAGGCATGTCGCTGCCAGCAGGCCTGGGCCGTGGGGGATGGCGCGGCGGCGGGACAGCAGGCCCACGGCGAGCGTCAGCAACGCTGCCAGGCCCGCCGCCAGCACCAGGGCCGGCCAGCCGATCGGGCCCAGGGCGGCACCGAGGCTGCCGGACAGCTTGACGTCGCCCGCGCCCAGGGACGCCGGGCTCGCCAGGTGGATCAGCGCGTGCAAGGCGCCGAAGGCCAACGCGCCCAACGTCGCGCTCACGGGTAGCGACCAGCCGCCGCCCACGGACGCGGCCAGGACGGTGGCCGCGGCGAGCGCCGGGTAGGCGGGCAGGGTCAGACTGTCGGGTAGGCGGTGGTGCTTGAGGTCAGTCGCCGCGAGGAGGACGGCGAACCACGTGATGGTGAGCGGGACCGGGAGCCACCAGCGCGGTAACTGTCCACTTGAGACCCTCCAGGCCGCGACCGCCCACAGGAGGGCCAGGGCGGCCGCCAACACTCCACTGTGGACGGTAGCGCCCCGGCGCAGGCGGGACAGGAGCCGGCGGCCGGCCAGACCGGAGAGCGCGCCGGCTGCGGCGAAGGCGAAGTAGAGGGGCATGTCTCCACGGTGGCCCGGCGCGGAGGACTCTGCAAGGACGAACCCGTGCGAACGGCCCATTCGCACGGGTTGGCTTGGGCGGCAGGCAGATCAGGCCAGCGCCTTGCCCAGGATCTCCTCGATGATCGACGTCTTCGCGTCCGCGTAGTCCTGCACGTACCGCCACTCCCGCGTCGCCAGTTCGCGCTTCATCGCCGCATAACGGTCCCGGTCGTCGTCGTGGGTGCGGAGCCAGTCGCGGAACGCGCGGATCCGGGCGATCTCCTCGGCGGCATGACGCGGCGAGTACACGTGCAGGTTCACCCGGTGCGGGTCATCGCGCTTCAGGCAGCGGTGCTCCAGCCACTCGGGCTCGCGGATGCGCAGGACATATCCCGCCGCCTCGAGATCCGGAACGTAGGAAGGCTCGTCGGCGGTGTCCTCGACCAGCAGCGAGATGTCGATGATCGGCTTCGCGGGCAGGCCCGGCACGGACGTCGAGCCCGTGTGCTCGATCGACAGCGCCCGCTCCCCCAACGCACCCGCGATGAGCGCGCGGTCCTCCTCGAACCACGCCGGCCACCGCGGGTCGTAGGCCTCGACCACGACCTTCGTCGCGTACGGCGTGAGGTCGCCGATCGTGACGGCCCGCAGGTGCTGCTCGTCCATGCCCACCACCCTAGAGCGGCAGCGGCAGGATCCCCCCGGTCGCCTCGCGCAGCGCGGCGCGCATCGCCTCGCGCGGGGCCGGGCGGCCGGTGAACTGCTCCACCTGTCCGAACGCCTGGTGCAGCAGCATGTCCAGGCCCGTCACCAGCACTCCGCCACAGGACCGCACCGCCTCGGCCAGCGGGGTCGGCCACGGGTGGTAGATCACGTCCAGCACGCACGGCGCCATGGCGAGCGCCTGCGGCGGGACGACACCGGCCGGAACGGTGCTGACCAGCAGCGCCGCGTCGGCGGCCAGCGTCTCGAACGACGCCGAGGACCAGCGAACCACCTCCACCGGCAAGCCCAGCTTCGCCGCGCACTCGACGGCGAGACCGGCCCGGGCCGGCTCCCGGGCGACCACGTACGCACGCGAGATGCCGAGGTCGAGCAGGCCCGCGAGCGCGGCGCACGCGGTCCCGCCCGCGCCGAGCACGACCCCGTACCCGGACCCGGCGAACCCGGCCGCCCGCAACGCCCCGACGACCCCGTCGACATCAGTGCAGTCCGCGTGCCAGCCGGAACCCCGCCGTACCAACGTGTTCGCGGCCCCGACGGCCACCGCCCGCGGGGTGGCCGAGTCGGCGACAGCCAGCGCGGCCTGCTTGCCGGGCATCGTCACCGACAGCCCCGCCCACGACGAGTCCAAAGAGGACACGAACGCGGGCAGCGCGGCGGCGGTGACCTCCACCCGGTCGTACGTCCAGCTCAGCCCGAGCGCGCGGTAGGCGGCACCGTGCAGCACGGGCGACAACGAGTGCGCGACGGGTGAGCCGAGAACCGCCGCGCGCCGGGACGCCTCAGTAGGCACCGCGCGCCTGGGCATCGTTCACGTTCTGCTGGTGCTGCGCGTCGGTCTCCGCGAAGCACGACGTGCCGTCGGTCTGACAGCGCACGAAGTACAGCCACGGCCCCGGCGTCGGCTCCGCCGCCGCCTTGAACGCCGCCGGGCTCGGCGCCGAGATCGGCGTCGGCGGCAGGCCGGTGTTCTGGTAGGTGTTGTACGCGCCGGCCTTGTCGCGGTCCGAGCCGTTCGTGCGGATCGTCGGCCGGTCCAGCACGTAGTTCACCGTCGAGTCGTACTGCAGCTGCATCCGCTGCGCCAGCCGGTTGTAGGTCACCCGGGACACCTTGCCGAAGTCCTTCTCGATGGCCTCGCGCTCGATCAGCGACGCCATGGTCAGCACCTGGTACGGCGTGAAGCCGGTGGGTTTCGCGATGGTCGGCATGCCGGCGGCCTGCATCTCCGTCGCCGACTCGCCCACCAGCTGCTTCCACAGCTCGTCCGCGGTGGCGCCGGGCCGCACGTCGTACACGCCGGGCATGACCAGCCCCTCGAGCCTGCGCTCCGGCTGGGCCTTCTTCGCGTACGACACCGCCCAGTCCGGCACGCCGAGCTTGGCGAGGTCGGCCTTCTTCATGGCGTCCCACAGCTGCGCGGGCTTCACGCACGTGCTCTTGCCGTTCAGCTTGGCGCACGACGCCTGGGCCAGCTCCGCCACGATGCCGGGCGTGACCTTGTTGCCGTTCTTGATGTCGTGCAGCTGCGTGCCGGCGGTGATCTGCAGGTTCCCCACCTTGGCGCCCTCGGCCACGATCTGGGTGACCGCCGCCTTGCCGGACGACTTGGTCTTCATCACGTAGTAGCCGGGCTGTACCGCGCGCACCCGCGCGTCGGACTCCGCCGCGGCGACGAACGCCCGTGAGCTCGCCACGACCTGCGCGTCGGCGAGCGTGGCGGCGATGTCACCGGTGGACTGGCCGGCCTTGACCTCGACGACGACCTGGGTCTCGCCGTTGCCCGAGTAGTCGTCGTAGCTGCCGATGTCCATGATCTGCCGCAGGCCGTAGTACCCGCCGGCGGCGATGACCCCGAGCACGACCACCATGCTGACCCACAGCACCGTGCGGCGTTTGCGCTTGCGGGGCTTGCGTACCGGCTGCCTGCGTTCGGTGCGGGCGTCGGAGAACAGGTCGAGCTCTTCGTGGGTCATGGTTGCCGCGCCTCCGGAGGCGAGTGCCGAGCCCGCCCGTCCAGCCAGGCCTGCAAGATCTCGACGGCCGCCGCCTGGTCGACCACCGCCCGCTGCCGCTTGCCGCGAACCCCGCGGTCGCTGAGCATCCTGGTGGCGCTCACCGTGGTGAGCCGCTCGTCGGCCAACCGAACCGGCACCGGGCGGACTCGCCTCGCCAACTGCCTGGCGTACGCGACGGCACCGGCCGCCGCCTTGCCGTGGCGGGCCGCGAGCGTCCTCGGTAAACCGATCACCACTTCGACCACCTCGTGCTCCGCGACGAGCTCGGCCAGCCGATCGAGATCGGTGCCCGAGCGCTCGTCGCGGGACAGCGTAACGAGTGGCGTGGCGAGGACGGGACCGGGATCACTCAGCGCGACCCCGACCCGTACAGATCCGACATCCACCCCCAGCCGGCGGCCGGGGCCCGGATCGTCGAGACCCGGCCGGTCCGGCTCGGTCACGCAGTGCCCTCCGCCAGCGTTCGGCGCAGCGCGGCCACCGCCTCGGGCACGCCGGCCGCGTTGCCACCGCCGCCCTGCGCGAGGTCGGGCTTGCCACCGCCGCGACCGCCGATGGCCGGCGCGAACGCGGGCACCAGCTTGCCCGCGGCGAGCCCCCGGTCCCGGGCCGCGGACGTGGTCGCCACCACGAAACTGACCTTCTCGCCGTCCGCCGAGAACAGCGCCACCACGCCCGGCCGCGCGCCGAGCCGGTTGCGCACCTCCGCCGCCAGCGAGCGCAGATCGTTGCCGCCGATGCCGTCCGGCGTGGCGACCGCGACGAGCGCGGTGCCGTGCACGTCCTCGGCCTGGTCGGCGAGCGTGCCCGCGGACGACAGCAGCTGCGCGCCACGCAGCTTCTCGAGCTCCTTCTCCGCCGTGCGCAGCCGCTCGACGGTCTGCCCGATGCGCTCCGGCAGCTCCTCGGCGGGCACCTTGAACTGCTCGGCGAGCTGACCGACCAGCACGTGCTCGCGGGCCAGGAACCGGAATGCGTCGAGCCCGACCAGCGCCTCGACCCGGCGCACGCCGGCGCCGATGGACGCCTCGGACAGCAGCTTGACCACGCCGATCTCGCCGGAGCGGTGCACGTGCGTGCCGCCGCACAGCTCCTTGGAGTAGTCGCCGATGGTGATGACGCGGACCTTCTCGCCGTACTTCTCACCGAAGAACGCGATGGCCCCGGACTTGCGCGCCTCGTCGAGCGTGGTGACCTCGGCACGCACGTCGTAGTCGTTGAGCAGCACGTCGTTGACCTCGTCCTCGACGTCCGCGAGCACGCTGGCCGGCACCGCGCCCGCGGGCGAGGTGAAGTCGAACCGCAGCCGGCCCGGCGCGTTGAGCGAGCCCGCCTGCGCGGCCTGGGTGCCCAGCGCCCGCCGCACGCCCGCATGCACCAGGTGGGTGGCCGAGTGCGAGCGGGACACCGCGCGCCGCCGGCTCGGGTCGACCTCGGCGCTGACCGTGGCGTCGAGGGTGATCTCGCCGCGGACCACCTTGCCGCGGTGGACGTTGAGGCCGGCGACCGGCGACTGCACGTCGTGCACCGCGACCTCGAAGCCGTCGCCGACGATCCGGCCGGTGTCGGCGAGCTGGCCGCCGCCCTCGGCGTAGAACGGGGTGCGGTTGAGCACGACCTCGACCTCGGCGCCCGCACCCGCCGCGGCGGCCGGCTCGCCGTTGGCGATGAGCCCGACGACCGTGGCCTCCGCCGTGAGGTCGCGGTAGCCGAGGAAGTCGGTGACGCCGTGCTTGTCCAGGATCGACCGGTACGCCCCGCCGTCGCCGTGCCCGACCTTGCGCTGGGCCGCGTCCTCCTTGGACCGCTGCCGCTGCTCGGACATCAGCCGGCGGAAGCCGTCCTCGTCGACGGTGAGCCCCTGCTCGGAGGCCATCTCGAGGGTGAGGTCGATCGGGAAGCCGTAGGTGTCGTGCAGCTGGAACGCCTTGTCACCGGCGAGGACCGAGGCACCCGACCGCTTGGTCTCCGTGGCCGCGAGGTCGAAGATCCGCGAGCCGCTGGTGAGCGTGGTGAGGAAGGTGTCCTCCTCGTTGCGCACCACGGACTCGATGCGGTCGAACTGGGTGACCAGCTCGGGGTAGGCCGGGCCCATGGTGTCCCGCACGACCCCCGCGAACTCGCCGAGCACCGGCTCGTTGACGCCGAGCAGGCGCACCGAGCGGACGATCCGGCGCAGCAGCCGGCGCAGCACGTAGCCGCGGGCCTCGTTGCCCGGGGTGACGCCGTCGCCGATGAGCATGACCCCGCTGCGCGCGTGGTCGGCGATGACCCGGAACCGCACGTCGTCGATCGGGTTGGCGCCGTAGCGGCGGCCGGACATCTCCTCCGCCTTGGTGATCACCGGGTGGACGAGGTCGGTCTCGTAGACGTTGTGGACGTCCTGGAGCAGGAACGCGACCCGCTCGATGCCCATGCCGGTGTCGATGTTCTTGGCCGGCAGCACGCCGATCGGCGGGTAGTCGTCCTTGGGCGAGAGCTCGCCGCGCTCGTCCTGCATGAAGACGAGGTTCCAGATCTCGAGGTAGCGGTCCTCGTCGGCGATCGGGCCACCCGGCCGGCCGAACGCCTCACCGCGGTCGTAGTAGATCTCCGAGCAGGGACCGCCGGGACCGGGCACGCCCATGTCCCAGTAGTTGTCCTTGCCGCCGCGGCGCTGGATGCGCTCGTCGGGCAGGCCGGAGATCTTGCGCCACAGCTCGATGGCCTCGTCGTCGGTCTTGTAGACGGTGACCCAGATGCGGTCGGGGTCGAAGCCGTAGCCGCCCTCGGCCTGGCTGTTGGTGATCAGCTTCCAGGCGTGCTCGATCGCACCTTCCTTGAAGTAGTCACCGAAGGAGAAGTTGCCGGCCATCTGGAAGAACGTGTTGTGCCGCGTGGTGCGGCCGACCTCGTCGATGTCGCCGGTGCGCACGCATTTCTGCACGCTGGTGGCACGCGGGTACGGCGGCGGCTCCTCACCGAGGAAGTACGGCTTGAACTGCACCATCCCCGCGTTGACGAACAGCAGGTTCGGGTCGTCGAGGATGAGCGAGGCGCTGGGCACGAGCGTGTGCCCGGCGTTGTTGAAATGATCGAGGAATCGCTTGCTGATCTCGTGTGTCTGCACGGTGTGTCCTAGGAAGGTGTGGAGCCGACGGGAGTCCGGTCACGGCGGACAGCCGCGCGCCGCGCGGGCGCGGGTCAGCTGCCCGCCCGGCGAGCTCGCGCGTCGGCGGGACCACGCCGCGCGGGCCGGTCGTCGCGGACACCCAGCGCGTGGCGAGCCACGGGACTGACGCCCGATCGCTGCTCCACCACTTCGGACAACTCCTCTTCGCGTTCGACCATGCCCGCCCGGACGTCGGCACCGAACGAGCCGATGGCGCCGGCCAGCTCGCGCATCGCCTCACCCAGGTTGCCCGCGATGCCGGCGGGGGTGGCCTGACGTGCTGTTTCCTTGGCCTTCCTGGACAAGGCTACGCCGGTGGCGACACCCACCCCAAGCCAGAAAAGCCGTTTCACGACTCCCCCTCACAGGCTCGGTGAAGCCGCTCGCGGTCGCCCTGCGACATTGGCTCACTCGCAAGCTCGCTCACCGCTTGGCCCCCTTGCGCTTGCCGCGCCGCGCGTGCTTGCCGTCGGCGACCTCCTTGGCCTTGCGTCGGGCCTTGAGGGCCTTGTTGACGCCGTAGGAGAACGCGGCTGCCTTGACCAGCGGGCCGCCGAGCGTGGCGGTGAACACCGAGGTGAGCGCGGAGACGTTGCCGGTGACGGCCTGCGTGTTCGCGGTGATGCCGTCGACCCGCTCGAGCTGGGTGTTGACGTGCGTGAGCGCGGTGTTGGCCTCGTCGAACAGCGGGTCGGTGTTGGTGTGCGCCTTACGGATCGCGATCGTGGCCTCGTCGAGCGTGCGCCCGAGCTTGATCAACGGGATCGCCAGCAGCAGCACGAGCAGTACGAACGCGCCGGCCGCGATCAGTGCGGCGAGCTGCCCTGCTGACACGAGCCCTCCCTGATGCCGAAGTAGGTTTGTGAACGTCCGGGAATCGCGCGTCAGGTTACCGCGCGGCCACGACCCCGGCCTGTTCGGATCACCAGGTGCGGGCGACCAGGTCGGCGTGGCCGTCGAGGGTGCGCATGGTGGCGTCCCGGTCCGCCCGCGGCAGCTCCAGCAGGACCCGGTCGACCCCCGCGTCGGCGAGCACCGCGAGGGCGGCCACGTCGGCGGGCGCGTTCATGACGGTGACCGGAAGCTCGCGGCCGAGCTCGGCGGCGCGCCCGCGCAGCTCGGCGATGCCGGCGACGAGCGGCTCGGTGTCGCCGGGGTAGATCGGCAGCCAGCCGTCGGCGTACTCGGTGATCTTGCGCCAGGCCGGCTCGAGCCCGCCGCCCGCGAGGACGACGGGGCCGCTGACCGGCTTGGGCCAGGAGTAGAGCGGGTCGAAGTCGACGTGCTCGCCGTGGAACTCGGCCTCGTCCTTGGCCCAGATCTCGCGCATGGCCAGCAGGTGCTCGCGCAGCACGGCGACCTTCTTCTTCGGGTCGATGCCGTGGGAGCGCAGCTCGCCCGGGTGCCAACCGGGGCCGACGCCGAGCACGACCCGGCCGCCGGAGAACGCGTCGAGGGTGGCGACAGCCTTGGCGGTGGCGATCGGCTCGTGCTGCGCGGCCAGGAGCACCGACGTGCCGAGGGTCAGCCGCTCGGTGGCACCGGCGATCATCGCGAGCGTGGTGAGCGGGTCGGCCATGCGCGGGTGGGTGTGGGACTGCTCGGCGTTCGGCATCGGCGTGTCGTCGTGCACGGGGAGGTTGGTGTGCTCGCCGAGGAACAACCCCTCGGCACCGCGCTCCTCCAGCTCGCGGCCGAGCTCGACGGGGTGGATGCCGCTGTCCGGCGACTCGACGACGAGCGCGTGCCAGTAACCGATCTTCACTTGTCTCCCCTGATGGCGCGGCGGAGCTTGGGTACGCGCTCGGCGAGCGCGCGCTCCGCCCCGCGCTGGGTCGGTTGGTAGTAGTCGGTGCCGACGAGCTCGTCGGGCGGGTACTGCTGCTCGAGCACGCCCTCCGGGACGTTGTGCGGGTAGCGGTAGCCGGTGGCGTTGCCGAGCTTCTTGGCGCCCGCGTAGTGGCCGTCGCGCAGGTGGGCGGGGACCGTGCCGGCGGCGCCCTCGCGGACGTCCTGCATGGCCTTGGCGATGGCCGTGGTGACCGCGTTGGACTTGGGCGCGGTGGCCAGGTGGACGGTGGCGTGCGCGAGGTTGAGCGCACACTCGGGCAGGCCGATGAGCTGGACGGCCTGGGCCGCGGCGGTGGCGGTCTGGAGCGCGGTGGGGTCGGCCATGCCGACGTCCTCGCTGGCGTGGATGACCAGGCGGCGGGCGATGAACCGCGGGTCCTCGCCGGCCTCGATCATGCGGGCGAGGTAGTGCAGCGCGGCGTCGACGTCGGAGCCGCGGATGGACTTGATGAACGCGCTGATGACGTCGTAGTGCTGGTCGCCCTGGCGGTCGTAGCGGACCGCGGCCTTGTCGACCGTGGACTCGACGGTGGGCAGGTCGATGACGCCGTTGCTGGTGGCGAGCGCGGAGTCGGCGGCGGCCTCGAGCGCGGTGAGCGCGCGCCGGGCGTCGCCGGCGGCGAGGCGCACGATGTGGTCCTCGGCCTCCTGTTCGAGCGTGACCGTGTCGTCGAGGCCGCGCTCGTCGGTGAGGGCGCGGCGGACCAGCGTCCGCACGTCGTCGTCCTCCAGCGAGCGGAGCTGCAGGACGAGCGAGCGCGACAGCAGCGGGGAGACGACGGAGAAGAACGGGTTCTCCGTGGTGGCCGCGACGAGCAGGACGATCCGGTCCTCGACGGCGCCGAGCAGGGCGTCCTGCTGGGTGCGGGAGAAGCGGTGCACCTCGTCGATGAACAGGACGGTGGACTCGCCGGAGTGGGTGAGCCTGCGGCGGGCCTCCTCGATGACCGCGCGGACCTCCTTCACACCGGCGGACAGCGCGGACAACGCGACGAACCGGCGGCCGATGGCGCTGGAGACGAGCATGGCGAGCGTGGTCTTGCCGGTGCCGGGCGGGCCGTAGAGCAGCAGCGAGGCCGGCGCGGCGCCCTCGACCAGGCGGCGCAGCGGCGCGCCCGGGCCGAGCAGGTGGTCCTGCCCGAGCACCTCGTCGAGCATGGCGGGCCGCATGCGCACGGCGAGCGGTGCGTTGGCGGCGATCCGCGCGCTGCCGCCCGGGTGCTGCTCCTTGGGCGGGCCGTCGAACAGCTGCAGGTCGAGCCCATCGTCCACGGGTTGGACGCTACCCGCCCCCACCGACAGGGATTACCATCGGCTCGCGCGGTCCGGGGCCGCGTCCCGTCCGCGGACAGGGCCGAGCCCACCCCGGCTCGATCTTCCTGTGCCCGCACCTTCTGCCCCGCCCGGTGCCAGCGGACCTCGGGCGTTACGGGTATGGAGGTTGCCATGTCGCTACCCGCCGCCGTGAGCCTGGAACAGCTGCGCAAGCAGGCCAAGGACCTGCGCCGCGCGCGCTCGCTCAAGCTCGCCGAGGCCCAGCTGCTGATCGCGCGCCGGTACGGGTTCCCCAGCTGGCCGCGCCTGCGTGCCTACGTCGACCGGGTGGCCACCGCCGGGGCGTCGTTGCAGCACGCGTTCGAGGCCGAGCCGTCCTACTACGCCGACCGGGCCGGCGGGCTGCTGGCGTCGGCCCAGGACGCGACGCCGGACGCGGTGGCCACGTTCGCCCGCTGGTCGGCGCCGCTGACCGAGGCCGGCGCGCGGCTGGTGGTCGCGCGCAACCACGGGTTGACGTCGTGGCCGGCGCTGAGCCGGCACGTGCGGGACCTGGCGGCCGAGCCGTTCGCGCGGGCGTTCCAGGCGCTGCGGCGCCAGGACCTGGACGGGCTGGACGAGCTGCTGGACCGGTTCCCGGAGCTGGTCACCGCGATCGGCACGAACGGCAACGACCTGCTGGGCCTGGCGTCGGCGACGTGTGACGAGCGGCTGGTGTCGGCGTTGCTGCGGCGCGGCGCAGACGTGGCGCACGGGAACGCGCACGGGTGGACGGCGCTGCACCAGGCGGGGTACTCGAACCTGCCGCACATGGCGCGCGTGCTGCTCGCGGCCGGCGCGCCGGTCGACGGCTCGGCCCGCGGCGACGGCGGCACCCCGCTGGCGGTGGCGTTGTTCTGGGGCAACCGGGAGGTCGCCGTGGCTCTGGCCGCTTATGGCGTAGTACCTCGGAACCTGCGGACCGCGGCCGGCTTGAACGACGTGGCGCTGGTCGAGGAGCTGTGGTCGTCGCCGTCCGCGGGCGCCGGGAGGGGGTTCTACCGCCCGCACGGCGGTTTCCCCGCGTGGCGGCCGTCGTCGTCGGTGACGGAGATCCGCGACGAGGCGATGAGCTGGGCGGCCCGGGCGGACGCGGTGGAGGCGATCACGGCGCTGCACCGGCTGGGCGCGTCGCTCGACGCGAACGTGTACCAGGGGACGCCGCTGACGTGGGCGGCCGCCCAGGGCCGGGTGCGGGCGGTCCGGCACCTGCTGGCGCTGGGCGCATCCCCGTCGGCGGCCGGCACGTTCGGCGGCCCGCGGCACGGGGTCGGCACGACCGCGCTGCACCATGCGGCGGAGGGCGGGCATCTGGAGGTCATCGAGGCGCTGCTGAACGGCGGCGCGGACCCGACGGTCGTCGACGAGCTGTACGGCGGCACCCCGGCGAACTGGGCGGGCCACGGCGGCCATGCGGAGGCCCGCGAGCTCCTGCTGAGCCGCGGCGGGACGGAGCGGAGCTAGCGGGCGACCGGGCCCAGGTCGGGACGCTTGGCCGTGCGGCCGGTGCCCGAGGAGACGCCGCGGAGCCGGCGGCCCACCCAGGGGCCGGCGAAGCTCGCGATCCAGCGCAGCTCGGTGGTGCTCGCACGCAGCAGGCTCGGGCGGGGCAGGACCGGGAGCGGGCGGGTCCACGAGTCGTCGCTGCCGGGGAGGTCCAGGACGTGGGCCATCGAGGCGGCGATCAGCGTGTGGCCGAGGGGGCTCGCGTGCAGGCGGTCGGCCGACCACATGCGGGCGTCGGTGGTGACGTCGATCGTGAAGGTCTCCACCACGCGGACGTCGTGGCGCGCGGCGGCGGCGCGGATGGCGGCGTTGAACGCGATGACCCTGGGCAGCAGCGGGCGGGCCAGCGGGGCGATCTTGGCGATGTTCGGGTAGGTGACGGTGGCGACCGTGGCGCCGGCCTGGGTGAGCGCGGCGAACATCGCCTCGAGGTGGCCGGTGATCTCGGCGACGTCGAACTTGGGGCGGAGCAGGTCGTTGAGGCCTGCCATCACGGTGGCGAGGTCCGGCTCGAGGGCGAGGGCGGGCGCGAGCTGCTCGGCGTGCACCTCGGCGGCGAGCTTGCCACGCACCGCGAGGTTCGCGTAACGGAGGCCGGGATCGAGCTCGGCGAGCGTGCCGGCGAGGCGGTCGGCCCAGCCGCGGTAGCCGCGGACCTCGTCGCCGTCACCGATGCCTTCGGTCTGGCTGTCGCCGAGTGCGACGTAACGCGAGTACACGCTGGGTCCTCCCCCGGGTTCGGTGATCACCCGCAGGATATCCGCGGAGCTACCCTGCGGGTGTGCAGCGAGCGACCCGCATTCCCGACGACGTCAAGCTGGTGGTGCGGCCGAGCCGGGGGGCGGCGGTGCGCGAGCAGTGGCCGACGATCGCGGTGTTCGCGCTGACGGCGGTGGCCGCCGGGTTCGGCGTGGCCGCCACCGGCACGGTGCTCGGCGTGTGGGCGGCCGTCGGGTTGCTGTGCGCGCTCGGGGTGGTGCTGGAGCTGCTGATCCTGCGCTCGGAGATCGCGCTGGGCCCCGCGCTCGCCGCGGATGTCGACCACGTGTGGGTGCGGGTCGGCGGGTTCCTGCGGCCGGCGTCGGTACGCCTGGAGTGGGCCGAGATCACCACGGTGGCGCTACGCACCTGGCACGGCCGGCGTAGCGCCACGGCCCGCTACCTGACGATCCTGGTGACCGAGCCGGCCAAGGCGACGCTCGACGGCGAGCTGGCGGGCGTGCCGGACCGCCGCATGCGCCGGCTGGCCGGCGCGTTCGGCTCGCCGCTCGCGATCTCGGCGAAGCACAAGTCCGAGACCCTCGACGAGACTGTCCGCGGCCTGCGTGCCCTCGCTCCGGACGCGGTCCGGTTCACGGTCACCTGACCGCCAGCTCCAGCACCGCGATCTCCCCCGAGTATGGACGGCCGCCACGGCCAGGCCGGCGCCGTCCGCGAGCGCGGTGAGGCCCGCGATGTCCCGGACGTGGCCACCGAACCAGGCCAGGTTGCGGAGGTCCGCCGCCGTGGAGGTGCCCTCCGCGACCCGCTCGATGACGAACACCGCGCCGTCCGCGCCCGCCGCTTCCGCGCAGCGGCGCAGGATGCGGCGGGCGTGCTCGTCGTCCCAGTTGTGGATCACCGCGGACAGCAGGTAGCCCTCGGCGCCGGGTGGCAGCGGCTCGAAGAAGTCGCCGGCCATCGCGTCGGCGCGGTCGGACAGGCCCGCCGCGTCGATGAGCTTGCGTGCCGTCTCCGCCGCGCCGGGCAGGTCGAGCACGGTGCCGCGCAGCGCCGGGTACTCGTTCAGCAGCGCGATGAGCAACGCGCCGTTGCCGCCGCCGACGTCGACCACGTCGCCCAGCGCACCCCAGTCGTAGGCCGCCACGATGCTCGGCGCCTCGACCGCCACCGCCGCACCCCGCGCGTCGTCGAACGCCGCGGCGCGCGCCGGGTCGGCGGCCAGGTCCGTCCAGTACGGCAGGCCGTACTGGGCCGGGAACGCCGGCTCGCCGGTGCGCACGCTGTGCAGCAGCTGGACCAACGACAGGTCGCCGCGACCGGCGGGACCCTCGATGTCCCACTCGGCACGCAGGCCCGCCGGATGGCCGTCGCACAGCAAACGGCCCCGATCGGTGAGCGCGTATCGGCCGGCGTCGTCCTGGCTCAGGAGCCCGGCCGTCACCAGGTGCCGCAGCAACCGGTCGAGCGCGGCCGGGTCGGCGCCGGCCGGATCGGCGAGCTCCGCCGCCGTGCGCGGCTGGTCCAGCCGGTCGCCGATGCGCAAGGTCGCCGCGACCCGGATCGCCATTGGCGTCACCAAGTCTGCCAGCGCGTTGAGTGTCCCAACCTCCTCGTTCGCCATCACCTCACGCTACGTCTGGTGATCGCCTGTCGCAGATCACGCAGTCGTCCGCCCTGCGCGAAACCCCTGGCGTGCGGGCACGAGCAGCAAGCACGCTGGCCACATGGTCGACACGGTCGCGGTCCTCTCCGACATCCACGGCGTGCTCCCTCTCCTCGAGGCCGTGCTCGCCGAGCCCGACGTGCGCGACGCGGACGCCGTCGTGCTGACCGGCGACATCGCCTTCGGCCCGCAGCCCGCGCGCACGCTCGACCACCTGGTGGGCCTCGGCGACCGGGTGCACTGGGTGAAGGGCAACTGCGAGCGCGAGATGGTGCGCTTCGCCCGCCACCCCGGGGCGGACCCGGCGTTCCCCATCGGACCGTGGTCGGCCGGGCAGCTGCGCCCGGACCAGGTCGAGCTGCTGGACCGGCTGCCCGCCACGCTCACCCTCGACGTGCGCGGGCTGGGCGAGGTGCTGTTCTGCCACGCCACCCCGCGTGACGACGAGGAGTTCGTGTTCGTCGACAGCGACCTCGCGCGCTGGGCCGAGGTGCTGGCCGACGTACCGGACACGGTCCGCACCGTGGTGTGCGGCCACACCCACATGCCGTTCGCCCGCCTCGTCGACCGGCGCACGATCGTGAACGCCGGCAGCGTCGGCATGCCCTACGGCACCACGGGCGCGCAGTGGGCGCTGCTGGCCGGCGGCACGGCGCAGCTGCGCACCACCGAACTCGATCGCGAAGCCGCGGCCGCCGCGATCGAGGCCGACTGCGAGTTCCCCGAGCTGGCCGAGTTCCTGGACTTCTACGTACGCAACACCCCTTCCGACGCCGAAGTGCTGCCGACGTTCAAGCAACGGGCCGCGAGCACGAGCTGATCACGGCGCGCCGACGGGCCCTTGCCCTTGTGCAGCACGGAGAACGCCACTCGGGCGTGTCGTCGGTGGCCGCCGAGGACGGCAGCAGCGTGGGCAGGAACTGCTCGGCCGCGGCAAGTACGGGCGCCTCGATCGGCGCCTCGCCCACCTTCACCCGGTGCTGCCTGACCTGCCAGCCCGAGGCCGTGACCACCCCGGCCGGCCGCAGGTGACGCTCGCGAAATCCCATGTACAGCAGCTAGACGCGGCCACCGACAGTTTTGCGACTCAGCGGAACGCGGGGTAGAGCGGCAGCGGCTCCTCGTGCCCGAACCGGGCGCGCAGCGCTTCGCTGACCTTCACCGCGTGCTCGGCGACCGCCGCGACACCGTTGAGCCCCGACGAGCCGTTCGACCCGGCCGCCTCCGCGGCCTCGGCCAGCCGGCGCCACCGGTCGGTGAGCACCAGCGTGTCCGGCGGCGTGTCGGCCAGGTTCGTCGAGTGCGACTGCGCCGCCTCGGGGCGGGTGAAGAACTGCCAGGTGGTGAGCCACACCCAGAACAGCTGCGCGTCGAGCAGCCGCGGCAGCAGGACCGAGTCGTCGTCGAGGTCCGGCCACACGGCCTTCACCTCGGCACGCCAGCCGGCGAGCATCGCGTCGGTCATCCCGGCCGGCAGCGCGAACGGGCACCAGCACGAGGGGAACGGCACCCGCAGGTACGCCGCGTCGAAGATCGCGTTGCGCACGCAGCCGCCCTCGAAGTCGAGGAACCGCACACCTCTGCTGGTGATGAGGTTGTTGTCCGGGCACGAGTCGGACGGGCTGAACGCCCGGTGCCGGCCGGTTTCCAGCATCCGGCGGCTGTGCCCGGCGTGCTCCATGGCCTCCGCCGGAGTGGGCAGGCCCAGCTCGGCCTCCAGCAGCGCGGGCAGCTCGGCCAGTGCCGCGGCGCCGTCGACGGCCAGCGGGTCTTTGAAGTCGGGCACCGTGAGGCGTCGCTCCAGCGCGTCGAAGTCGGCCTCGCGGCCCGCGGTGGTGGCGTGCAGCCTGCCGAGCGAGCGCGACCAGGACAACAGCGCCCTCTCGGCGCCCCGCGCGTCGTTGCCGAGCAGCTTGTCGGCCAGCGTCGGCGCGCCACCGAGGTCCTCGAGCACCACCAGCCGGCTGTCCGCACCATGCGCGAAGAGCTCGGGACACATCCGGTCCTCGGACGCGAGCGCGGTGAACAGCTGGTAGCTCGCCGCCTCGCGGACGAAGCTGTCGCAGTGCTGGTCGAGCGGCTCGAGGTACCGCTTCAGCACGAGCGTGCGCGGCAGCGAGAACGGGCTCGTCGCGACCCTGACCCGCAGGACCACTGACCGTTCGCTGCCGCCGAGGTTGTGCGGGTCGGAAAGCTTGATCTTGGCGCCGAACCGCCGGCTGAGCACGGACTCCGCCGCGACCACGGTCGCCAACACCTCGGGATCCGCTTCGCCGCCAAGTGTCGGCGGGTCGGCGGCGGTTTCCACACTCATCTCCTCAGATCCTACTCCCGCTCGTACCACCGACCGTAGTCGTGTCCATCGATCAAGTAGCCAGGATTTCGGGGATAAATAACGAAAACAGGTTCATGTCGAGCACATTGCGCCGAGAGGCGCAATGTCACCCGGCGGTTACCCCGTCGACAGCGGCCGACCGGCGTCGGCGGTGGTCCAGGTCGCCCGGCGCAGCATCAGCACCACCACCGCGGCCAACACTATGCCGACCAGGTTGATCGCGAGCTGGCCCACCGACTCGGCGAACCGGGACCACTCCCCGAGGATTGCCGCGACGCTCGCGTACCCCGCGGCGGGCACGGTGGTGACCGAGATGAACACGCCGACCAGCGCCGCCGACTTGGCCGACGTCATCGACAGCATCCCGGCGGCGCCGGCGAGCAGCGCGACGATCAGCGACCACGGCCCGACCTTGTAGACGAAGTCCACCTGGTGGTCGCCGTACAGGGCACCCGTGTCGAACAGCCCGGCGGCGTTGCCGGCGAACGTGCCGAGCGCGGTGATCGCCATGGCCACCGGGAAGCCCACGGCGAGCACCACCGCCGCGCGACGGACCAGGTCCCACCGGCGGCGCACCAGGCCGACGGCGATCGCGGCGAGCGGGCCGAACTCTGGCCCGACGACCATCGCGCCCACGATCGTCACCGGCGAGTCGGTGATCACGCCGACCGCCGCGAGCAGGCACGCGATCGCGAGAAACGCGAGAAACGTGCCGTTGAGCCGGGACTCCTCCCCCGTGCGGGCGAGCAACTCCTCCCACACCACAGCGTCCGCGGCGTCGCCGGGCGCGTCCTCCTCGGCCTTGTCCGCCGCGTCCGACAACGCGGTGTCGATCTGCTCGAGCGTGATGCCGCCGGAGTGGTCGACGCCGCGCTCGCACAGCGCCGCGATCATGTGGTCGGCCGCCTCCCGGGCGACGTCGGCCTCGACCACGTCGCCGGGAGGAGACATCGCGGCGCCGCGCAGCAGCACGAGGTGCGCGGCGCCCGGGTGCTCGGTGAGCAGCGCGACGACGTCGTCGGTGATCTCCGCCGGGCAGATCACCCGAAGATGCAGCACCTACTGAGCTGCCTTGGTGGGGGCCGGTTTCGCGTCGACGCCGGCCTCCTTGCGCTGCGCCGGGGTGATCGGCGCGGGCGCCCCGGTGAGCGGGTCGAACCCGCCGCCGCTCTTCGGGAACGCGATGACCTCGCGGATCGACGGCTCGTCGGCGAGGAGCATCACGATGCGGTCCCAGCCGAACGCGATGCCGCCGTGCGGGGGCGGGCCGTACTTGAAGGCTTCCAGCAGGAACCCGAACTTCTCCTCGGCGTCCTCGGCGGAGATGCCCATGACCCCGAACACGCGCTTCTGCACGTCGGCCTGGTGGATACGGATCGACCCGCCGCCGATCTCGTTGCCGTTGCAGACGATGTCGTAGGCGTAGGCCAGCGCGTTGCCCGGGTCTTCCTCGAAGCGGTCGATCCAGTCCGGGTTGGGCGAGGTGAACGCGTGGTGCACGGCCGTCCACCGGCCGCCGCCCACGGCGACGTCGCCGTGGCTGCGAGCGGCCTCGGCCTCCTCGAACAGCGGCGCGTCGACCACCCAGACGAAGGACCAGGCGGACTCGTCGATCAGGTTGAGCCGCTTGCCGATCTCCAGCCGGGCGGCGCCGAGCAGCGCGCGGGCGTCCGACGGCGTGCCGGCCGCGAAGAACACGCAGTCGCCGGGCTGCGCGCCGGTGGCCTTGGCGAGTCCCTCGCGCTCGGCGTCGGACAGGTTCTTGGCAACCGGGCCGCTGAGCGTGCCGTCCTCGCCGACGAGCACGTAGGCCAGGCCCTTGGAGCCGCGCTGCTTGGCCCATTCCTGCCACGCGTCGAGCTGGCGGCGGGGCTGGCCGGCGCCACCCGGCATGACGACCGAGCCGACGTAGGGCGCCTGGAACACGCGGAACGGGGTGTCGGCGAAGTAGTCGGTGAGCTCGGTGAGCTCCAGGTCGAACCGGAGGTCGGGCTTGTCGGTGCCATAGCGGGCCATGGCGTCGGCGTAGGTGATGCGCGGGATCGGGCCCTGGATCTCGTAATCGGCCAGCTCGTGCCACAGCGCGCCGACGATCTGCTCGCCGAGGGCGATGACGTCGTCCTGCTCGACGAAGCTCATCTCGATGTCGAGCTGGGTGAACTCGGGCTGGCGGTCGGCGCGGAAGTCCTCGTCCCGGTAGCAGCGGGCGAGCTGGTAGTAGCGCTCGAGGCCGCCGACCATCAGCAGCTGCTTGAACAGCTGCGGGGACTGCGGCAGCGCGTACCAGGAGCCGGGCTGCAGCCGGGCGGGCACCAGGAAGTCGCGCGCGCCCTCGGGGGTGGAGCGGGTGAGCGTCGGGGTCTCGACCTCGACGAAGTTCTGGTCGTCCAGGACGCGGCGGGCGATCCGGTTGGCCTTGCTGCGCATCCGGATGGCGCGCGCCGGGCCGGGGCGGCGCAGGTCGAGGTAGCGGTGGCGCAGCCGGACGTCCTCGCCGACCGTGAGGTGCTCGTCGAGCTGGAACGGCAGCGGGGCGGCCTCGCTCAGCACGTCCAGCTCGGTGACCAGCACCTCGACGTCGCCGGTGGCGATCTCGGGGTTCTCGTTGCCCTCCGGTCGCCGCGACACCTCGCCGACGACCTTGATGCAGTACTCCGAGCGCAGCTGGTGGGCGCGCTCGGCCATCTCACCCTCGCGGAACACCACCTGCGCGACGCCGGACGCGTCGCGAAGATCGACGAAGATGACCCCACCGTGATCGCGCCGGCGAGCGACCCAGCCGCTCAGCGTGACGGTTTGTCCGGCATGTTCGGCGCGAAGCGTCCCGGCCTCGTGCGTGCGGATCACGGCGTGCTCACTCCTGTCGAGAATCAACGGAACGACAAGAGGCTAGCCAACGGCGCCACGGTTCCGTCCAGCAGGTTTCCGGCGCTACCATCACCGTACGCAGTAGTTCGATCACTCGCGGATTTAACGTCATGGCTACCAAGCCATCACGCCAACCCGTAGGGTGTTGGTTACCAGGTGGTAGGAATCGCTGGGGGCGAACGCAGGGAGACCACGATGGGTGGCGGCGCGACCCGCGAACCAGTTCGGGAACTACACCGAGCAACTGGCGGCGATGTTCGGCGCGCACTGGCCCCCCAACCGGCGGACAGCCTTGCGGCAGACGCCTTCCCCACGGCGTTGCGTACAGCCATTCAGGCCAGTGGGCTGTCCCTCGACCGGATCCAGTACCGGCTCCGCGCCCGCGGCGTTTCCGTGAGCGTGACCGCGCTGAGCTACTGGCAGTCCGGCCGGCGGCGGCCGGAGCGGGCCGAGTCGCTGGCGGCGCTGGGCCACCTGGAGTCGGTGCTCGGCGTGGCGCCGGGCTCGCTCATCGCGTTGCTCGGGCCGCCGCGACCGCGCGGCCGGGTGCAGCGCGAGTCGTCCCGGCTGCCCATCGAGGCGCTGTGGCACGAGCGCGAGCCGGTGTCGAAGCTGCTCAAGCGGATCGACTTCGCCACCGAGACGGCACTGACCAAGCTCAGCCAGCACGACCGGATGGACGTCGCCGTCGACCGCGGCGAGAAGCGGATCGCCGTCCGGCAGGTGCTACGCGCCGAGCGCGACGGCGTCGACCGCACCGTCATGGTCTACGACCTCGAGCGGATCGGCCGGCCGTTCCCGGAGATCACCGCGCTGCAGTCGTGCCGCATCGGCCGCATCGCCCGGGACGAGGCCGCAGGCCTCATTGCCGCGGAGATCCTGCTGGAGGCCCCGCTGGCCCGCGGCGAGACGTCGATCGTCGAGTACGCGCTGAACCACCCGGGCCCGCCGTTCTCCCGTGGCGACGACAGCTACTGCCGCAAGTTCACCACCCCCGTTCGTGAGTTCGTGCTGGAGCTGCGGTTCGACCCGCGCGCCCTGCCGGCCTACTGCGAGCTGTACACCGTGGACCCCGAGGAGCAGACCACCACCAGGCGCAAGGTCGAGGTCAACGCGGCCGGCGAGGCACACGCCGTGGCCCTCGACTTCGGACCGGGCACGTTCTGCGTCCGCTGGGACTGGCCCCGGGACCGACCCACGACCTAGGCCGGCCGCCACTCCCCCGTGCGGACGAAGCGTTCGATGACCGCCGCGTGCCGCGTCGGGTCAAGTCCTCGCGCTCTCGCCCACTCCGCGTCGTGGTGGGTGTTCCGGTACGGCTCGGCGCCGTCGCCGATGATCGTGACGATGCTGCCCTTCGCTCCCTCCTCTCGCATCCGGGCGACGAGATGGCACACCCCACAGGTTGGTGCCCGTCGCCGGTCCTGCCTCGATCCCCGCCACACCCCCGCCTCGTCGCGGAGCCACCACAGCGCCGCGACGGATGCCACGTCCGGCACCGGCATCGCCAGGTCGACCACCCCCGGCTGGAAGCCGGGCTCGACCCGCGGCCGGCCGATGCCCGGGATCCGCGACGGCTTGCCGGTGCCGTAGTCGCCCGCGACACTCGCCCGCGCCGGGAAGTAGGCGGAGTTCTCCGGATCCACCACGGCCAACCGCGTCCGCCTGCCGTGCCGGCGCAGGTGCCGCCCGATCGCCGCCGACATGGCACCCGTGCCGGCACCGACGACGATCCACTCCGGCTCATGGCTCAGCTGACCGAAGATCTCGTCGGCGACCGTCGGCACACCGGCCGCGGCCACCGCCCGCTCGGCCTCGGCGAAGTGGTCGAGGAAGTGCCCGCCCCCCACCGCTGCGCCAGCCCGCCCGCCTCCTGCTGCACCGCCGCCTGCGACTGCTCCGCCAGCCGCCGGCGGCTGCACCGCCGCCTGCCACCGTCCGCCCTCGCGCTCGATCCGCGCCAGCACAGCACCACCCGTCTTGGCCGGCACGACGGCAGCGAACGACAGGCCGAGCAGGCTCGCGAGGCGCGCCCCGGCGACGGCCACCGCTCCACTCGTCGCCGCGACCACCGGCGTGCCGCGGTGATGCCGCCGCTGGCGATGGCGTGGCAGAACATGGCCTGCACCAGGCGGTACTTCACGCTGCCAGTGGGAGGGCCCACTCGTCCTTGAGGTAGAGCTCCACTCCGTCGAGCAGCGGCAGCGAACGCAGCGGGGTGGCGTGTCCGGGCCGTCCCGGCGTACCTGCCGGATCGCCTCCGCCGCCCAGGAGTTCGGGTGGTCCGCGCTCCCGAACCTAGCCGGGACGATGGTCCGCGCTCCTCGGGGTCAGAGGAGCTCGAGCTGCTCCTGCTGAACCGGCGCCGCCTGCTCCGGGATCGACACGAGGCTGCCCTCCGGCCAGGTGGGCTCGGCGCGGGCCTCCTTCGCCTCCTTGGGCGCGAGGCCGTGCCTGCGTAACAGCGGACCCACCCGCCGGCCGAGCCATCGCCGATACCGGATATCGGCGTTGGAGCCGCGGGCATAGATCTGCCGATAGCTCGGCACGAGCTCCGGGTGCTCGTCGGCCAGCCATTTGGCGAACCACTCGCGAGCACCCGGGCGCAGGTGCAGCGGCAGGACCGTGACCCCGGTGGCCCCGGCCTCGGCGATGGCCGCGAGCAGCTCGTCGAGCCGCTCGATCGAGTCGGTGAGACCAGGCAGGACCGGCGCGACGAACACCCCGCACGGCAGGCCGGCGTCGGTGATCTTGCGGACCAGCTCCAACCTCGCCTGCGGGCTCGCCGTGCCCGGCTCGAGGCTGTGCTGCAAGGTCCGGTCGACGAGCGCGATCGACACACCAAGCCCGACCGGCACATCCGCACTGACCGCGGACAGCAGCGGCAGGTCGCGGGACAGCACCGTGCCCTTGGTGAGGATGTTGAACGGCGTGCCGCTGTCGGCCAGCGCGCGGATGATGCCGGGCATCAGCGCATACCTCCCCTCGGCCCGCTGGTACGGGTCCGTATTGGTGCCCATGGCGACGTGCTCGTGGGTCCAGCGCGGCGACCGTAACTGCGCGGCGAGCACCTCGACCGCGTTGACCTTGACCACGACCTGGGTGTCGAAGTCGTGCCCGGAGTCGAGGTCGAGGTAGGTGTGCGAGTTGCGGGCGAAGCAGTTGTGGCTGACCACGCCGTTGGCGATGAAGTCGCCGGTGCCGGTGGTGATGTCGAACAGCGGCATCTCCAGCCCCAGCGGCTCGACCGCGTCGACGCCGAGCCGCGCGGCGGCCCGCAGCGCGATGCCGGTGAGCCCGCCCTCGCCTGTGCGCGCTGGGTCGACCGTGTGCAGGAAACGCAGGTACTCGGGTAACCCGCCGGTCAGCCGGATCCGCTGCACGCCGCTGCGCAGGCCCATGTCCTCGATCACGAACCGGAAGTCGAGGCGCAGCAACGCATCGCTGATCATGCTGATGTTGGCCCGGCCGGCGCGCGCGACGCGCAGATAGCCCCGGCCGAACTCCCCGTCGACGTCGAACACGCCGGCCAGGTA
>NZ_DASWSJ010000156.1:0-11284 GCF_036402745.1 Actinophytocola sp. | reverse complement strand
GCGCGACGGCATCACCCAGGCGATGCGCTCCGCGATGGTGCCGGTGACGATCAAGCTGACCGCGGACATGGAGTTCACGGGCTTCGAGATCCGCGGGAAGGTGGCCGACGGGGACGCCGAGCCGCTGGAGCTGCAGGTCGGTTACGAGGTGCTGGGCTCGTCGTCCGCGGCCGACTTCCCCCCGAAGCCGGCGGCGAAAGAGGTCACGGCGATCACCGACCAGAAGGCGGCGGACAAGTTCTGGGAGGACTTCAACGCTCGCGACCCGGGGAACTGAGTCCGCTCCGGGCTGCGCTCTCCTGGCTGCGCTCTCCGGGCTGCGGGGCGTGGCCTCCGGCCCCCGAATCCAGCCTACGGGCCGGGTACCGACAGTTCCGGGTGGCGGTGGACCGGGCTGTGGACGGTGCCGCGGGTTGTCCACAGCCCCGGCTCACGTCGACCGAAACTGTCGGTGTCCGTCATTACGCTGGATTCCGGGGGGCCGGAGGCCGCCCAGCCCCACTTTGTCCGGGACTCGCCGCGGTCGGAAGCCAGAGCGGAAGCCGCGCCGGCCCGGGCTCTACTTCGGATCTGGGCTTGGACAGCTGTGGGGCCCGGGAGGATGTCCCGGGCCCCACGGCAGCGTTGTCTTGCGTCAGCTCACCAACGGTTGGTGTTGGTGCGCTCGCCGTCCATGTAGTCCTCGGCGGCGCGCTGCACGGCGGTGCCGATCGCCGCGAGGACCTGCTGCAGGTCGGCGGCGGCCTGGTCCCACTGGGACTGGTGCGAGTTGTAGGCCTCGGACGCGCCACCGGTCCAGGTGCTCACGAGCGGCTGCAGGTAGGACTTCAGGTCGTCGAGCGAGCTCTGGACCTTCGCGGCCTGCGTGCTGATGTTGCCGGCAGCCGCCTGGAGACTGCCGAATGAAACCTTGATTCCGCCTTCAGGCATTTCTGTATCCCCTTTGTGTCTCGAAGTTCGCTGAGTGGCAGTTCAGGAAAGCTGGTGGTCGACGTCAGCCGTCGAGCTGGGCGGAGAGGTTGCCGAAGATGTCCTGCTTCGACGACTCCTGCTCGTGGTACGTGGAGCCGGCGGCCTGCAGCTGCTCGGCGATCGCCTCGAGGGCCTGGTTCAGCTTGGTGGCGTCGTTGTTGAAGCGGTCCATCATGTTGGTGAACGCCGTGGCCGCAGCGCCCTGCCACTCACCCTGGAGGCTGGCGACCTGGTCCCAGACCTGCTTCAGCGTGCCCTCGACGTCCTCCTTCACGCTGACGACCTTCTTGTGGGCGTCGGTGAACTGGGTAATTTCTCCTGAGTAACCGTCAGGCATTGGGAGCTGCCCCCTTCGTTCTTGGATCGGGTCGTACGCCTTCTTGGTTCGTACGCCTCTTGCGACGTAGACCCTGCCATGTCCGGTTCCACGTTGTCGCCACCTGATCGGAGGTCGTTGCGAGCGTGAACGCCGCACCTCCAGCGTTCGGGGTTCGTGGCGAATGGACAACGCGGTGACCGGAACTTCGCAGCCACAACGACGTTTGCCCCCGCAACCCCGAAAAACAACGTTCTAGCTGGGGGTTTGCTCGTCCGAGGGCTCGAAGACGGAGTCCGGGAAAGCATCCGGACGGTAGGATTCGACGGTCGCATCGATGAGTATTCGCTGTTGCGAAAAGTCCTCGTCCTCGTCACTCGGCCGGGTGTTCTCCGGCGCCGGTGAATCGATCCCGGCCTCGCCGGCCTCGTCCCCGTCGGCGCGGGTCTCCGGCCCGTCCGAGGGGGTGTCGTCGAGGTCGACGAGCACCTGGTGCTGGGAGAAGTCGTCGTCGTCCGGCCGGGGTGCGGGGTCCTCGGCGGGCAGGCGGGCCAGCAGCCGGTCGGCGTCGGGAAGCTCCTCGACGGTCAACCCGTTGGCGTTGCGGAACTTCGCCGCCTCCTCCCGCGGCTCGGCGGTGGTGGGCTCGACCTCGCCGCGGCGAACTCCGCGCAACCGTCCCGTTTTCGCCTGCTCGGCCAGCTCCCTGGTCCGCCGCTGGAAGTCGCCCGACTGCGCCTTGGCCTCGCTCGCCGCGCGGCGGGCCCTGGTGAGCGCGGCCGCGACCTCCGCCGAGAAGCGCGCCCGCGCCGCGCGGAAACCGCCGTCCTGCCCCGTCATGTCGGCACCTCCGCGGCGAGCGTAGCCAGGGATCACCCGGTAACGGTCAACGTTCGCACAACGGTCTCACACGCCTGGGCCACCTGGTCCCGCGCGCCGCCGCCGTCGGCGTACTGGCAGCCGACGCTCACCTGGGTGCGGCCGTCGAACAGCACGTACCAGTCCACTGTGGCACCACTGAGCGACTCCCGGTACGCGATGACCTTCCGGCCGCCGAAGGACGCCTTCTCGTCGAAGCCCGCGAACGTCCTGCCGGCCCGGTCGAACTCGGTGCGCAGCCGGCCGACCGCGCGGGAGCGGTCGGAGCTGCTGTCGAACGCGAGCCGGATCTCCTCCACGAGCACCCGGTCGTTGCCGGACTCGTGGCCGGTCGGCTTGAGCTCGGTGCGCAGCCGGTCCGGGTCGCCGCCGGTCTGCAGCCAGCCGTCGGGCAGCGCGAACTGGTACTCGTACTGCGCGATCACCCGGCTTGGCGCGGGCCCCGGCGAGGTGGGCCGGGCCTGTGGCTCGGGGTCGCCGCCGCTGAGCGCGACCACGAGCGTGAGCACCGCGGCGATCACGACCAGCGCGGCCGCGCCGGCCAGCAGCGGCCGGGCCCGGCCGCGGGAGCGGGACACGGGTGGCGGAGGCACCGGCGGCAGGGGTGCCGGCGCCGGCGGCCGGGGTGGGACGGGTGGGCGACGAGTGTCCGGTGTGGTCACCTCGTCGCCTGCGGGCAGCCGGCCGGTGCCCTCGGCCTCGCCGGCCGTGGCCCGCAGCGCGCCGCGGGCCACGACGGTCTCCGGCTGGTCCAGCGAGGTCGGCACGACCCCGGTGCGCTGGTGTACCAGCCGGGACACCAGCGGGATCCGGCTCGACCCGCCGACCAGGAAGATCGCCGTGAGGTCGGCGGGCTTGAGGCCGGCCTCGCGGATGGCGGTGACGGTGAGCTCGGCCGCCCGGTCGAGCTGCTTGGTGATCAGCCGCTCGAGGTCGTCGCGGGTGACGTGGGCGTCCGGGAACGGCGACGGCATCGGCACGTCGGTGTAGGTGTGCCGGGACAGCGTCTCCTTGGCCCCGCGCACGTCCTGGTGGATCACCCGGCAGCGCCGGCGGTCCGGGAGCTGGCGGCCCTCGATGAGCGTGCGCCACGCCTCCTCGTCGATGCCGGACACCACCGAGCCGACGTGGTCGAGCAGCAGCTGGTCGACGTCCGCGCCGCCGAACGTGGGGTCGCCGCGGGTGGCCAGCACCTGGAACGGGGTCCGGCCGGACGGCACCGCCCGCACCACGCTGACGTCGATCGTGCCGCCGCCGAGGTCCAGCACCGCGAGCGCCGGGGCGCGGCCGCGCGGCGGGCCGGTGGGGAAGCTCGCCGTGTGGAACACCGCCGCGGCGACCGGCTCGGGCATCAGCACGATCCGCGGGGCGAGGCCGGCCGCCGCGTCCCGCAGCACCCGGGTGCGCCGGCCGCCCCAGTCCGCCGGGTGGGTGAGCACGAGCTGGTCGACCGGGACGCCGCCGGCCACCCGCCGGGCCTCGGCGACCGCGCGAACGAGCACCGCGGTGATCGCGTCGCGCACCTGCACCACGCTGGCGCCGAGAAGCAGCTCGGTCTCGTCGATCCGGCGCTTGGGGTGCGGCTCGTAGCGGGACGGGTCGACCGCGGCCTGCCGGTCGGCCTCCTGCCCGACGAACAGCGTGCCGTCCGGTGCCGCGTACACCGCCGAGGACATCAGCGGGCTGCCGTCGACGGCGACGACCTGCGGCTCGCGGGCCCGCACGGAGATCGCGATGCAGGTGCTGGACGTGCCGAAGTCGACCGCGACCCGCAACGTCATGCCCACGCCCCAAGGGTCTCGCACGCCGCGAGCCCGCCGGCGGCGGGCCACCGGGGGCCCGCCGCCGGCGTGGGTCTCGCGGCATCACGCACCAGGTCAGATCTCCGGCGGGATCCAGGCGACCTGCATCAGCTGCTGACCGGCCTTGCGGCTGACCATCGTGCCGCGGCCCGGGGGCAGCGCGGTGGGCCGGACCGTGCCGATGAGCTGGCCCTCGTCCTTGCTGCCGGAGCCCTGCAGGCCGGGGCTCGCGATCTCCTTGAGCTTGCCGAGCACCGGGTCGTACAGCGCGCGGGCCGCGCCACCGGTGCGCCGCGTGGCGATGATGTGCATGCCGACGTCCTTGGCCTGCGGGATGAACTCCGCGAGCGGCTGCAGCGGGTTGTTGCCCTGCGGGCAGACGAGGTCGTAGTCGTCGACGATGACGAACAGGTCGGGGCCCTTCCACCAGGACCGGTTGCGCAACTGCTCCTGCGTGACGTCGGGCCCCGGCAGACGCTTGCGCATCGACCCGGTGATCTCCTGGATCATCCCGGTGAGCTGGTTGCTGGACACCGCGTAGCCGAGCAGGTGGTCGGTCTTGACGAAGCCCAGCATCGTGCGCCGGTAGTCGACCAGCAGGATCAGCGCGTCCTTCTTGGTGTACCGGTCGACGATGCCCTGCACGATGGTGCGGAGCAGGTTGGTCTTGCCGGACTCGCCGTCCATCAGCGCGAAGAAGTGCGGGTCGGCGTCGAAGTCGAGGTACATCGGCGCCAGCGCGTCCTCGTTGACGCCGATCGGGATGGCCCGGCCGGGACGCTGGCCGTCCAGCGACAGCAGCTCCTCGTAGGGCAGCGTGTCGGGCAGCAGCCGCACCTGGGGTGCGCGCCGCCCGCGCCAGGCGCCGTTGATCTTGGCGATGGCGTCCTGCACGCCGGCCGCCACGTCCTGGTCGTTGCTGGACCCGTCGACGCGCGGCAGGCCCACGAGGAAGTGCAGCTTGTCCCGGGACAGGCCGCGACCGGGCTGCCCTGCCGGCACGTTGACCGCGACCCGCCGGTCCACTTCGGACTCGCTCGGGTCACCGAGGCGCAGCTCGAACCGGGTGCCGAGCAGGTCCTTGAGCGCCGGCCGGATCTCGGCCCACCGGTTGGCCGAGACGACGATGTGCACGCCGTAGGACAGGCCCTGCGCGGCCAGGTTGAGCACCTGCGGCTCGATCATCTCGAACTCCTGGCGGAAGTTGAGCCAGCCGTCGATGATCAGGAAGACGTCGCCCCACTTGTCCTCGGTGAGCTCGCCGCGGCGCTTGCGGTTGCGGAAGTCGGTCATCGAGTCGATGCCCTTGTCCCGGAACAGGTGCTCGCGCTCGGTCATGAGCCCGGCGACCTCGGCGACCATGCGGCGCACCTTGTCCGGGTCGAGCCGGCCGGCCACCCCGCCGACGTGCGGCAGGCCCTGGAGCGTGCCGAGCGTGCCACCGCCGAGGTCGACGCAGTAGAACTGCGCCTCCTCCGCGGTGTGCGTGAGCGCCATCGACATGATCAGCGTGCGCAGCATCATCGACTTGCCGGACTGCGGGCCGCCGGCGACCGCGGCGTGCCCCGCGGCGCCGGAGAAGTCCGCCCACAGCAGGTCGCGGCGCTGCTCGAACGGCTTGTCGATGAGGCCCAGCGGCGGCTGCAGCCGGCCGTTGCCGAAGAAGCCGACCGGCGACAGGCCGCGGTCCTCGGTGGGCTGCAGCGGCGGCAGCAGGGTGTCGAGCGAGTTCGGCGTGTCCAGCGGCGGCAGCCACACCTCGTGCGCCGGCGGGCCCTGGCCGATGAGCCGGCTGACGATGACGTCGAGCTCGCTGGGCTCGGTGGGGTTGTTGCTCTCCGGGCGGCGCTCCTCCTTGGGCGCGTCGGCCGGCAGCTCCGGCTCCTTGGGGATCTCGACGTAGTCCGGCACGAACAGCCTCGCGCGCCGGTCGCCGCTGATCGGCGCGGCCGGGCCGACCGCCTGGATGCCGGCGGGCCGGTACGGGCCGGAGACGTAGGACGCCTTGAACCGCACCATCGTCGAGGTGTCGAACTTGAGGTAGCCCGAGCCCGGCACCGAGGGCAGCTCGAACGCGTCCGGCACGCCGATGGCCGCGCGGGACTCCGCCGCGGAGAACGTCTTCAGACCGATCCGGTAGGACAGGTGCGAGTCGAGACCACGCAGCTTGCCCTCCTCCAGGCGCTGCGAGGCGAGCAGCATGTGCATCTGCAGCGAGCGGCCCAGCCGGCCGATCGCGACGAACAGGTCGATGAAGTCGGGCTTGGCCGACAGCAGCTCGGAGAACTCGTCGACCACGATGAACAGCGCCGGCAGCGGGTCGAGGTCGGCGCCGTTCTCACGGGCCTTCTCGTACTCCCAGACGTTCTTGAAGTTGCCGCCCTTCTTGAGCGCCTCCTGGCGCCGGTTCATCTCGCCGGCGAGCGCGTCCTTCATGCGGTCGACCAGGGTGAGCTGGTCCTGCAGGTTGGTGATCACCGCGGCCACGTGCGGTGCTGCGTCCAGCCCCAGGAACGTGGCGCCACCCTTGAAGTCGACGAGCACGAAGTTGAGCGTCGACGACGAGTGGGTGGCCAGCATGCCGAGCACCAGCGTGCGCAGGAACTCGGACTTGCCGGAGCCGGTGGCGCCGATGCACAGGCCGTGCGGGCCCATGCCCTCCATCGCGGCTTCCTTGATGTCCAGCTCGACGGGCTGGCCGAACTCGCCGACGCCGAACGGCACCCGGTAGCGGTCCCGCATCGGCCGCGGCCGCCAGGCCTGCTGCACGTCGAAGGTCATCGGGTCACCGGGGATGTTGAGCAGCTCCAGCAGCGTGGGGTTGGACAGCAGCGGCTCCTCGCCGCCCTCGTCGGCGGCCGTCGCGCCGAGCCGGTACGGCGAGAGCTTGCGGGCCAGCGCCTCGGCCTCGGCGGCGGTCATCGTGTCGGGCTTGGCGAACCACTCGACCCCGCTGGCGCTGCGCGCGCCGAGCCGGTCCTCCTCGACCACGAGCCGCAGGCCGCGGCGGGCGGTGAGGTTGCCGAGGCTGTCGGACAGGTCCATCAGCGTGACGCCGACGAGCCCCTCCTCCAGGAGGATCTGCTCCTCGCGGGTGACCTCGCCGTCGTCGATGACGATGAGCACCTGCGGCTGGTCGGGCTGCGGCGGCGCGTTGCGGGTGAACCGCTGGCGGTCGCGCAGCTCCTCGTCGAGCCACTCCTCGACCTGGGAGAGCGAGCCGGCCATCATCCGCAGCTGGCCGATGCCGTCGACCATGGTGGGGTGCTGGGAGTGCGGCAGCCACTTCGCCCACTCCCACTCCTCCTTGGTCCGGCCGGAGGTGACGACCGCGATGAGCACGTCGTCGGGGGTGTGGAAGGTGACCAGCTGGCCGATGAGCGCCCGGGCCAGGCCGCGGGTGAGCTCCTTGTCGCCGGCCAGGCCCACCGCGGCGAACCCGCGGATGGCGATCTGGATGGGCAGCTCGGGGACGATCGAGTGGGCCCGGACGAACCGGCGCAGCGCCAGGGTGGCGATGGGCTCGAGCTCGTCGACCGGGCCGGTCTGCGGCGGCACCAGCCGGGTGGCCAGGCGCTGGCTGCCGCGGCCTGCCCGCAGGTGGCAGAAGTCGGGGTCGGACTGGCGGCGCTCCCACATCCGGCGGCTGGTGGCCATCGACCACAGCGCCTGCGGGTCGGGGTGGACCCACTCCAGCGCCGCCCGCTGGTCGAGCGAGGCCTCGCGGGCGCGGTCGCGCATCTGGCCGAGGTAACGCAGGTAGTCCTTGCGGTCCTCGTTCATCTCGGCCTTCTTCTGGCCGCCGCCGCGTCCCTGGCCGAACATCCCGACCATCGAGAACATCATCATCATCGGGAACAGCAGCGTGACGGGGTTCCGCGCGGCGCCGCCGGCCGTGAACATCAGCGCCACCATGCCCAGCATGGCGACGACCATGACGACCGGCATCAGTTTCATGAGGACGTTGCCGGGAATGACGCGGGGCACCTCTGGCGGCGGCTCGAGGTGGACCTCGCCGCCGGGCTGGCGTGGTGCGGCCAGCCTGGGTGACCGCTTGAACTGCAGCGTGCTCACCGGAACGCCCCCGTCGTGTTCAGAACCTGTCGGACCACATCTTGCGGAACCGGCGTACACGCCGGAACCGGTACGGCCATACTAGGGGCCGCCACCGACACCAAGTGGTGGTTATCGACGTTCGCGGGACAGTGAGGGGGCTGACGGTGGCAACCGGGACGACGGTGTTCAGCCGAGTGACGGTGGTGGCACCGAGAACGCGGATCGACGTCGCGCTGCCTGCCGGCGTCGCGGTGGCCGACCTGCTGCCGATGCTGCTGGAGATGGCCAAGGAGGCCACCCCGGACGGCGGGGCGCGGCACGGCGGCTGGTGCCTGGCCAAGCTGGGCGACGCGCCGCTGGACCCGAGCCGCACGCTCGCCTCGCTCGGCGTCGTGGACGGCGAGCTGCTGCAGCTGCGCCGCCGCGCGGAGAACCCGCCGCCGCCGCTGTACGACGACGTGGTCGACGCGATCGCCGAGTCCTCTCCGGACAGCTACCGGCCGTGGACCAAGCAGACCGCGCGCCGCATCGGCTACATCGCGGGCGCGCTGGCGCTCATCGTCGCGGCCGTCACGGTGCTCATGACCGGCCCGCTGTTCGGTGGCTCGCACATCGGCGCCGCGGTCACCGCGGGTGCCGCGGCCGTGGTCGCGGTGGCGCTCGGCGCGGTCATCGCGCGGGCCTACCAGGAGGAGACCACCGGGGTGCTGATCGCCGCGGCCGGCGGTCTGCCGATGGCGTTCGTGAGCGGGCTCTACATCGTGCCCGGCGCGACCGGCCGGGCGAGCCTGCTGCTGGCCAGCGCGCTGGTGGTCATCGTCGCCTCGGCGTCGATCATGCTGATCGGCGCCGGTGTCACGACGTTCGTCGCGGCCGGCACCGCGGCCATGATCGGCGTGGTGGCCTTCGCCGTCGGCACGCTCATCGCGCACCCGGCGGCGGGCATCGCCGCCGGCACCGCCGCGATCTCGCTCGCCGGCCTGTCGATCCTGCCGCGGCTCACGATCCAGCTGGCCCGGCTGCCGCTACCGAACGTGCCGGGCAGCGCCGAGGACCTCAAGGAGGACACCGGCTTCCCGGACTACCGCTCGATCGAGCGCCGGGCCGGCCTCGCGCACGAGTACATGACCGGCATGATCATCGGCTGCGGCGTGGCCGCGGCCATCTCGGCGATCATCACCGCCGGCAAGGGCGACGCGTGGGCCATCGCCATGGCCGTCGCCGCCACGCTGGTGCTACTGCTGCGGGCACGCACCTACGCCAACGGCAGCCAGGCGATCGCGCTGCTGGCCACCGGCATGCTCTCGGCCGCCGGCATCGTGATCGGCTGGCTGATCGGCGCGGACACGTTCGACCGGCTGCTGTGGGTGTTCGGCTCGCTCGTGCTCATCGCGGCGGCCTCGCTGGTGCTCGGCGTGATCTTCCCCGACCAGCGGTTCTCGCCGCCGCTGCGGCGCACGGTGGAGATCATCGAGGCCATCTGCATCGCGGTGCTGCTGCCGCTCGCGCTGGCCGTGATGGACCTCTACGGCGCCCTCCGGCACGTCAACATCCTGTCCAGCAGCTGATCGTGCGAGCGCGCCTCACCCGCCGCCTGACCGCGACCGCCGCCACCGCACTGGTGGCCGTGCTCGGGTCGGGCGGAGGGCTCGGCCTACTATTGCTGACGTCGTTCATCGTCCACACCGTCCGCCGCCAGCGGCGGGATCGCGTCGGTCCCGCATGACGCCCGCGAAGGATTCACCCGAGATGGCCGTTACCCGAACCAAACGGGTGTTCTCCGTCGTCGCCGCGATGCTGGTTTTCGCGACCATGCCGGCGGTCGCCGCCGCGCAGCCGTCGACCCCGTCCGCCCCGCCGGCCGCCGACCAGGGCTTCGCCAAGCCGCCGCCGCTGCCTGCCGGCTTCCCGGTGCCCACCGACGACGGCAAGCCGGACAAGGCGTACACGCAGAAGACGCAGTGCGTCGCCTCGCGCGGGCAGACGGTGGAGCTGCAGCACAAGCCGTGGGGCCAGGACGTGCTGCGGTTCGACGAGCTGTCCCGGTTCGCCACCGGGCGCGGCCAGAAGGTCGCGGTGATCGACACCGGGGTCTCCCCGCACGACTACCTGGCCGGCCGTCTCGAGGGCGGCGGGGACTACGTGGTGGAGGCCGAGAACGGCCTGCGTGACTGCGACGGGCACGGCACCGAGGTCGCCGGCATCATCGCGGCGGACTCCAAGCGCAAGGACATCGGGTTCCGCGGCATCGCGCCGGGCGCCACGATCCTGTCGATCCGCCAGTCCAGCGCCAACTACCACTTCGAGGACCAGGCGAACCGGGCCAACAGCGTCGACTCGGCCGGCAACCTGGGCACGCTGGCCAAGGCCATCCGCCGGGCCGCGGACGCGGGCGCCACCGTCATCAACATGTCGGTGGACAGCTGCCGGCCCACCTCGGCCGGCCCGATCACCGAAGCGGAGAAGCAGGTCCAGGCCGCGCTGCGGTACGCGGTCGAGGTGCAGGACGTGGTCGCGGTCGCGTCGGCGGGCAACCGTGGCGAGAACAACTGCTCCGAGCAGAACGGGCCGGACCCGAAGAACCCGACCTACATCGTGACGCCGCCGTGGTTCTCCGACTACGTGATCTCGGTGGCCGCGATGGACCGCAACGGCGACCCGGCCGACTTCTCGATCCAGGGGCCGTGGGTCAGCGTGGCCGCGCCCGGCACGGAGATCACCTCGCTCGACCCGGCCAACCCCACCGGCCTCGCGAACCAGACGGTGACCAACCAGGGACAGGCATCGGCCATCCAGGGCACCAGCTTCGCGGCCCCGTACGTGACCGGTCTCGCCGCCCTGGTCCGGGAGCGCTACCCCGACCTCAACGCCAAGCAGGTGATGAACCGCATCAAGGCGACGTCCTCGCACCCCGCGGCGACCGGTGGGCACAACAGCCTGGTCGGGTTCGGGATGATCAACCCGATCGGGGCGTTGACGACGATGATCCCCGCGGAGGAGGGGATCCCGCCGGACTCCGCGGTCGAGGTGCCGTTCCAGATGCCGCCGCCGCATCAGCGGAACTGGTCGCCCATGCGAGTCGCCATGATCGGGTCTGGTGGGGGGCTCGGTCTGCTGTTGCTGACTTTGTTCGTGGTGCATACGGTTCGTCGCAATCGACGGTCCGAAGAGGACCCGATGCAGGGTCGGCACCGGCTCTAGTCCGCCTCCCCGGGATCAAAAGTGTGCGTTGCGTCCCGGCGAATAGTGCGGGTATCGA
>NZ_DASWSJ010000155.1:0-25538 GCF_036402745.1 Actinophytocola sp. | reverse complement strand
GCGCGCACCGAGCTGCAGGTGTCGCTCGAGCTCCTGCTGGACCGGTTGCCCACGCTCGAGCTGGCGGTGCCGGTGGAGAAGCTGCGCGCACACGAAGGACTGCTCGTCGGTGGCCTGGAGGAAGTGCCGGTCCGCTGGTAGTCGCAACACAGGCCGCAACACAGGCCCGAAACACAGGCCCGAAACAGTCAGGGAGCCCTGGTGGATACTGTCTCCGCGCCGGAAGGTTGTCCGGCATTTCCCCCCGCCCGCCGTCACGCCTACGAGCACCCGGAGCTGTACTACGAGTTCCAGGACCACGAGCCGGCCGCGAAGGTGACGTTGCCGACCGGTGACGTGGTGCGGCTGATCACCCGGTTCGAGGACGCGAAGCAGATCCTCATCGACCGGGAGAACATCTACAGCCGCAAGCTCCTCTGCGAGCCGGACGCGCCGTGGTTCTCCACGCTGCGGCCCCCGCCGGGCATGCTGACCACCAGCGACCCGCCGGAGAACACGCGTCTGCGCAGGCTCGCCGCGGGCTGCTTCACCGCCCGCAAGGTCAAGGCCATGGAGCCGCGGATGCAGGCGGTCACCGACCGGCTGCTGGACGCCATGGAGGACATGACCCCGCCGGTCAACCTCGTGGAGACGCTGTCGCTGCCGGTGCCGATCGCGATGATCTGCCAGCTGCTCGGTGTGCCGCCGGACGGTGAGGCGCTGGTGCACGACTGGTGCAACTCGCTGCTCACGATCACCGCCGACTCGCCGGAAGAGCTGATGGCGCAGCAGATGAAGATGGCGGGCTACATCCTCGAGCTGGCCGAGGTGAAGCGCAAGGAGCCGTCCGACGACCTGATGGGCAGCCTCGTCGCGGCGATGGACGAGGGCAAGCTCGACGACGGCGAGCTGATCATGCTGATCATGTTCCTCTGCATCGCCGGCCACGAGACCACGCTCAGCATGATCAACGGCGCGGTGGTGACGCTGCTCGACAACCCCGAGCACAAGCAGCGGTTCATGACCGATCCGTCCTGTGTGGACGCCTACGTCGAGGAGCTGATCCGGGTCAACCCCATCGGCGACGGCGGGCCGCTGGCCATCGTGACCAAGGACGTGGAGATCGGCGGCACGAAGATCGCCGCGGGCGAGGCGGTGCTCGTCCCGGTCGGCGCGGCGAACCGGGACCACCGGCGCTACGAGAACCCGGGGGCGTTCATGCCCGAGCGCGACAACCGCGACCACCTCGGGTTCGGCGGCGGGGCACACTCCTGCCTCGGCGCGCCGCTCGCGCGGCTCGAGCTGCGGATCGCCCTCACGTCGCTGTTCAAGCGCTTCCCGACGCTGCGGCTGGCCGTGGACCGGGAGGAGCTGCAGCTCAAGCCGACCATGTCGCTGCACACCCTGCACACGCTCCCGATGACCTGGTAGCGGGTGCGCCGTGACGATTCCAGTGACGATCCCGGCCGAGATGACCGCCGTGGTGTTACCCGGGTTCGGCGGGCCGGAGGTGCTCACGACCGGCCGGCTGCCGGTGCCGGAGCCGCAGGCTGGTGAGGTGCTCGTCCGGGTCCGCGCGGTCTCGGTCGGGCGCACGCTCGACCTGGCGACCCGGGCCGGCCGGCGGCCCTTCGCGAACGCGGTGCGCCTCCCGCACCTGCTCGGCGCCGATCACGTCGGCGAGGTCGTCGCGGTCGGCGCCGAGGTTCGCGAGGTGTCGCCGGGGGAGCGCGTCGCGGTGTTCCCGGTGCTCAGCTGCGGCCGGTGTGCCGCGTGCGACCAGGGCCTCCAGGAGCGCTGCGGCGGGCTGGAGCTGCTCGGGGTGCACCGGCCGGGCGCGTACGCCCAGTTCTGCGCCGTGCCGCAGAGTGCCGTCGCGCGGGTGCCCGAGGGGATCTCCGACCGGCAGGCGTGCGCGCTCGCGCTCAACGGCGCCGTGGCGCACCGCCAGCTGGAGGTCGCCGACGTGGGTGCGGGTGACTGGCTGCTGGTGCCCGCCGCGGGCGGCGCGCTCGGCTCCGCGGTGGTGGCCATGGCCGTGCACCGGGGCGTTCGGGTGATCGCCGGCACGCGGCGGCCCTGGAAGCACGACCGGCTGCTCCAGCTCGGCGCCGAGCTGGTCCTCGACACGTCGGACGCGGAGTTCGCGGCGCAGGTGGTGGCGGCCACCGGCGGCGCCGGCGTGTATGCGGTGGTGGACAACGTGGTCGACGCGCCGGTCTGGCGCGACCTCGGGCAGGTGCTCGCGACCGGCGGCACGGTGGTGTGTTCCGGCGCGCTCGACGACGCGCGGATCGAGCTCGACCTGCGGGCGATGTACCTGCGCAGCCAGTCGATCAGGACCGTGCGCACGGCCCGGACCGCGGACGTCGAGGCGACCTGGAAGGAGGTCGTGACCGGGCTGCGGGTGCCGGTGGACGAGGCGCGGTTCACGCTGACGAGCGCGGTCGAGGCGCACCGGCGGCTCGAGTCCGACGACAGCTTCGGCCGGGTCGTGCTCACCGTGGAGTGAGCTTGCCGTCCGGCCGCAGCATCCCGTACTTGTCGAACAGCAACCCGGCCGCTTCCGGGGTGAGCGCCCCGGAAGCGGCGAGGTTGTGGGCCTCGACGAACCATCCCTCGGGGCCGGCCGGGTGGAACATCGTGAGGTGCCGGCCGCCGTCCGGGCCGGCGGTGAGCTGGTGCAGCTCACCCCGCGGAACCTTCACGATGTCACCGGCCACGCAGACGAAGGCCTCGTCGCCGCACCGGAACTCGTAGGACCCGTCGAGCACGTAGAAGTACTCGTCCTCGTTCACGTGGATATGGGCGTCCGGACCGGACAGTGGTTTCATGGCCATTTCGAGAAGGGCGAACCCTTTGCCGGTGTCCTCGGGGCCGAGCCGGATGCTGCCGTCCAGGAAAGGCAGTGAGAAATGCGTGGCCGCCAATTTCTTGCCCATGCGCGGAACGCTACACGGGAATTCCGGAAACCGTGCCACAGCTCGACCGGTTCTTGAGTTTCCGGACCGTCGGCGAACTACGATATCCCTGTGACGGCAAGCGGTTTAATCCACGCGACACCCCGGCTGAGGGTGTCCAGCCGGCCCGTCCAGATCAATTCGGACTTGTGCGGCGAAATTCCCGTCCCGGATCAGGTGAGCGCTTGGCTGCGCGGCGATTCCGGCATGGTCGGCTGGGGTAGTGCGGCGTATTTGTCGCCGGCCGGCCGTGGCCGGTTCGGGCAGGCCGACGACTGGTGGCGCGAGATCTGCGCCACCGCCGAGATCGACGACCGGGTCGGCTTGGCCGGCAGCGGCCTGGTGGCGTTCGCGAGCTTCGCGTTCGCGGACCGGCCGGGCCTGTCGAGCATCGTCGTGCCCGAGATGATCCTCGGCCGCTCGGCCGGCGGCGCCTGGTTGACCACCGTGCGGCCCGAGGGCCGCCCGCCCGGCGTGCGGCAGGTCGAACGCGTGCGCTCGCCCGGCACGGTGCGGTTCGGCGGCGGCGCGGTGTCCGCGGACCGGTACCGCGAGCTCGTCCGGGCCGCGGTGCGGCGGATCGAGGCCGGCGAGGTCGCCAAGGTCGTGCTCGCCCGCGACCAGCTCGCGACCGCGGAGCGCGACATCGACCCCCGGTACCTGCTGCGCCGCCTCACGTCGGCGAACCGCGACTGCTGGACGTTCTGCGTGCAGGGCCTCGTCGGCTCGACGCCGGAGATGTTGCTGCGGCGGACGGGTGACCGGATCTTCTCGCGGGTGCTCGCCGGGACCAGCTTTCCCGGCCGCTGGCCCGCCGGCGCCCCGGCCGAGCTGTCCGGGTCGAGCAAGGACCGGTCCGAGCACACCTACGCCGTCCAGTCCGTCCTGAATGGACTCGCGCCGTTCACCAGCCGGCTGGAGGCGCCCGAGCGGCCGGCGGTGCTGGACCTGCCCACCGTCACCCACCTCGCCACCGACGTGCACGGCGAGCTCACCGAGGACGCGCCTTCCTTGCTGGCCATGGTCGAGGCGCTGCACCCGTCGGCGGCGGTCGGCGGCACCCCGACCGAGGCGGCCCTGGATCTCATCGGCCGGCTCGAGCCGCGGGACCGCGGCCGCTACGCCGGCCCGGTCGGCTGGGTCGACGCGGCCGGCGACGGCGAGTTCGGCATCGCGCTGCGCTGCGGTCAGCTGGACGGGCCGCGGGCCCGGCTGTTCGCGGGCTGCGGCGTGGTGGCCCGGTCCGATCCGGACCTCGAGGCGGCCGAGGCCGGCGCCAAGTTCCGCACGTTCAGCGACGCACTGTGCGCGCACCCGTCAACCGAGCACCTGTCAACCGAGCACCCGTCAACCATGGCAGCGGAAACACAGACCAGGGGGTCAGGATGACCGCGACGGCAACGCACTTCCCTTACCTCGCCGACGATCTGGCGCGGGTCCGCAAGGTGCTCGTGGCCACCGTCCGGGTCGGCGAGCAGCGCATCAACGAGCCGTGCGGCACCCTCGTCCGCACCAACGGCAGGCTGTTCCGCCCGACCCTCGTGCTCACCTCCGCCTACCCGTTCGCGTCCGGCGGGCCGGCGAGCGAGCGGGTGGTGAACGCGGCCGCGGTCGTCGAGCTGCTGCACGTCGCGACGCTCTACCACGACGACCTGTGCGACGAGGCCGCCAGCCGGCGCGGGCTCCCGACCGTCAACGCGGTCTACGGCGACTCGATCGCGCTGCTGTGCGGCGACCACCTCCTCGCCTGCTGCGTGGAGCTGCTGGCCGGGCTCGTCCCGGAGGCCGTGCTGCTGTTCGCCGAGACCCTCAAGGCGTTGTGCAACGGGCAGTTCATGGAGACCGTCGAGGGCGGTGACCTCGCGCGGGGCGAGGAGGCGTACTTCGAGTCCATCGCGGGCAAGACCGCCAAGCTGATGTCGGCCAGCGCGGAGATCGGCGCCATGCAGGCCGGCGCCGGTGCGCGGGAGCAGAAGGTCATGGCCAGCTACGGCCACCACCTCGGCGTCGCGTTCCAGATCTGGGACGACCTGCTCGACCTGTGGTCCGCGGTCGACACCGGCAAGCCCCGCTTCGGCGACCTGCGCAACGGGGTCTACACCCTCCCCGTGATCTACGGCCTGCAGCGCCGGCCGGCCGAGCTCACCGAGCTGCTCGCGGCGCAGCCGCTGACCGACGGCGGGTGCGCGGAGATCCTGGCCCTGCTCGACGAGACCGACGCCAGGCAGCGCGCGCTCGGCGCCGCCCGCGAGCACGTCGGCGCGGCGCTCGGCTCGCTCGCCGAGCTCGGGGACCTCGCCGCGGACGTGTCGCCCCGGCTGCTCGGCGTGGCCCGCGAGCTGATGCCCGAGGTGGAGCAACTGCTCGCGGCGGTGCTGAGCGAGGACGGTGGCCGGTGAGCGGAGCTTGCGGAGCGAACCATCAAACCCAGGGCGGAGCTCCCGGAGCGAACCTTGAGACCCAGGGCGGAGCTTGCGGAGCGAACCATCGAACACAGGGCGACCGCGAGCGGCCGGGCCGAGCCTGCGAGGTGCGGTCGTGAGCCGAGCGAACCATGAGACCCAGGGCGACCGCGAGCGGACGCTCCAGCGCGCGACCACCTGGCTGCTCGACGAGCAGAACGAGGCGGGCTGGTGGTGGGGTCACATGTACACCAACGTGACCCTCGACGCGGAGGACCTGTGGCTGCGTGAGCTGTACGGCACCAGGACGCCCGAGCTCACCGAGGCGGTCGCGCACTGGATCCGCGACGAGCAGCGCGACGACGGCACCTGGGCCACCTTTCCGGGCGGCCCGGGGGAGCTGTCCACCACCATCGAGGCCTACCTCACGCTGCGGCTGGCCGGCGACAGCCCGGACGCGCCGCACATGGCGAAGGCGGCGGCGTTCTGCCGGGACAGCGGCGGTGTCGAGCAGAGCCGCATGGCCACCCGCATCTGGCTGGCGGTCTTCGGGTTGTGGCCGTGGGAGGACCTGCCGGTCCTGCCCCCGGAGATCATGCTGGTCCCCCCGCGCGCGACGCTCGCCGTGCCGTCGTTCTCCGGCTGGTCGCGGATCGCGCTGATCCCGCTGGCGATCGCCAGGGCGCGGCGGCCGGTGCACCCCCTGCCGTTCGACGTGGCCGAGCTGTGCGGCGGCGTGCCGAGGCCCGCGCCGGACCACCCCACGTTCAGCGTCGAGAACGCGTTCGTCCGGGTCAACGACCTGCTGGCGCACTACGAGCGCCGGCCGCTGAAGCGGATCAGGGCCCTGTCCCAGCGCCGGGCCGAGAACTGGATCGTCGACCACCAGGAGGTCGACGGCACCTGGCTCGGCGTCCACCTGCTCTCGGTGTTCTGCCTGCTCGGCCTGTGGGCGGCCGGGTACCCGCAGCACCATCCGGTGGTACGCAAGGCCTTCGACGGCCTGCGGCGCTTCGAGGTGTGGGACGACGGCGACGACGGCCCGCGGCGCCGGATGGAGTGCGTGACCGGGCCGGTGTGGGACACGAGCCTCGCGGTGATCGCGCTCACCGACGCCGGCGTCGACCCGGGCCACCCGGCGCTGCGCACGGCCGCGAGCTGGCTGCTGGGCGAGGAGGTGAGCAACCGCGGGGACTGGACGCTGCGCCGCCCCGGGCTCGCCGCCAGTGGCTGGTCGTTCTCCTTCGACAACGACATCTTCCCCGACTGCGACGACACGTCGACCGTCGTCGCGGCGCTGCGCCGGGTGGCCGGCGCGTCCCCGGCGGACCGGGCGGCCCTCGACGGCGCGTGCGGTCGCGGTTCCGGCTGGCTGGTCGGCATGCAGTCCAGGAACGGCGGCTGGGCCTCCTACGACGCCGACAACAACTCGGCGATCGTCGGCAAGCTCCCGTTCTGCGACTTCGGCGAGGCGACCGACCCGCCGTCGGCCGACGTCACCGCGCACGTCCTCGAGGCGCTGGCCGGGGAGCTGCCGGCCGGCCATCCCACCCTGCGCCGGGGTGCTGAGTGGCTGCTGCGCGAGCAGGAGCACGACGGCGCCTGGTTCGGCCGGTGGGGCGCGAACTACGTCTACGGGACCAGCGCCGCGATCGTCGCGCTCACCGCGATCGGCGTCCCCGCCGACGCCCGGGCGGTCGCCCGGGGGCTGGAGTGGCTATGCCAGCACCAGAACGACGACGGAGGCTGGGGCGAGGACCTCCGCTCGTACCACGACGAGCGCTGGCGCGGGCGCGGTGTCTCGACGCCGTCGCAGACCGCGTGGGTGCTCATGGCCTGCCACGCCGCGGGCTACCCGGTCGAGGACGAGCGCGTGCGGCGGGGCATCGACTGGCTGGTCGGCAACCAGCGCCCGGACGGCACGTGGGCCGAGGACGTCTACACCGGCACCGGCTTCCCCGGTGACTTCTACATGGGCTACCCCATGTACCGCCAGATCTTCCCCACGATGGCGCTGGGCCGCTACCTCGCCGGTGCGGGCCGATCGTCGACCGTGATGGCGACGTAGCACATGTCCACCCGGAGCAGATCCTGCAACACGGCGCAGAACGCGCGGACGGGCCCGTGTGCCCGGCGCAGCGCGGCCTCGGCCACGTGCTCCTCCTCCGGCCCGAGCACCCGGGCGCGGCCCGGCACCGGTGCGGCCAGCGGCTCCCCGCGCACGCTGCACGGCGCCAGCAGCACCGAGTCGTTGTTGCGTAGGCGCTTGATCTTGCCCGACGCCCGCTGGGTCCGCGCGTACATCATCCCGTCCGCGACCGCGGCCCAGACCGGTGTCGCCACCCGGACGCCGGTGCGGCGCAGCGTGACGAGCACCGTATGCCGGCCCTTGCCGGTGCGCGGGTCGCGAGCGGTGGCCGCGGGGAGCGCGTCCAGCTGCTCGATGATCGCGGCGGACGGCCGGCTCAGCCGGTCGGCGATGCGGCCGCCGGGAAGCTTGCGGCCCGCGACCGGGCGGGTCCACCGACGTGCGCCGCGCGTGGAACTGGCTTCGCCACTCATGTCCGCCAATTCTCCCTATCGATGGCCGTCCCACGCTCGAGCCGGGCTCGAAGTGTCCACAATGGTTGGAGTTGTCCATGCGTAACGATCCGCGGCAGTACGACGAGCTCGCCGGTCAGTGGTGGGATCCCCGCGGGCATTTCGTCTCGCTCAGCTGGATCGCCAAGGCCAGGGCGGCGCAGGTCCCGCGCGCGCCCCGGCCCGGTGCGGTGCTGGTGGACGTCGCGTGCGGGGGTGGCCTGCTGCACCCGCACCTCGAGGGCAAGGGCTACACCCACATCGGCGTCGACCTGTCCCAGGAGGGGCCGAAGGTGGCCCGCAGCCACGGGGTCGACCACGTGGTGCGCGGCGACATCAACCGCATCCCGCTCGCCGACGGGTGCGCGGACGTCGTCGTGGCCGGGCAGTGCCTCGAGCACGTCGAGGACCCGTACGCGGTCGCGATCGAGTGCTGCCGGATTCTCAAGCCCGGCGGCAAGTTCGTGCTCGACACCATCGCCGACACGTTGCTGGCGCGGCTGTTCATCATCACGGTCAGCGAGAACCTGCCGCTGCCGGGGATGGCGCCCAAGGGCTGCCACGACCACAAGCTGTTCGTGAACCCGGACCGGCTCGCGCGGGCGTGCGAGACCGCCGGGGTGCCGATGAAGCTGCGCGGGCTGTTCCCCCACATCTCCGATTTCCTGCCGTGGTTCCTGCGCCTGCGGCCGGACGTGCGCATGCGGCCGGTGCGGGCAACGAACGTGCTCTACCAAGCGGTCGGCACGAAGGTCGCGTGAAAGGGACTGCCATGAGCGAGAAGACATCCGTCGCCACCCGTCCCACCGGCACCGTCCAGGCCTGGGTGCAGGCGGCCGGGCCGCCGTTGATCCTGGTGATCGTGCTGCAGGCCGGGTACGGGCTCACCATCGCCGACCAGCTCGCCCCGCTCTCGCCGGTCCGGGTGGCGCTCACGCTGGCCCTGTTCGTGCTGGACGCCATCGGCCGGCGGCTCATCAACGACTACGAGGACCACCGCCGCGGCCTGGACACCCCCGGCACGGTCCGGCCGGACAGCTCCCTGGCGCTGGGCCTGGACATGCGGACGGTCCGGCTCGTCGGGATGACCTGTTTCGCGCTCGCCTGGGCGCTGGCCGCATACCTCGCGCTCACGATCCAGCCGTGGATCCTGCTGCTCGCCGTCGGCTGTTATGCGGCGTACTTCGCCTACGCCGGCGGGCCGCGCCCGCTCGGCCACCGCGGGCTGGGCGAGCTGATCGACTTCGTCGTCACGGGCACGTCGGTCACGCTTCTGGTGGTGCTGGCCAACGTCGGCCGGGTCGACCTCGACGGCTTCCTCGCCGCGCTGGGCCCGGGCTTCCTGTTCTGCGCGCTGATGTTGCACAACAACGCCCGCGACGTGCCCAAGGACTCGGCGGCCGGCAAGATCACGCTGCCGAAGCTCGTCGGGCTGGTCCCGACCAAGGTGATCTACGTGACCGCGGTGACCGGGTTCTACGTCGTCGTCGCGGTGGTGGCGCTGCGGTGGGGCTCGCCGTGGATGCTGGCGCCGCTGCTGACCCTGCCGTGGGCCGCGTCCGTGGCGATCGCCGTGGCCCGCGCCCACGAGCTCGGCGAGTCGATGATCTCGTGGAGCCGCCTGTACTTCGTGATGATCGCCAACTTCGCGCTGTTCACCCTGGGGGGCCTGCTCTGAGCGGTCGGCCAGCAGCGCTCGGGCCAGCAGCGCTCGGGCCAGCAGCGCTCGGGTCCAGCTGCGGTCAGGCCAGTAGCGGTCAGGCCAGCAGCGGGAACCCGGGCAGGTCCGCCCGCCCGGTCGCCGCCTCCACGAAGGCGACCGGGCCGGCGATCCCCACGAGCACGTCGGCGACCCGGTCCACGGCGGCCGGGTCCGGGCCGGGGCCTGGCACGGCATCGCGCAGGTCGAGCAGGTGGACGGTGGCCTCGACGAGCCGGGTGAGCAGGTAGTCGGGCAGCGCGATCGTGCCCGCCAGGGTCGTGATCGTCACCGCGCCGGCGGCCTCGGCCTCGGCCAGCACCCGCGGCCCGTCCTCGGCGAGCCAGCCGACGATCCGCGCGGGCTCGGCGGCGGCGGCCTGCCGCGCGGCGGCGTCGACCGACCGGGCCGCTTCCTCCCGCACGGCACGGAAGCTGGCGAAGTACGCGGCGGCCGAGCGCCGCTCCGGCTCGGCGTCCGACGGCTCCCGGAGCACCCCGGCGAGCACCCCGGCCGACCTGGCGACGTGCGCGTAGAGCGTGCGGACGTCCCACCCGGTGAGGCGGGTGGGACGCGCCCACTCGTCCTCGGCCAGCTTCGCGCCCAGCACCGCCCAGTCCTGCCAGGACTGTCGCAAGAGGACGATGTCACCCGCGGTGCCGCTTGCCCTGCCATACGCAGCGTTGATGGTTCGCTCCTGTGCTGAATTGTTCGCTCCTGCGCTACTCACCGTCTTCCCTCCTCCCGTGCTCGGCGCTGACGCGCCTGCGCGCCCTGTGTTGGATTGTTCGCTTCGCTCCTCCGCTACTCGCCGTCTTCCTCCGTGCGATGCTCGGCGCTGGCGCGCCTGCGCTTCTCCTACGTCCAGACGGCGAACGCTCCGTCGCTCCCGCTCACGGTCCAGACGGCGAACGCTCCGTCGCTCCCGCTCACGGGTCCAGACGGCGAACGCTCCGGCGCTCTCGCTCACTGTCCAGACGGCGAACGCTCCGGCGCTCCCGCTCACGGTGCTGGATTGTTCGCTTCGCTCACAGGGGGTACACCATCGAGTTCGTGATCAGGGAGCCGTCGTAGACGGCCGTCTTCTCGGCGAACCGCAGCCGGCCGCCGGTCGCGGTCAGCCGGTCCTCGTAGACGCCGCTCGCGTAGAGCGTGGTCTGCTCGCCCTCGAGCGACTGGGTGACCACGAACGACGCGGTGGCCTGGTAGTCCGGGCCGCCCTCCGTCGACCTGGTCACCCGCAGCCCGGACACGACGTGCCGCATGATCCGGGCGCCGTAGACGGACACCTCGTTGATCGCGTGGACCCGGTCGCGCAGGCCCGGCACGCCCTCGCACCGCATCAGCGCCAGCGGCAGCCCCGCCCGCTGGTTCTCCGCCGACATCACCCGGTAGAGACAGGTGTCCTCGAACAGGTGGATCCAGTCGTCGAGCCGCCGCGTGTCGAGCAGCTCCGTGTAGTCGGTGTAGAGCTGGTACGCCTGCCACCACTCGTCGAGCGTGACGCCGGTGGCGACCTGTGTCGTGGTCACCAGCCCATCACCTTCCTGTAGTGGACGTAGAACGCCCGCACCGCGGCCTCGGTGACCATGTGCTCCTCGTTCCCGACCCCGCGCCCGCCCATCTCGACGACGCCGGTCGCCTCGGGCGCGCTCAGGAGCCCCTTCTGGTGCAGGTCGAGGACCTCCCAGTCGTCCACACCGATGAGCCCGGCCGGCCCTTGCAGGTTGGCCTGCCGCAGCCGCCGCAGCGTCATCTCCTCGTCGTCGTCGGCGTAGCCGAAGTACGTCCAGTGCAGGTCGGTGACGCCGGCCGACCGGGGTGCCATGTGCCGCATCGCGAGCGTGTTGGTCTGCTGCTGCACCATGACGTTGGGCCACAGCGTGTGCATCACGACGGTGTCCTCGTCGGGGAACTCCTTGGCCGGCTGCAGCATCGTCGTGTCGTTGAGCACCAGGCGCTCGTCGAACGTCTTGATCTGCGCGGTCACCTCGTTGGCCGTGCGCTGCCCGCGCCGCGACACGAGCGCGGCGTGCTGGCCGGTGTCGTCCATCACCACCCGCGACGGCTGGTCGGCCCGGAACAGGCCGAGGCTCACGAGGAAGACGTGCAGCAGGCTCGCGTGGTACGGGTCCTTGATGTTCTCGAAGACCAGCTTCCAGTTCGCCGGGATCCGCTGCCGCTGGTAGCCGATGACCCGCAGCTCGCGCCCGTCGAAGACCCGGTCGAAGTAGTGGATCATGTCGGGGCCGAACGACTCCGCCAGCGTCGGCGGGTCCTGGGCGGCGCTGGCGAAGATCACCCCGTTGCGTTCGGTCGTCCGGAACGTCGTCAGGTTGTGGTCGGACAGCTGGAAGTCCGCCGGCATGCCGCCGTTGCCCCGGACCCCGCGCTTGAAGGAGACGCCGGTCAGCCGGCCCTCGAGGTCGAACGACCACTGGTGGTACGGGCACACGAAGGTCTTGGCGTTGCCGCGTTCCTCCATGCAGAAGGCCATGCCGCGATGCGAGCACCGGTTGGCCACGACGCTGACGCCGCCGGACCTCGTCCGCGCGACGACGACCTGCTGGCTCCCCACCCAGGACCGCACGAAGTCCCCGCGGGCCGGGATCTCCGCCGACAGCGCGACGTAGTTCCAGAACGGCCCGCCGAAGATCTCCCGTTGCTCGCGCTCGAAGACCCGCTCGTCGGTGTAGACCCAGTGCGGTATTCGCGAGGCGTCGGCGCTGGGCCAGGACCGCCCCAGCGGTCCGGCAGGATGCCCGTTCGTCGTGGTTTCGGCTGCACGCATCACAGCTCCAGTTCGCTCCGGAGGACCTGCTCGCGAGAAACCTATGGGAAAACTTGAGACAACTGTCAGCGCCACGAGACCCCGCCGACCAGCCCTCGAGCGGTCGCCGAGCGCCGGGGGCGGCCGGCTCCCGCGCTCAGTTCTGCAGCGGCAGCAGCTCGGTGACGAAACCCTCCACGAACGCCTCGAAAGGCATGGCCGCGTCGGCAGGCCGGACGACGAACTTGCTGAGCCCGGCTTCGACGTAGCGCTCGATGAGCCGCCGGGTGCCCGCCCACCCGGTGCCGACGAGCTCGGCGGGATCGACGTCCGGGCGGCGCGCGCGGGCGATCGCGGCGAGCCCGTCCGGGATCGCGCCGGTGGCCATGGCGACCGAGACGCCGAAGTGGTCGTCCTCGATCTCCCGGCCCGCCTCGGCGGCCGCGGCCTGGATCGCGTCCCGACCGCGACGTGCCTGGTCGGGCGTGATGAAGCTGCCCAGCCACCCGTCGGCGAGCCGGCCGACCCGGCGTAGCGCGGCGGGTGCGCTGCCGCCCAGCCAGATGTCGAGCGGCTTGGCCGGCAGCGGCCCGATGCGTGCGTCGTCGACGGCGAAGAACTCGCCGTGGAAGGTGACGGTCTCCTGCTCCAGGAGCAGGCGAACGAGCCGCACGGACTCGTCGAACACGGCGGCCCGGCGCCCGGCCGGCACCTCGAACAGGTCCCGTTCCCGGTCGCGCGCCGGGCGCAGCCCGAAGACCGGGAGCACCCGCCGGGGTGCCAGCCCGGCGAGGGAGGCCAGCTGCTTGGCGACCAGTACCGGATGCCGGCCGGGCAGCACCGCCACCCCGGTGCCCACCTTCAGCCGGGTGGTTCTGGACAGCGCGTGGGCCATCCCGATGAACGGGTCCACCTGAGGCGAGTACACGACCTCGGACAACCACAGCGAGTCGACGCCGAGGCTCTCCAGCTGGTCGACCACGCCGCCGAAGTCGGCGGGCCCAGCAGCCGGCCCGAGGCCGACGCCGATCCGGATCTTCACCACGTCAGTGTGGTCCGACCACCATCCAGTCGAGGACCGGGGTGCTCTGCAGGTACACGAGCACGCACATGAACAGCACGAACACGAGGCTCCAGCCGAGCACGCGGCGGAACAGGTCGCCCTCGCGGCCGTGGATGCCGACCACCGACGCGGCGATCGCCAGGTTCTGCGGGGAGATCATCTTGCCGAGCACGCCGCCGGAGGAGTTCGCGGCGGCCATCAGGGTGGGGGACAGGCCGGCCTGCTGCGCCGCGGTGATCTGGAGGACGCCGAACAGCGAGTTCGACGACGTGTCCGAGCCCGTGACGGCGACCCCGAGCCAGCCGAGGAGCGGGGAGAAGAAGGCGAACAGGCCACCGGCGCCGGCCACCCAGAGACCGAGCGTGGTGGTCTGGCCGGACTGGTTCATGATGAAGCCGAGCGCGAGCACCAGCATCACCGTCAGGACCGCGAACTTGAGCTGGTCGAGGGTGCGCCCGTAGACGCGGAGGGCGCGGCCGGGCCGGACGCGGAGCAGCAGCATGGTCAGCAGGCCGGACAGGAGCAGCAGCGTGCCGGCGGCGGACAGGTAGTTGAGCTTGAACGTCGTCGCGACGGTTTTGCCTGCCGCGTTGAAGACGTGCAACCCCGGCCAGTTGATGATGTGGGTGACCGACTCGAGCCCGGTACCCGTGGCGCCTGGCTTGGTCGGCGGGACGCCGGTGATCGCCGGGACCCGGGTCGCCAGCACGAAGACCACGATGATCAGGAGGTACGGGGCGTAGGCGCGGAAGACGTCCGCCCGTGAGTCACGCTGCTCGGTGTCGGCGCGGACGCGGGTCTGCACGGCCGCGTCGCGGTCCGCGTCCGCGGTGGGCCGCGAGCCGGCCGGGGTGTCGTCCGGGTCGGCGGCGGCTGCCTCGGTCTCGGTGTAGGTCTCCTTGGCGTGCCACACCCTGGTGAAGATCAGGACCGCCAGCGCGGACGCGAGCGCCGCGACGATGTCGGCGAGCGGGACGGACCAGTAGTTCGACGACAGGAACTGGAAGATCGCGAACACGACGCCGCACAGCACGGCCGGCGGCCACATCTGCCGCACGCCGCGCTTGCCGTCCACGATGAACACGAGCGCCAGCGGGACGAACAGCGCGAGCAGCGGGGTCTGCCGGCCGACCATGGCGCCGAGGTCGTCCACCGGCAGCGACGTGATGCCGGCAAGCGTGGTGATCGGGACCGCGAGCGCGCCGAAGGCCACCGGCGCCGTGTTGGCGACCAGCGCGATGGCTGCGGCCTTCATCGGCCGGAAGCCCAGCGCGATGAGCATGACCGCACTGATGGCGACCGGCGTGCCGAAGCCGGCCAGCGCCTCCATCAGCGCCCCGAAGCAGAACGCGATGATGATCGCCTGCACGCGCTGGTCGTCGCTGATGGACGCGAAGGAGCGGCGCAGCACGTCGAAGTGCCCGGTGTCCACCGTGAGGTTGTAGATCCAGATCGCGTTGATCACGATCCACATGATCGGGAAGAAGCCGAACGCCGCGCCGAGCAAACCGGCGTTGAGCGTGTCCCCGATCGGCATCGAGTAGACGGCGACGGCGACGGCGACCGAGATCAACGACGCGAGCCAGGCTCGCATTCGGACCGCACCGAGGAGCAGGAACAGCACGAGCAGAGGCAGAATCGCGAGGAGCGACGAGAGCCCGAGCGAGTCGCCCACCGGGCTGTAGTCCTGGTGGAAGTCGGCGAGCAGCATCAATGACCCCTTTCTACGACGACGGAGAGCTGGGGTTCACGGCATGGGCGAGCATCCGGTCGGCGCGAAGAGCCGTCGGGAACGCCGAACGGCGGCTCTTTCGCGTCTTGGCAGGGACATCCGGTGAGGCGATCTTACTTTCCCGTGCCGATCTTTTCGAGACCGATGAATCTTCGACGAGTGCCGGATTGCTGGTGATAGCTGCCGTTCTGTCCCATTCGACCAACTGGTCGTCCGCGTCGTGCGGGCCGGAGCCGCGACATAAGCTCCACCTGACGGACAAACTGTGGAAACACAGTGGACCTAACGTCGGGCGGCGGCTTACGCCCAGGCGGAAGGCAGGTAGTCATGGCAACCACCGACAGCCACCCGGTGACACCGCTGGAGCAGCTGGCGCCCGGCGAGTACCGCGACAAGATCATCGCCGTTGAACCGGGTGGGATCGAGCCGATTCCCGACGCCGACAAGCACGGCCGGCCGCTGCAACTCCTGTGGACGTGGGCCTCGCCGAACCTCGAGTTCGCGACCGTCTTCGTCGGGGTGCTCGCCGTCTTCGCGTTCGGGCTCACGTTCTGGCAGGCGGTGGCCGCGCTCGTGCTCGGCAACCTGCTCGGCTCGCTCACCCACGCCGTCCTCTCCGCCCGCGGGCCGCTGTTCGGCGTGCCGCAGATGGTGCTGTCCCGCCTCGGCTTCGGGTACTGGGGCAACCTGCTGCCCGCCGGCATCAACGCGATCATGGCCGGGATCGGGTGGTTCGCGGTCAACAGCGTCAGCGGCGCGTTCGCGCTGGGCTCGCTGACCCACCTGCCGGTCCTGCTGTGCCTGATCGTCATCGTGGTGGTGCAGCTGGCGGTGGCCTTCTTCGGGCACAACCTGGTGCACGCCTTCGAGCGGTACGTGCTGCCGTTGCTCGCGGTGGTCTTCGCGGTGGCGACGGTGATCGTGCTGACCAAGGCCCAACCGGCGGCCGCGACCGGCGGCGGCGGGATCGGCGGCTTCCTGCTCACCGCGAGCGCGGCCTTCGGCTACGCCGCGGGCTGGAACCCTTACGCGGCCGACTACACCCGGTACCTGCCGGCCACGGTCAGCCGCCGCGCCGCCGGCGTGTTCGCCGGGCTCGGCGTGTTCATCTCCTGCACCGTCCTGGAGATCGCCGGCGCCGCCTCGGTGACCGCGGGGGCCGACTACACCAGCAACCCGACCACCGCCTTCACCGGCGAGCTGCCGCCGGTGCTGTCCCACCTGACGCTGCTGTGCATCGCGCTCGGCGCGGTCGCGGCCAACGCGATCAACATCTACTCCGGCTCGCTGTCGTTCCTGTCCCTCAACATCCGGCTGTCCCTGGCCTGGCGGCGGGCGATCGTGGCGCTCGGCTTCGGGTCGATCGGCTTCGTGCTCGCCTGGACCGGGCTCGACGACGCCGGGCACGCCTACGAGAACTTCCTGCTGATCATCGCCTACTGGGTCGCCCCGTGGCTGGCCGTGGTGCTCCTCGACCAGCTGCTCTACCGCGGCCGGGACGACGCGCCGCTGCTCGCCGACCCGTCCTTCCGCAACTGGGCCGGCCCGATCGCGATGCTCGTCGGCATGGTCGTGTCCGTCGCGTTGTTCTCCAACCAGCAGCTCTACACCGGGCCGGTTCCCAAGGCCGTGCCCGAGGTCGGCGATCTCGCGCCGGTGGTCGGCTTCGTCCTGGCCGGGGTGCTGTACCTGGCACTCCGCCCGTTGCGTCCGCGGCTCGCCCGCTCAGGCGGGTAGCCGGGACAGCACCCCGGGGGCGACGCGTGAGGTCAGCTCCGGACCTCGATCTTGCGGGGCTTGGCCGCCTCCGCCTTGGGGATGCGCAGGGTGAGCACCCCGTCGGACAGGTTCGCCTCGATGTTGTCGGCGTCGACGTCGCGGGGCAGGCTCGTGCGGAACTCGAACTCGCCGACCCGGCGGGTCCGCTTGCGGAACAGGCCCTGGCGCTCGGTCTCCTTCATCTCACCCGTCACCGTGAGCTCGTTGCCCACGACCTCGACGGTGAGGTCCTCGGCCCTCACCCCGGGGACCTCGACCTCGACGATGAAGGCGTCGTCGGTCTCGCTCACGTCGGCCAGCGGCGTCCACCCCGGGGCCGTACCGGAACCGGGTCCGAATGCCGAGTCCCACAACCGGCCCATCTGGGTGTACAGATCCTCGAACTCTCGCGACGGATCCCACCGGGCGAGCGGGCGGTTCTGGCGCTCTGCAGGCAGTGCCATTGCATTTCCCTTCCCATCCGAGTGTGTGTCGATCCGGTGCGGTTACCCCGTCGGCCGGGCCATACGCACCCGGCCCAGCCGAAACTTTCGGGGGCCGCGGCGGCTCGTTCGGCGGGCGGGCCCACGGCCACCGGGACAACGTGATCGTCTACCCGCCCGCCAGCACGCGCTGGTGGAGGTTGGTGACGGCATAGCGGGCGGAGTCGATCGCACCCGCCTGCCACGCGATGAAGTAGCTGAGCCAGTCGCCTGCGAAGTACACCCGCCCGGCCGGCTGGTTCAGCAGCGCGTACTGGCCGCTGGTCCGCGACGGCCAGCCCACCCAGCCGCCCTCGATGTACGGAACCCGGTGCCACGCAACGGAGAACGCGCTCGCGAGCTCGCCGCGGTACTTCTCGCCATGGATCTTCACGCCCTGCGCGAGCGCCCGTTTCGTTCGTTCGGCGGGGGACAGCGCGCCGTAGGTCCTCGCGTTGGTCCCGGTGTTGTAGTAGCCGACGACCACACCCCGGTCGCCGTGGAACCCGTAGGAGGGGTACCAGACATGGGAGAGGTCGAGGTCGGTCTCCGTGATGCCGCCGTAGATCCGGTCGTCCTGCTCCCACCAGCGGCGGCGGTACTCCAGGCCGATCTTGCCGACCGGGGTGACGGTGGGGAAGCGCAGCGCGGCGGCGACGGCGGGGTCCAGGTTGGTCGGGATGCGGGCCATGACGTGCGGCGGCAGCGCGGCGACGCAGAAGTCCGCCCGCAGCAGGATCTCCTTGCCGCGCTTGTCCTTGTAGACGACCTCGACGCCGTCCGGCCCGTCGGTGAGCTTGGTGACCGCGGCGTTCAGCTTCACCGTGCCGGTGCCGATCGCGCGGTACAGCGCGGTGGGAATGGCGTCCATCCCGCCGACCGGCTGCATCATGGTCATCGCCTGGTCGTAGCCGAACTCGAAGGAGAAGTACCGGCCGACCTGGCTCGCGAGCACGTCGGTCAGCGCCGGCGGCGGGCCGAGCACCACGCCGGCCTGGTCGGCGGCGCCCGGCTCGACCGTGTAGCCGCGCCGGTCGGTGCCGGTGTAGGCGAAACCGTCGGCGCGGCTGCCGATCGAGCCGAAGCCGGACAGGAACGTCAGCAGCCGGTCCTTGTCCTCAGTGGACAGCCGCTGGTCCAGCGAGCCCTGGTCGAGGGCCTTGGCCAGCAGTTCGGAGACGTAGCCGTAGACATCGGCCTTGGCCGTGCGGTACTGCTGCGGGGCGAGGCCGCTCTGCTCGTTGTAGATGAGCGCGTTGGCGTTCTGGTTGATGAAGGGCTCCACCGGGACACCGAGCTCGCGGCAGTAGTCGAGGGTGATGTGCGACTGGGGCAGCCGGGCCGGGCCGGCGTTGAGGTACTGGCCGCGGCTGAACCGCGCGGTCTGGGCGTTGCCGTCGAGGTCGGTCTGGGTGGTGCCGCCGCGGACGGTCCAGTTGCGGCCACCGACCCGGTCCTTGGCCTCGAGGACGGTGCAGTCGTAGCCCGCCTTGCCGAGCTCGTAGGCCGTGACGAGGCCGGCCATGCCGGCGCCGAGGACGACGACCTTCCTGCCGCGCTTGCCGGCGGCGAGGTCGCCGGGCTTGGGCGGGGAGTACGCGGGCGTGGCGAGTGCCTCCGGAGAGGCGACGAGTCCGAGTGCCCGCATGGACTCGAACATCACTCCCGCGCCGCCGGCGACACCGATGGATCGCAGCAGGGTGCGGCGCGTCACGCTGGGGATCATGAAGGCTCCTGTCCGGTCCGGGGGATCAGCAGGAGCCAGCCTTGTTCACGTTTCAACCGCCTACCGTGACGGCGGGATGTCCTACTCGTTACTACGCCACGGAAACCGTTAGCATTCAGGTAACCCGTTCGCCCGCAAGGGATTCCGCGCACCGGAAGGTGGTGGGCGGAGGTGCGTCGCACCCCCGCCCACCACCTCTCAGCCGATGATCACTCCGCGGGCTTCAGCCCGTACGCCCGGATGATCGTCTGGTCGATCGAGTTGCCGGCCGTGTCGGTCGCGGTCACCCGCAGGGACACCGCGCCGCTCGTGCTGGCGACCCGAGGGTGCTTCACCGAGGCCTCGAACGACCCGGTGCCCTCAGCGGACAGGTCGGCCTTCTGCCAGGTGCCGCCGTCGTTGTAGGACACCCACACCTTGACGGTCCGGATGGCCGGCCCGTCGACCCCGGGCACGTGTCCGGCGTGCACGGTGAAGGTGTACGTGGACCGCTCCGGGGCCTGGTTGTACCTGTCCAGGTCCAGTTCGTAGTCCACCTGCGGCAGCGCCGGACGCTCCTCGCCCCGGCGTGAGGCGAACGTCCACGTGGTGTTGGTTTCCGTGGCGTACCGCGACCACGCGTTGCTCCGCTTGCCGTTGAACACCAGCCGGTAGGTGGCCGGGTCGGCCAGCACCGGGAAGGTGCCGATCGGCGCGGCACTCGTCTGGGCCAGCAGCGTGGCGCCCGTGTAGAGCTTGGTGCTCAGCACGTCGCCGGAGGTGGCCCAGCCGTGGTGCCCGCCCGCGTCCGAGAACGGCAGGATCGCCAGCGCGAGCTCGTCGTCGGTGCGGGTGGCCTGGGTGTCCAGCAGCGCGGTCGCCCCCGGCCGGGAGACCCGGCCGAACCAGTCCTCGGACAGCGTCGTCCTCGGCTTGTACCGGGTGTACCCACTGTGGAACTCGCCGTCGAACGGGTAGTTCGACCAGGCCACGTGCCACCAGTCGGTGTCGTTGGCCGACACGTAGTACGTGCGGCGCAGCGGCCGGGGGATCTCCCTGGCGAACCCGACCGAGAACGTCGGCCACGGCCGGGAGATGTGCCGCACGTCCGTGCCGACCGCGCTCGCGTCGGCCCGGTACGCGGTGGCGATCTCCGCGGTGTTGGCCCGGTTGATGTCGTAGGTCAGCGACGCCGGCACGCGCTGAGGCTCGGGCAGCAGCAGGTCGTAGAAGTACGGGCTCACCGCCGTGCCGGACACCTGCATGGTCACCGGGCCCTGCCTGAGCAGGTCGACCAGCATCAGCCCGGGATCCTGGTCGAGGGTGAACGCGCGGATCGACACCTCACCGGGGTTGCCGGCGCCGGCCAGCAGCAGGCCGGGCCGGTTGTTGAAGATAACCGCGCCCCACGCTCCCGCGGCGGTGGCGTTGGCGACCTTCTGGGCGAAGGTGGTCTCACCCCGGGAGATCAGCGCGATCTTGCCGCGCACGTCCCGGCCGGCGTAGTCCTCGGGCTTGCCGAGTCCCACGTAGACCACCGGCAGCTTGTGCACCCCGTCCACCGGCAGCGCGTAGGACATCGGCTGCGGCTCGAGCGGGATCTTCTGCGGCTTGCTCACCTGGGCCAGCAACGGCGGCGCGACCAGGTCCCACCGGCTGTAGAACTCGAAGTAGCCCTTGGTCACCGTGCCGGTCGGCGAGGCGTAGCCCTTGCTGATCGGCGGGCTGAGGGTGAACGAGCTGTGGAAGTTCCTCTCCCCGAGATCTCGGTGGTAGGACAGGGTGAACGTGGTCGGCGCGGTCGGTTTCTGCGTGTTGAGCACGATCGGCTTCGCTGTTCGGGCGTCCAGCGTGATGGCGGTGTCGCCGGTGATCTCGAGCTGTGGCCTGCTCACCATCGCCACCTCGAGGGCGTAGACGTTCACCGCGTCCGCCGTGGCCAGGTAGCCGGCCAGGTTGTAGGTGCCCGGCCGCACCCGGAAGCTCACCGTGGAGCTGGTCTGCGAGTAGTACTTGGCCTCGAACGACCCGCCGGCCAGGCTCCACAGCTCGGCCCAGCTGATCACCGCGGCCGGCCGGCCGTCGCGGGCGATGCCGGACACGGTCAGGTTGTACATCTCCGGTTCGACGTAGGCGCCGACCGAGGTGTGCACGACGACGTCGCCGCCGGTGGCCACCAGGTACCCGCCGTACAGGTCCAGCGAGCCCGCGCCCGGGTCGACGGTGACGGTGACGTCGGCGGTCCCGCCGGCCGGCACGGTCACGCTCGGCTGGCTGACGGTGAACATCCCCGCCGGCGCCGGGCCACTCTCCTTTCCGGACAGTCGCAGCGACAGGTCGAGGGTGCGGTCGGCCTTGGTGTCGTTGCGGTAGGTCACGGTCTTGGTGACCGGCGCCTGGCCGGTCTGCGGGTAGGAGAAGTAGCCGAGGTTCAGCGTGCCGGGGCTGGCGTAGACCTGCTGGGAGTACCCGCGGGCCACGTCCAGCCGGCCGCCACCCTGCTGGTGGACGGTCTGCCCGGGCTGTGTCTTCGACGTGGAGACGAGCGTGTCCTTGAGCTGCTGCCCCGAGTAGTCCGGGAACCGCTGCGCCAGGATCGCCGCCGCACCCGCCACGTGCGGCGTCGCCATCGACGTGCCGGACAGCTGCTGGTAGTTGCCGTCCACGATCGGGCCCAGCGTGGTGCCGGTGGCCCGGGCGGCGACGATGTCCACGCCGGGCGCGGTGATGTCGGGCTTGATGCCGTAGTCGCCGAGCCGCGGACCGCGGCTGGAGAACCCGGCGAGCGCGTCCTGCTTGTCGACCGCGCCGACGGTCAGTGCCGCGTCGGCCCAGCCGGGGCTGGCGATGGTCGACTGGCCGTTGCCCAGGTTGCCGGCCGCGACCACGACGAGCATGCCGCTGGCCGCGCTGACCGCGTCCACCGCCTGCACGAGCGGGTCGTTGCCGTCGGACGGCGCGTTGGTGCCCAGGCTCATGTTGGCCACGTCCGCACCCTGCGCGGCGGCCCACTCGAGGCCGTCGATGATCCCGGCGAACTCGCCGGAGCCGCCGCTGTTGAGCACCTTGGCGTTGATCAGGCTCGCGCCGGGTGCCACGCCCTTGCGTGCGGCGGGGGAGCCCTCGCCGGTGCCGGCCACGATCGAGGCGACGTGGGTGCCGTGTCCGAAGTGGTCGAGGGTGTCGGCGTCGGTGGAGAAGTTGGCCTCGGCGACCACCTTGCCGCCGTCCAGGTCGGGGTGGGTGGCGTCGATGCCTGTGTCCAGCACGGCCACCTTCACGCCGGTGCCGTCGTAGCCGGCCGCCCAGGCCTGCGGCGCGCCCACCTGGGGCACGCTGTCGGCCAGGGTGACCGTCACGTCGCGGTTGAGCCAGATCTTGTCGACGGGGGAGGCGACGGCCGTGCTGGCCTGCCCGGTGCCGGCGAGGGCGGTCCAGAACTGGTTCGCCTTGCTCTTGTCCTCCCGCACGGACCTGGCGTTGATGCTCTCGAGGGTCAGCCCGGCCGAGGCACCCGGCGGCACGGCGGTCGCGGCGGCCCTGGCCCGGCTCGGTGTGTACTGGACGATCAGCGGGATCGTCGTGGTGTGCGCGTCGTCGTGCCCGGCGGCGACCAGCGCGCTGACGTTGAACAGCTCCTCGTCGAGCTTGCCGGCCGCGATCAGCGCCATCGCGTCGCTGGGCACCACGTAGAGCGCGTCGCCGACCTTGCGGGTGGCGTAGCTGACGCTCGACCGGTCGGTGGCCGGCCGCACGGTGGCCGTGGCGTCGCCGTTGGACATGACCCGCAGGTCGACCACGTCGCTGGTGAGGAGGGTGATGGTGTGCTGGGAGACCACCGTCGGCGCCGCGGCGGGTCGCGCGGGTTGGGCGGCCGCCGGTGGCGCGACCGCGAACGCCGAGGCCAGCGCGACGACCAGGGCTAAGGCAGCGGATCTGGCGGTTCTTCGGGAGCGGGCCTTTGTGGACCGTCTTGTCATCTGCTCCTCCATGGCTGAGACAGGGTTGCCACACGGACCGGCAGCTGTCGGATGCGCGCCGGAACCGGCGAATAGGGGAGAGGGGGTTGATGGCGACTCGACCTTGACACGAGCGCGGCGCATTCCGGAAGGCGTCACACCGTCCTATTCACGACAGTGGCGTGAAACGGCCAGGTAGGGCGTGCGATCATCGGTCCGTGCTGGGCGTACTCGGACTGTCGCAGTCCGAACAGGACCTCTACGAGCAGCTGGTGGGCTCGGCCCCGCTGACGGTGGCCGAACTGGACGGTCGGCTGGCCGCGTGCGGCTGCGCCGGGCCCGCCGCCGCGCTGCTGGCCCGGCTGCACGAGCTCGGCCTGGTGTCCATGGAGGACGGCGAGCCGCCGCGGTGGTCGGCGATCCCGCCGAACACCTCGCTGCAGGTGCTCGTGAGCGACCGCGGCCGGGCGCTGGCCGAGGCCCGCGGCTACGTCGCCGAGCTGGTGAGCCGGTTCAGCCGGACCGGCGCGGACCGGGACCTGCCCGCCATGGTCGAGGTGATCTACGGGCGGGAGGAGATCATCCGGCGGTTCGGCGAGCTGCAGCGCGGCGCCCGGCGCCAGTTCCGCGCCTGCGACGCGCCGCCCTACCCCGCCAACGACGCCGCCCAGCTCAACACCATGGAGGTCGACCAGCTCCACGCCGGCCTGCGGTTCCGGATCCTCTACGACCGCACCGCGCTGGACATCCCCGGCCGGCTGGCCGACCTGGAGGCGGGCATCGCGGCCGGCGAGGAGGCGCGGGTGGCCGACATCCCGCTGAAGATGACCCTGTTCGACGACTCGGCCGCGATCCTGCCGCTGCGCCAGCCGCCGGACATGGAGTCGCGCCTCGTCGTCCACAACCCGGTGCTGCTGGACACCCTCGCCGCGCTGTTCGAGATGTACTGGGACCAGGCGCTGCCGCTGCACGTGCGCCAGGGCCGGGCCGAGCTGTCCGACGCCGACGACGAGCCCTCCCCGCGCGAGCGGCACCTGCTGGTCCTGCTCGTCGCCGGCCTCACCGACCAGGAGATCGCCGCGCAGCTGGGGATCAGCGACCGGACCGTGCGCAGCCGGGTGCGCGCGATGATGGGCAAGCTGGACGCGACGACCCGGTTCCAGGCCGGCTACCAGGCGGTCCTGCGCGGCTGGCTGACCACGGCGAGTCCGGCCGATGCCGTCGGATAGCCCCGGCGGCACCCCCGTGATCGGCCTGAGCGAGGTCGAGCAGGCCGCCTACGAGCTCCTGGTGGACGCCTCCCCGGCCACCTACGCCGACCTGGCCGCGCGCTGGCAGCGGCCGGAGCCGCTGGCCACGGTGCTGGCCCGGCTGGAGGAGCGCTCGCTGGTCAGCAGCATGGCCGGCGTGCCGGTCCGGTTCCGGGCCCAGGCGCCGCGGGCCGCCTTCGACGGCCTGCTGGCCGAGTTCGAGGAGGCCCTGGAGCAGGCGCGCCGGCACGTGGGCGTGCTCGAGGCCGCCTACCAGGCCCGGCCTTCCGCCCCCGAGACCACGAGGGTGGTCGAGCTGGTCACCGGGCAGCGCGTGGTGCGCCAGCGGCTGCTCCAGATCCAGAACGGTGCCCGCGAGCGCATCGACTGCCTGGCCAAGCCACCGTACTTCTTCGGTGGCGCCAGCACCGACCACGACCCCTTGCGGCGCGGGCTGTCCCACCGCACGGTGTACGACCACTCCGCCATCGAGCACCCCGGCGCACTGGCCACAGTGGAGCGTCTGATCGAGGCGGGCCAGCTGGCCCGGGTGCTCCCGGACCTGCCGGCGAGCCTCTATCTCGCCGACGCCCGGCTGGCCGTGCTGCCCCTGCAACGCGACCCCACCGCGCCGGACGCGATCATCGTCGTCCACCCGTCGGCCCTGCTGGACGCGATGATCACGCTGTTCGAGGGCCTGTGGCGGCGGGCGCTGCCCCTGCATCCCACCGCGCACACGAAGGCCGCCGCGCCCGCCGCCGCCGACCCGCAGCGGCTGATCACCCTGCTCCTGTCCGGCCTGACCGACGAGGCCATCGCCCACCAGCTGGGCCTGTCCCACCGCACGGTCCAGCGCCGGGTGGCGACCCTGATGGCCGAGCTCGGCGCGCACACGAGGTTCCAGGCAGGGATGCGCGCCGCCCTGTCCAACTCGGACCGGCCAGCCGGCTGAACGTCCACATCGGACTGTCACGCCCTCAGAAGGTCAGCACCAGGCGCCCGCGCAGGCCGCCGCCCGCGAGCCGCTCGTGCGCTTCCGCCACCGACTCCAGCGGCAGGGTCGCGGCCACCCGCAGCGTCAGCTTTCCCTGCTCCACGAGCGATACCAGCTCGGCCAGCCCGACCGCGTCGGCACGCACCCAGACGTTGGCCACCCGGACCCCACGCAGCGGCGGCGGCGCGGCACCACCGATGACGGC
>NZ_DASWSJ010000154.1:0-23954 GCF_036402745.1 Actinophytocola sp. | reverse complement strand
CCGGCCGCGCGGCACGCGACCTGCGGGTCGGCGACCGGGTGTGGCTGCGGCACACGAAGGCGGGCGAGCTGGCCGAGCGGTTCACCGAGTACCAGGTGCTCGAGGGCGACCGGATCACCCAGGCCGCGCCGACCTACCGCGGCGAAGGGCAGTGCTTCGGCTAGGTGGCTGGCGTTGTTGATGGCTCGCAAACACCTGCCACCTGGGACGCGTCCGTCAGGCGGGTCCTAGAGCTCGCCGGCGAGGTAGCTGCGGACCACGCGCTTGGCCTCGTCGATCATGTCCTGCTCGTCGAAGAGCTTGCGGCGGAAGGCGAGCGCGAGGATGCCGTCGCCGATGTCGTTGGCGATGGTGATCTGGCGGAACAGCCGCTCGACGGGCGTGCCGACCTTGGCCGCGACGAGGTTGGCGAGCTGCTCGGCGATGACCGTGTTGTTGTCCCGCTCGTCGTCGATGAACCGCAGGTCGATGACGTCGCCGAAGCGGACCCGCGCGAAGCCGGGGATGGTCCGGTACATCTCGACGTAGATGTCGATGATCGTGTCGACCCCGTGCCACCAGTGCTCGAGGTGGTCCCAGTCGAGGCGGCGGTCGATCTCGGCGGTGAAGTGGTCGAGGTTGCGCTTGGTGAGCGCCTGCACGACCGCGCGCTTGTCGGGGAAGAACTGGTAGAGGGAACCCACGGCGACCCCGGCGCGCTCGGCGATCAGCGTGGTGGTGACGCCGTCGTAGCCGAGCTCGTCGATGAGCGCGGCGCATGCCTCGAGCATCTGCTCGACGCGTTTCGCGCTGCGCTGCTGCACTGGTTGCTTTCGCAACGGAACAGAGGTCGCCACATGTACTCCTAGCTGGGGCCTACATCCATCCTGCCTTCAGGTGGCGTGGACCTCCACAAAACTTTGTATACGAAACCCCAAAGTGGTCAGAGCCCTGGTCAAAACAGAGCTACCCCGGCACACGCTGTGCCGGGGTAGCTCGGAAGTGGAGCCACGGACCGATGCTGGTCGGGGGAGGGGGAGTACAACAGCACCGGTCCGTGGAGACTTGGGGCGTTCAGTTGTATTCAGCTGAGGCGGTTGAGAACCGGCGGCCCGGTGTTCGTCGAGCTCGGGGGTGCTGACGAAGCGAACCGCCGGTCCATCAGGCGACCGCTGGCCACACAACCGTGCGGGGTCACGGGGGCCTTTGGTCGCCGGTCCTACCTGGCGCTCGCCAGCCGGCCGGGCGACGCGGACCGGGCCTTCGCCGTGGGGGCGGGGTCGGCGATCGCGTGCCTGGCGTTGTTCGGGTTCGGGGCGAGACCACCCGCCACGAGGTGTTCGTAGGCCGCCTGCCACACAGAGCAGGGCGCCTTCTGCTGACGCCACCGGGACGAGCACGCCGGGCAGTTGCCCCGGTCGTCCGGCTCGTGCGCGGCGAGCATGGCTCGCCAGCCCTCGGTCAGCCTTGGGAGTTCGGAACGGGCCACGGACAGCAGGGACGGCGCGTCTGCGCGGTTGGCAAGCTCGGAGAGCATGTCGAGCCGCTCCCACACCGCGTTGCGCAGCACCTGCCCGAGTATCTCGTCCACCGAAACCTCACCTTTCCGCCTGCTCGGCGGCCTCACGAAGCGCGGTACGCAGCTGGCCGAGCTGGCCAGTGGTCAGTACCGCGGTTTCGCCCGGCGGTCCTACGAGGACCACCCGATTGCGTTCGACGAGCACGGTGAGGCAGCGTTCCCTGTTGACGACGTCCCCGCAGTTGATCCGCCAGACCTGGCGGCCAAGCGCGGAGCCGTGGAGGTCGCCGCGATGGTCCGCGGTGCCCCGGTCCTCGCCTGCGATGTGTCGGGCTGGCGCCGGCGCTGCGGTCACGGCTGTCCTCACCAGTTCCACAGTCGCTGATTCCCTCCGTGCTCGTACGCTTACAACCAACTACATTGGTGCCTGAGAACACAGATTGGTGCGTCATAGCGCCGATCGGCGGTCGTCCCACGGTGAGCGGTCGCTGGACTTCGGTCGGACCGATCAGGTTCACCGATTCGGACTTCTCGTGGCTTGTGAAGTGCGCATACATTGCTGCTGACGCCCAGCGGACTGTGAGGGGGCGGAATGAACTCCATCGGATCTCAGAGCTCTTCCGTTACATCGGATGCATGGGAAGACCAGGAGATGCGACCAGCGCTCGCGGCGCGGGAGGTCAGCACGATCTACAAGCTGCTGCGACGTAGAGGCGTGTCACAGCGCCAGATCGCGGCGATGACCGGTCAGTCACAGTCCGAGGTGTCGGAGATCCTCAAGGGTCGTCAGGTCATGGCCTACGACGTCCTGGTGCGGATCGCCGACGGCCTGGGTGTCCCTAGGGGATACATGGGCCTCGCGTACGACGAAGTCACGGCCGCCCGAGTGGCCGGGACGCGCGAAGCCCCGGAGGCTGAGGAGCCGGAGAACGTGAAGCGTCGCAAGTTTCTTGCGCATGCCGCCGCGGTCGCGGTGGGTGCGCATGTACTCGGCGCGGACTCAGGATCGTGGGTGTCCAACCCCGTGTTGACCCCCGCTCCTGGTCGGATCGGAATGACCGATGTCCGCCAGGTCGAGGCGGCCACCAGAGCGCTCCGCTCGCTGGACTACCAGTACGGCGGGGGGTTCTGCCGGGACGCCGTCGTCGCCCAGCTCTCGTGGGGACAGCAGATGCTGTCCGCGTCCGGCTCGGACGTGGTCAAGCAACGCCTGCACGTGGCACTCGCGGACCTGCACAACCTGGCCGGTTGGACCTCGTTCGACATCGGACTGATCGACTCGGCGCGCAACCACTTCGGGCGGGCTCTCGAGCTCGCCAAGGCAGGGGACTCCAACCAGCTGGTCGCCAACATCCTGTACCGGATGGGCCGGGTCTACCTGCACAAGGAGGCCCCGGACGACGCGTTGAAGATGTTCCAGCTCGGCCAGATCGCCGCCCAGGAGTCGGGCTCCGAGCTGGCCGTGGCGGTCATCTGCGCCAACCAGGCCTGGGCCTACGCGATGATGGGCCACGAGGACCAGACCATGAAGCTCATCGGCCGCACCCGCGACGAGTTCGCCAGAGCCAACGCGGGCGAGGCCGAGGACTGGGTGAAGTTCTTCAACGAGGACGACGTCTACGCCATGATCGGCACGGTGCACACGGTGCTGGCCCAGCAGGTGGACGCGAAGCACACCAAGTACGCCATCCCGGCACTGCACCGGGCCATCGGCTCCTACGGCGACGACATGGCCCGGAGCAAGGCGTTCAACCTGAGCTTCCTGGCCACCAACCACTTGCTCGACGGCGACATCGACCACGGGGCCAAGATCGGCCACCAGGCCGTCGACCTCGCCCAACACCTGAAATCCCGGCGCGTCAAGGACCGCCTGCTGCCACTCAAGGCCGAGGCGGACAAACGGCGCAACTACACCGACGCCCGGGAGCTGTCCGACACCATCAGCAGGTTCTACGACGCAGACGTGTCCTGACTCGACAAGGCAGCACGATGACCGCGACGTCCACGTCGGACATGGCCCCGGGCCGCGGCGGTCAGTTCTCCCCCGACAACCTCGCCGAGGCCCTCACAGCCGTGTGTGCCGCGGCCGGCCTGGACCCGGCCGGTGCGCGGTTGCTGCGGTGCACCAACAACGCGGTGTTCGAGCTGGCCGGCGTGCCGGTCGTGGTGCGGATCGTCGCGTCCAACGCGTTGCGCCACCGGGTCGACAAGGTCGTCCGGGTGGCGACCTGGCTCGCCGCGCACGACCTGCCGGCCGTGCGGCTGGTGCCCGGCATCGTCCAGCCGGTGGCCGCCGGGGAGTACCTGGCCACCGTCTGGGAGACCGTCCCGCACGGCGGTCGCAAGGCCCGTGGCCGCGACCTCGCCAAGCTGCTGCGCCTGCTGCACGAGCTGCCCGAGGCTTCTTTCCCGCTGCCCGCCTGGGAACCGCTCGACGACGTCCGCAGGCGCATCGGCGAGGCGGACGGGCTGGGCGCCGCCGACCTGGCGTTCCTGCGGGAGCGGTGTGACGAGGTGAGCGCCCGGCTGGCCGCCGTCGAGTACGTGCTGCCGACGTCGCTGCTGCACGGCGACGCGCACCTGGGCAACCTCATCCCGAGCCCGGCCGGGCCCGTGCTGTGCGACTTCGACTCCGCGAGCCTCGGCCCGCCGGAGTGGGACCTCACCCCGCTCGCGGTCGGCGTCGTGCGGTTCGGCGAGCCGGCAGGGCGCTACCGCGAGCTGGTTCGCTCCTACGGGTTCGACGTCACCCGCTGGGAGGGCTTCCCGGTGCTCCGCGAGGTGCGTGAGCTCAAGCTCATCACCAGCGTCCTGCCCATCCTGTCGAGCCGGCCGGAGGTGCGGCCGGAGCTGTTCCGCAGGCTTGCCGACGTCCGGCGGGGCGACCGATCCGCCAGATGGGCTCGTTACACCTGACCCGTTCGGCCCAACTCGGGTCCTCTGTGTCGTAACACTGCGTGGCCGGCGTACGAAGTCCTGGGTGGACATGCCGTGCTCACCAGGGCGTCTTCGCAGGTCACGTCGGATTTCACCCCTTCGGGTGACAGGCCGGAGTGGACGTTCCTGATTGGCACGCTACGCTCGGTTGAGGTAAGCCTCTCCCGTTCCCCGAACGAGGTGGTTCATCCCGGTGGCTAGGCGCAGGCAGGTGACCAGATCGAGTCGGCGCGCACGGCGCGCGCTGGCATCGGCGCGCGTGCTGGACCAGGTGGTGGCCGACCAGCTGCCCCTCGTCGCGCGGCTCCCCGAGGCGCACCGGCACAGGGCCGCCGACTTCCTGGCCGAGCTGGTCATGCTCTCCCAGGCCTACCGCCATCACGCCGCCGGCTGGATCACCCGCCGCGAGCTCGAGCGCAGGGGCGTCGGACACGTGTCCCGGATCGCGGTCATCCGCCGCCGGTCGAGCCTGTCGTCGGCGCAGTTCACCGAGCAGGACTGACCACTCGCCGCCAGGTAGGTCCGAGAGACCGGCGACACCCTGTGGTTCGGTACACACCAGCCGTCGGCACGACGAGCGGTCGTTGCGGCCGTTCGCCGTTTCCGAGGGGCTGTTCGTGCAACCGATTCCGGCGCGAGCGAGTAGAAGCCGGCCGGTACCGGCTATGCGACCGGGGCGCGGCTGAGCACCACCGCGAAACCGAACGCGAGGCCCATCACCGACAGCTCCAGCGCCGCCCAGCCGAGGAGCGCGGTCCGCTGGTGCCGCACGATCCCCGGCATCAGCCGCCAGCGGATGTTCGCGCCCAGCGTGGCGAGCAGGCAGAGGCAGGTCAGCTTCAGCAGGATGAGCATGCCGTAGCCGGTGCCGAAGAGGGCGTCGACCAGAGCCTGGCTCGCGGTCAGCTCGACGACCGCGTTGAGCAGACCGGTCGCCGCCACCACCGCGAGGCAGACGGTGGCGAGCCGGGAGAACCGGGGCAGCGCGGTGGCCAGCAACGTCCGGTTGGTCGCGAGCAGCACCACCACGGCGCCCAGCCCACCGGTCCACGCCACCGCGCCGAGCACGTGCAGCTCCAGCGAGATCATCGTGAGGTCGCGCCACTGGAAGTTGGTGGCGTGCCCGGTGACCGGAAGCGGCAGCAGGCCGAACAACGCGACCGCGGTCCGCAGCTCGGCCGGCACCGACTCGCCGAACCGCACCGACCCGAGGCCCAGGCCGAACGACCCCAACGCCACCACGGCGACGAACACCAGCGCCTTGCCCGCGCCGACCTCGGCCACGTAGTCGACCACCGCGGCCGGCGAGACGCCCGAGCCCGGGTTGACCTCGGCCGTCTGCATGACCAGCGTCAGCAGCGCGGCGAGCGCCCACGCGAGCGCGGCGACGGAGGCCGCCCGCCGCGCGCCGCCCAGCACCAGCTCGGCGTGCTTGGGCCGGTCGTAGCCGATCAGGATCGGCAGCAGGTTCAGCCCGGCGGTCGCCACGGCGGCCAGGTCGAGCAGCACCCGCACGACCGGCAGGCCGTACCGGACCACCGAGTCCGGCTCGGTCACCCCCGGCACCGGCTGGGCCGCGGTCAGCGTGAGGCCGATCGTCATGCCGGCCAACGCCGCCGCGACCAGCGCGGTGACCAGGTGGAACCGCGCGGGCGCGGTGGTCCGGGCCCGGGTCATCGCGGCTGCTTGCCCCCGATGCGCAGGGCCACGACGAGCCCGGCGCCGAGCAGCACCACCGCACCGGCGATCCACACCCAGATCGGCAGGCCGCTACCGCCGCCGGACGAGCCACTCGCGGCACTGCCGCTGGTGCCGCCGGCGTTCGACAGGCCGGTGGCCGGGCTGCCCTTGCCGGCCGTGGCCAGCGTGAACATCACCTCGCCGGTGACCGGATGCCCGTCGGCGGAGACGATCCGGTAGGCGATCCGGTAGTCCCCGGCCGGGCCGAGCTCGTGCAGCGGCGCGCTGACGACGTTGCCCACGACCACGACCGGACCGGTGGCCCAGGTGGTGTTCCCCGGGCCGCTGACGGTGATCGTGTTGAGCCCGGTGCCGTCCTGCACCGGCTCGTCGAACGTCAGGTGGACCGTTGGCGGGCTCTGCGGCACGGTGGTCTGGTTGGCCGGGTTGCTGCTGATCAGCGTGTTGTGCGCGAACGCCGGGGTGGCCAGCCCCACCAGGGCGAGGCAGGCCACCGCGACGACGAGGGCGAGCTTCCTCACTGCTCGCCGCCGACCTTGTTCGCGGCCACCGCCCGGCGGGCCCGCAGCGTGGCGCCGACGCCGAAGCCGAGGCCGAGCGCGCCAACCACGAGACCCGCGCCGCCGAGCCAGCGGGCGGTGTCGTCGCTGGTCGACGTGGTGGCGGCGGTGTTCTCGACGCCGTGGGAGTCGGCGGCGGGTGCCGCGGGCGCGTGGTGGTCGCCGCTCGCGTCGGCCGCCGCGAGCGCGACGACCGGGGCCGGGTGCTCCGGCTCCGCGGCGCCCTCGGCCGGCGGCGGCGCGTCCCACTTCACGACCTTGTTGCCCTCGTAGGTCTGGGTCGTGGGCATCACCAGTTGGTCTGTCTCGGGCAGCGGGCCCACGGAGAGCTCGAACTCGGCGAACTCGCCGGGGTTGATCCGCACGCCGGGGTTGGCCGTCCAGGTGACCGAGCTGGCCGCCTCGGTGATCGTGGCTCCGTGCGACTCGATCGGCTTGGCCAGCTTGGTCTTGATGACGGAGGCCTTCCAGCCCTGCACCGCCTTGGGCCGCACCGAGCTCATCGGCGCGTCGGCGGGCAGGGCGACCTCGAGCTTGATGGTGCCGGCGGTCGGCTCCTCGTTCGGCACCCGGAAGGTGATCTTGCTGTAGCCGCCCTGCGCGGCCGACTCGCCGATGATGTTGGCGGTCACGTGCGCCGACGCGATGCCGCTGCCGAGCAGCAGGACCGCGCCCGTGGCGACGGCGATGCCGACGGTCGCGCCGGCCTTTCTGAACCCGTTGGTGGACATACCTGAAGTGGCTCCTGAAGAGAAGGTGGGTGAACGACGCACCGCGTCGGTACGTCGCTGGGGTTTGCCGGTTCAGGAGCGAGCGGGTGGGCCGCGCCGGGGACTGACCCGGCGTAACAGCACTTCGAGCAGCGGCCCCGGCCGGGCCGGGACGCTCGTGGAGACGTACTGGAGCGCGGCCCGCGGCGGGGCCGGGCACAGCGCCTGGAGCCGGCCGGCCAGCCAGGCGGCCGCCGCGCCGACGGCGGCGAGGGCCGCGTCCGCGCGCAGCAGCAGGACGGCGGACGCGAGCGTGGCGACCACGTGCGTGGCGAACATCAGCCAGCCGTTGACCGGCGGCGGTTCGAGCATGTGCAGGTGGGAGCTGCCGGCGATCTGGGTGAGCAGCATGTGCTGGGCGGCCTGGGTGACCCCGAGCACGCCGACCAGCGTGAGCAGCCCGCCGCGCCGGGCGAGTGTGGCGCCACCCCAGGCGAGGACGGTGGTGAGCAGGGCGGTGAGGGCCGCGTCGGACAGCGTCCCGCCCGCGGTTCCGTGCGCGGCGACGGCCAGCGCGGCGGAGCACGACGCGAGGAGCCAACCACGTGCGCCGTGCGCACCGTCGGTCGTCCGTCGGCCCATGTCTGCCTACCCTAGGCGGCCGGTCCGGCCGAGGAACCGCCGTCTCGGCGAATGGTCGTCCCGGACGGTTGTACTGCGCAATCGAGGACAATCTGGTCGCGTTGAGCGCAACAATGGCTACGCAAAGCTTGCTTCAAAGGTCAACTTGCGCCACCGTGTGCTGCCAATGGCACCCGGCGGGGCGGAGGTGACCAGAGGTGAGCCTCTGGGAGTTCATCGGTGATCGCTGGTCCCGGCTGGGCATCGAGGCCTACCAGCACGCCAGCGTGGTCATCCAGTGCACGATCATCGCGGCGGCCATCGGCGTGCTCGTCGGCGTCGCGGTCTACCGCAGCGCCCTCGGCTCCACGATCGCGACCGCGCTCGCCAGCACGGTCCTCACGATCCCGTCGTTCGCGCTGCTCGGCCTGCTCATCCCGGTGGTCGGCCTCGGCGTCGCGCCCACGGTCACCGCGCTGGTGCTCTACGCGCTGCTGCCGATCGTCCGCAACACCATCGTCGGGCTCGGCGGCGTCGACGCGGCGGTGACCGACGCGGCCAGAGGCATCGGGATGAACCGGGTCGCGGTGCTCACGCGAGTGGAGCTGCGCCTGGCCTGGCCGGCGATCCTCGCCGGCATGCGGGTCAGCACGCAGATGCTCATGGGCATCGCCGCGATCGCCGCTTACGCCAAGGGGCCGGGGCTCGGCACCGAGATCTTCTCCGGGCTCAACCGGGCCGGCAGCGCCAACGCGCTCAACCAGGCGCTCGCCGGCACCCTGGGCATCGTCGTCATGGCGCTGGTCATCGACGGCCTGTACCTCGTCATCGCACGCCTCACGACCTCGAGGGGGATCCGTGGCTGAGACCACCGGCGTGGAGATTCAGCTCGAAGGGGTCACCAAGCGCTATCCCGGCCAGCGCGAGCCCGCGGTCGACGGGTTCACCATGAAGATCAACCCCGGCGAGATAACGATCTTCGTGGGGCCGTCCGGCTGCGGCAAGACGACCACGATGCGCATGATCAACCGGCTGATCGAGCCGACCGGCGGCCGCATCACGATCGGCGGCGAGGACGCGCTGTCGCTCAACCCGGACGACCTGCGCCGGCGGATCGGCTACGCGATCCAGCAGGCGGGTCTCTTCCCGCACCTCACCGTCGCCCAGAACGTCGGCGTCGTGCCGCGCCTGCTGGGCTGGGACAAGCGGCGGACCAGGGCCCGGGTCGAGGAGATGCTCGACCTCGTCGGCCTGGATCCGGGCGAGTTCCTCGGCCGCTTCCCGCGCCAGCTCTCCGGCGGCCAGCAGCAACGCGTCGGCGTGGCCAGAGCGCTCGCCGCCGACCCGCCGGTGCTGCTGATGGACGAGCCGTTCGGCGCGGTCGACCCGATCACCCGCGGCAACCTGCAGGACGAGCTGATGCGGCTGCAGGCGGAGCTGCGCAAGACGATCGTGTTCGTCACCCACGACTTCGACGAGGCGGTGAAGCTCGGCGACCACATCGCGGTGCTGGGTGACCGGTCGCGGATCCTGCAGTACGACACCCCCGAGGCGATCCTGGCGAACCCGGCCGACGACACGGTCGCGGGGTTCGTCGGCGCGGGTGCCTCGCTCAAGCAGCTCACGCTGCTGCGGGTGCGCGACATCGAGCTGAGCACCGAGTCGGCCACCGCCACCGAGGACGAGTCACCGGCCGAGGTCCGCAAGCGGCTGGAGGCGAGCGGCAAGACGTTCCTGCTGATCCTCGACAGCCAGCGGCGGCCGCTGCGCTGGGGGCACATCCGCCAGGTCAGCGGCGACTCGCTCGCCGGGGTGGGCACGCCGGTCGGCGACCGGGTGAGCACCCAGTCGACGCTGCAGGACGCGCTCGAGGCCATCCTCACCGAGGGCGGTGACGCGGTGGTCACCGGCAGCCGCGGCGAGTACCTGGGCACGGTCCAGCTGGACACCGTGGTCGCGAAGATCCGCGAGCTGCGTGCGGAGCACACCTCATGACCGCGGTGACCGACGCCGTCCTCTCCGTCGAGTCGGGCTCGCGCCGGGCCGAGGTGCTGCGCCTGTTCGTGCAGCCGATCGCCGCGGTGGCGCTGGTCGGCGGCGTCCTGACGTGGGCGTTCAACTCCGATCTCGACGCCATCGAGGTGGTCACGCTCAACTCGGCGACGCTGCTCAAGGCCACCTGGGAGCACGTGCTGATCACGCTCGCGGTGACCGTGCTGGTCGTGGCGGTGGCCATCCCGCTCGGCGTCGTGATCACCCGCCGGTGGGCCAGGCGGATCGCCCCGGTGTTCACGGGCATCGCCACCATCGGGCAGGCCGCGCCGGCCATCGGCGTGGTGGTCCTGTACTTCCTGTGGACCTCGCAGGAGGGACTGTGGGCGGCGGCGATCCCGCTGGCGTTCGTGTCGCTGCTCCCGGTGCTGCGCAACACGATGGTCGGCATCCAGCAGGTCGACCCGGCACTCGTCGACGCGGGCCGCGGCATCGGCATGTCGTCGTTCACCGTGCTGCGCCGGGTCGAGCTGCCGCTGGCGGTGCCGCTGATCCTCGCGGGGCTGCGGACGTCGCTGGTGCTCGCGGTCGGCACGGCGACGCTGGCGTTGTTCGTCAACGGCGGCGGCCTCGGGTTCGTGATCGACACGGGCTACAAGGTGGCGCGGACGACCGTGCTGCTCACCGGTGCGGCGCTCGCGGTGGGCCTGTCGCTGCTGGTCGACTGGCTCGGCGCGCTCGCCGAGCGCTACCTCGGACCGAAGGGGCTGCGATGAGGCGCCTCGCCGGCCTCCTCGCGGTCTGCGCCCTGCTCGCCGGGTGCGGCCTCGACGCGGCCTACAAGCTGCCGTTCGACGTGGGCCCAGGGTCGATCCGGCCGGTGCCGGCGCTCCACGGCGTGTCGATCACCGTGGGCTCGAAGAACTTCACCGAGCAGATCCTGCTGGGCTACATCGCGGAGGTCGCGCTCACCGCGGCGGGCGCGGACGTCCAGGACATGACCAACATCCAGGGCTCGCCGAGCGCGCGGCAGGCGCTCGAGGTCGGCGACATCGACCTGTACTGGGAGTACACCGGCACGAGCTGGATCAACTTCCAGCAGCAGACCGTGCCGATCCCGGACGAGCGCGCCCAGTACGACGCGGTGAAGAAGGCCGACGCGGAGCGCTTCGGCATCGCGTGGCTGGACTACTCGCCGGTGAACGACAAGTACGCGCTGGCGACGACCCGCGAGTTCGCCGACAAGTACAAGCTGCGGACGATGTCGGACATGGTCGCGCTGCTGAAGAAGGACCCGTCACTGGGCACGATGTGCATGGAGTCGGAGTTCATCAGCCGCCAGGACGGCCTGCTGGGCGCGGAGAAGACCTACGGCTTCAACGTGCCGGACCGCGACATCAAGACCTTCGGCGTCGGCGCGATCTACGCGACCCTGGCCGGCGGCCGGACCTGCAACTTCGGCGAGGTCTTCACCACCGACGGCCGCGTGCTGACGCTCGACCTGGCCGTCCTGGAGGACGACAAGAAGACCTTCCCCCAGTACAACGCCGCGGTGACGGTCCGCACGGAGTTCCTCGACCGCTACCCCCAGCTGGCCGACGTCCTGGAGCCGGTGTCGGCGAAGCTGACGAACGAGGTCATCCTGGAGCTGTCGGTCCGGATCGACGGCGACGGCGCGGACCCGGCCGTCGTGGCCCGGGACTGGCTGGTGAAGGAAGGCTTCGTGACGAACCCGTCCGCCTGAGGGAGGAGTCCACAGTGGACACCGCGGGTCTCGAGCGGCGGCTGGCCGGCAGCGTGGCCGGGCAGGTCAGCTTCGACGCCGGGACCAGGGCTCTGTACACAATGGACGCCTCGAACTACCGGCAGGTGCCGCTCGCCGTCGTGGTCGCCGACTCCGCCGAGGACGCGGTCGCCGCGGTGCGGGCGGCCCGCGAGTTCGACGTACCGATCGTCCCGCGGGGCGGCGGCACCAGCCTCGCCGGCAACGCCACCGGCGGCGGGCTCGTGCTGGACCTGTCCCGGCTGAACAAGATCCACGCGATCGACCCCGGGACCCGCACCGCGCGGATCGAGCCGGGGGTGATCCTCGACGACCTGCGGGCCGCGGCCGCCGAGCACGGCCTCACCTTCGGCCCGGACCCGTCGACGCACAGCCGCTGCACGCTGGGCGGCATGATCGGCAACAACTCCTGCGGCGCGCACTCCGTCGCGTGGGGCACGACCCTGGAGAACGTCGAGGAGCTGGACGTCCTGCTCTACGACGGCACCCGGCTCACCGTCGGCCCGGCCACCGCCGAGGAGCTCGACCGGCGCGCCGCGCTGCCCGGCCGCGAGGGCGAGATCCACACCGCGCTCCGCGACCTCGCCGGCGCCAACCTCGCCGTCCTGCGCACCGAGCTCGGCAAGCTCGGCCGCCAGGTCTCCGGTTACCCGCTGCACCAGCTGCTGCCGGAGAACGGCCGCGACCTCGCGAAGGCACTGGTCGGCACCGAGGGCACCTGCGTGGTCGTACTCGGCGCCACCGTCCGGCTCGCGCCGGTGCCCGCGACCCGGGTGCTGCTGGTGCTCGGCTTCCCGGACGACATCGCCGCGGCCGACGCGGTGCCGGCGATCCTGCCGCACGGCCCGCTGACCGTGGAGAGCATGGACGAGCGGATCCTCGCGCTGCGCGACGCCCGCAGCGCCGACCACCGGCCGGACCTGCCCGAGGGCGGCGGGTGGCTCTTCGTCGAGGTCGGCGGCGACGACGTGGCGTCGGCCACCGCCGCGGCGGCCGCCATCGCGGCGGAGCTGGCCGTGCCGCACAGCGTCTACACCGCGCCGGCCGAGCAGCGCGCGCTGTGGCGGCTGCGCGAGGAGGGCTCCGGCATCTCGACCCGGATGGCGGACGGCGCGGAGGCGTGGCCCGGCTGGGAGGACACGGCGGTGCCGCCCGAGCGCCTGGGCGCCTACCTGCGCGAGTTCCGCGCGCTGCTGGACAGGCACGGCCTGCGCGGGGTCACCTACGGCCACTTCGGTGAGGGCTGCATCCACATCCGGATCGACTTCGACCTCGTGCACGACGACGGGGTGGCCGCGTTCCGCCGGTTCATCGAGGAGGGCGCGGACCTCGTCGCCCGGCACGGCGGGACGCTGTCCGGCGAGCACGGCGACGGCCAGGTGCGCGCGGAGATGCTGCCGCGCATGTACTCGCCGGCGGTGATCGAGCTGTTCGAGCGGTTCAAGGCGATCTGGGACCCGGCCGGGCGGATGAACCCGGGCATGATCGTGCGCCCGTACCGGATCGACGAGAACCTGCGGTTCGCCGCGCTGAAGCCGCTGCCCATGGTGCTGTCGAAGGGAACCGAGTTCGGCTACCCGCACGACGGCGGCGACTTCGCCCAGGCGATGCGGCGTTGCGTCGGCGTGGCGAAGTGCCGCAACCACGCCGGCGACGGGGCCGTGATGTGCCCCAGCTTCCGGGTCACCGGCGAGGAGAAGCACTCGACCCGCGGCCGGGCCCGGTTGCTGTACGAGATGCTCGCCGGCGAGGTGGTCACCGACGGCTGGCGGTCCGCCGAGGTCCGCGACGCGCTGGACCTGTGCCTGTCCTGCAAGGGATGCGCGAGCGACTGTCCGGTCAATGTGGACATGGCGACGTACAAGGCGGAGTTCCTGCACCACCACTACGCGCGGCGGGTGCGGCCGGCGTCGCACTACTCGATGGGCTGGCTGCCGGTGTGGCTGCGGCTGGCGTCGCGGATGCCGCGGCTGGCCAACGCGACGATGTCCGTACGCGGGCCGGCCGCGTTGCTCAAGCGGCTGGGTGGGATCGCGCCGGAGCGGTCGCTGCCGACGGTGGCGCGCCGGCCGTTCACCCGCTTGCCGCGGGGGTCCGCCGGTTCGGGTGGGCGGCGGGTGGTGCTGTGGCCGGACACGTTCACCAACTTCTTCGCGCCGGAGATCGGCATCGCGGCGGTGCGGGTGCTGCGGGCGGCGGGCTTCGACCCGGTGCTGCCGGCGGGCTCGGTGTGCTGCGGGCTCACCTGGGTGTCGACCGGCCAGCTGACGAGGGCACGGAAGGTGATGCGGCGGAGCCTGCGGGTGCTGGAGCCCGAGATCGAGGCCGGTACCCCGGTGGTCGGCCTGGAGCCGAGCTGCCTGTCGGCGTTGCGGGGGGACGTCCCCGAGCTCACCGGCGACGGCCGCGCCGTAGCGCTGGCCGCGCAGAGCTTCACCCTGGCCGGCTTCCTGGCGGAGCACGCGCCGCGGTGGTCCCCGAAGTCGGTGCCCCGCACCGCGATCACCCAGGTCCACTGTCACCAGCACGCGACCCTGGGTTTCGACGCCGACGCGGCCCTGCTCGCCCGGGCCGGCGTGGCCGCCAAACGTTTGCCCTCCGGGTGTTGTGGCCTCGCCGGGAACTTCGGCTTCGAGCGCGGTCACTACGAGGTGTCCCAGGCGCTGGCCGAGCAGACCCTGCTGCCGGCGGTGCGCGAGGCGTCCCCGGAGACCCTGGTGGTGGCGGACGGCTTCAGCTGCCGCACCCAGGTCGAGCAGGGCAGCGACCGCCGAGCCGTCCACCTGGCCGAGGTCCTCGCCGAGGGGCTGCCGTGATCAGCCGACTCTCAGCGGCTGCGTGATCGGCTCGCGGGGTGCCGCGAGCGGCAGCGTGACCGTGAAGCGGGCGCCGCCCTCGCGGGCCGGGCCCGCTTCGATGGTGCCGCCCATCCGGGTGACCAGCCCGTGCGCGAGCGCGAGCCCGACCCCCGTGCCGACCGGCCGGACACCCGCGTACCGCGAGTGCAGCACCCCACGCGCGAAGGCGGCCTGGTAGTCCTCTTCGGACAGACCGGGCCCCCCGTCGCGGACCTCGAGCACGGCCGCGCCCGGTATCGCGTGCAACGCCAGCACGATGGGTGCCCCGGCCGGCGTGACGCGCAGCGCGTTCTCCGCGAGCCCGTCCACGACCTGACGCAGCCGCCGCGGGTCGGTGTGCACCGGCACGGGGTGGGCGGGCGCGTCGACCGAGAACGTCACGCCCGCGGCCGCGCACCGGCTCCGCCACACCGTGGCCGACTCGGCGACCAGCACGGTGAGGTCGACGTCGACGAGGTCCAGCCGGAAGTCGTCCGCGCCGAGCCGGGCGAGGTCGAGCAGGTCGGACACCAGCCGGTTGAGCCGCCCGGCCTCCTGCCCGATGACCCGGCCGACCTCGGGTACCTCGTCGCCGGTCACCACCCCGTCGGCGAGCGACTCGGCGAACCCGGTGACCGCGGTCAGCGGCGTGCGCAGCTCGTGGGAGACGGAGAGGAGGAACTCCCGCTGCCTGGCCTCGCTGTGCGCCAACGCGTTGGCGAGCGCGTTGATCGACTCCCCGACCTCGACGAGCTCGCGTGGTCCCTCCGGCGGCACCCGCAGGTCGCGCCGCCCGTGGCTCATCGCCGACGCCACGGCCGCCGTTCGCCGCAAGGGCCCGGCCAGCCGCCGAGCGAGCAACCAGCCCGCCCCGGACGCGACGAGCAACCCGATCCCCAGCGCGAAGACCACGTTGCTGATCAGCCGCCGCCCGGTCCCCTTGGCCGTGGCGACCTCCCCGACGAGCGCGATCGCCCGCCGCCCCTCGATGGCCCGCCCCTCGACGAGCAGCACCGAGCCGTTCACCCGAGCGCTCCCGTGCAACGGCCGCGCAGCGGTCACTCGTCCGATCCCGGCCCGCCGCGCCGCCTGCACCGCGGCCTGGTCGTCCCCGACGAGCCCACCCGACGCACCCTGCCGGACGACGGACACGCCCTGGCCTTCGAGGATCTCCTTGAGCCGGGGCGCGAGCACCCGAGCATCGACGAGCTGCGCGGCAACCACGTCGGCCTGATCGGCAAGCGTTTGCTGCGTCAGCTCCCGAGACGCCGTCGCCACAAGCCGAACGGCGATCCCCCCGGCGACGACCGCCATGACCCCGGCGACCGCGAGACACAAAGCAGTGGTCCGAACCGCCAACGACGACGCCCGCTTCACGACCGCACCACCACGAAGCCACCGCCCGCAGACGAGGCGACGGCCACCGGGACAGCGAGGGAGTGCGTCTCCGGCAGTCGAGTGGTGACGGGAGACAGCTGTGCCGCCGGTTGGTCTGGAGTCGGGCCGTCGGTGTGGTGGCCGTTGGCCGGGCGGTGAGCGGCGTGGGTCGGGTGTTCGGGGGCGTCGGGTGGGTGGGTCATGGGTTGTCCGCGGAGTAGCCGACGCCTCGGACGGTTCTTATCGGGCTGCCTTCGCCCAGTTTGGCTCTGAGCTGGGCGATGTGGACGTCGACCGTGCGGGTGCCGGATGCTGTTTCGTAGCCCCAGACCATGCTGAGCAGCTGGGCTCGTTCGAAGACCTGGCGCGGGCGGCGCATCAGCGCTGCGAGCAGGTCGAACTCCGTGGAGGTGAGCGCCACCTCGACGCCGTCGGTCCACGCGCGGCGTTCGGACAGGTCGAGCCGGGTGCCGGCCACCTCCAGGATCTCGGTGGCCGGGGGGCCCGCCGCGCGGCGGAGCACCGAGCGGACCCGGGCCACCAGTTCGCGGGGGCTGAACGGCTTGGTGACGTAGTCGTCGGCACCCAGCTCCAGGCCCAGCACGCGGTCGACCTCGTCGTCGCGGGCGGTGACGAACAGGACCGGGGTCCAGTCGTCCGCGGACCGCAGCGTTCGGCATACCGCGATGCCGTCGAGCTTGGGCAGGCCCACGTCCAGCACCACGGCCACCGGGCGCAGGCGGCGCACGGCCGCGAGCGCCGCCTCGCCGTCGGTGGCCACGTGCACCCCGTAGCCGTCGCGCCTCAGGTAGCGGCTGACCAGGTCGGCGATGGCGGCGTCGTCCTCGACCACCAGCACCAGACCGCGCTCATCCGGCATCCATCACCTCCGCCACCGCGACGTCATTCGTTCAGCTCGGACTCGATGCTGCTCAGGGTGGACTCGACGTCGTTGAACTGTTGCTCCACCGAGTCACCCGAGCCCCCCGAGCCACCCGAGCCGCCGCTGCCCGTGTCCTGGCAGCCGGCGCCGAGCAGCAACACGGGTAACGCGACGAGTGCGATTATCCGGGCCCGCGTCACGTCGCCCCGCAGTGCTGGGCGCGGAAGTCCGTCGCCCACTTGTTGATCTGCTTGAGCTGCTCGACCCGGCCCTCGCGGCGGTCGGCGCGCTCCTCCAGCAACCGCGCCGACGTGTCGCGGCCGGCGCCGCGCTCCTTCTCGGCCCGCGCGCGCAGCCAGGCGGCCGACCCGCGCACGTCCGCGCCGCCGGTGATGCGCTCGACGAGCTTGCTGGTGCGCTTCTCGACCTTGGGCAGCCGCTGCTCGCACAGCCGGGTGACCTGCTCGGGGCTCAACGTGATGGTGACGGGTGCCGGCGGCGAGGACGACGGGTCCCCCTGCGCGACCGCCACCGCGGCACCGCCGAACAGCACCGTCCCGACCACCGCGCCGCCGACGACGACCTTTGACGTCCGGTTCATGTCGCTCCTCTCGTGGGTGTTTTCGACGAGACCCACCGTGCCGGGAGGAGATGTGGACGTTGCGAGGGTTGTGTTCGGATCGGGTAAGGGCTACAGGCCCAGTCGCGTGAGGAGGCGCTGCTCGAGCTCGTCCAGCTCGGTGGCCACCGCCTTGTGCGCGGCCTTGCGCCGCGCGGACGGCATCCGCTCGGCGGCCCGCACCGCGGCCGCGAGCTGGCGCAGCGTCGTCTCCGACTTGTCCGCGAACGTGCGGTCCTCGGCCGTGCCGTCCGGCTTCTCGCGCAGCTCGCCGATCGCCTCGGCGGCGCCGGTGATGCGGGCGTGCAGCACGCCGCCCTTGCCGGAGAACTGGGCCAGGTCACCGACCGCCACGCCCATCCGCCGGGCACGCAGGCGATCGAGCCGGTCCCGCGCCTCGCCGAACGCGCGAAGCACGACAGGCGCGACGAGCGGCACGACGGCAGGCCCGAGGATCTTGGCCACCGCGAGCGCGTTCTTCGCCTTCTTCGGGGTGAACCGCGGGTCGCCCGGCACGACGTCGGCCGCGCGCTTCCTGAGTGCCATGCGATGAACCTACTGGGCAGGTTGGCGTGGAGCACGCCGGCTACCTGCCGTGTTCTGTCGGTGGGTCCGCCTAAACTGCGAATCGTGACAACTTCGGTGCTCCTCGACGCTGGCGTGGTAACTCGATGCCGGCGGCGAGTGCACCTCGAGCACGACCCCACCATGGTCGACGCGGTCACCGCGCCCCCCGATCCCACCGCTGAGCAGCGCAAAGCCGACGCCACGGCGCACCGCCGGTCCATCGCCGACGAGATCGCCGGCCTGGTCGGCGCCGGCTGGACCGAGATCCCGCGCGGCCCCGACCACCGCGGCGCCGAGCGGGAGCAGGCCACCCTCGCCGCCATGGCCGCCCGCGCGCCCTACATCTGGGCCGCCCAGCTCCCGCGCGACCACCCGGCCGGCCGCCGCGGCGCCGTCGACCTGCTCGTCGCCACCGACGGCGGCTACGTCCCCGTACTGGTCGTCCGGCACAAGGTCAGCGACCCCGGCACCGGCGCGCAGACCTCGCCGCTGGCCAGCCCGGTGCCCTCGGCCCGCGCTCAGGATCCCGCCCGCCGGATCCGCCCGCAGCCTCGTGACCTGCTCAAACTCGCCCACACGTACCGGCTGCTCGAGGCCTGTGGCCGGTCCGACGGCTCGGCCCTCGGCGGTGTCGTCGGCCTCGACGGCGAGGTCGTGGTCTGGCACGACCTCGAGGCGCCCACCTGGCCCGGCGGCCGTGGCGCGCTCGCCGAGTACGACGCGCGCTTCGCCGATCGCCTGGCCATCGCCACCACGGCGGCCGCCGGCGGTGAGGCGCTCGCGCAGCCGTCCCGCATCGTCGAGTGCCGCACCTGCCCGTGGTGGCCGGTCTGCCAGGTGGAGCTGCAGGGCGCGCGCGACGTGAGCCTGGTTGTCCGCGGCGAGGAGGCGGCCACGCTCCGGGCGGCCGGCGTCCGCACGGTCGACGACCTGGCCCGCCTCGACCCCGACGACGAGTCGCTGCCGCCCACCGGCATGCCGCTCACCGACGCGGTCGGCCTGGCCAAGGCGTGGCTCGCCGACCTCACCGTGGTCCGCCGCATCCCCGACATCAGCGTGCCGCGGGCCGACGTCGAGGTCGACGTCGACATGGAGAGCTTCGGCGACGCCGGCGCCTACCTGTGGGGCGTGTGGCTGTCCGGGGAGGACGTCGACGAGCCGCACGGATACCGCGCGTTCGCCTCCTGGGAGCCGCTGCCCACCGATGACGAGGCCCGGTCCTTCGCCCTGTTCTGGCAGTGGCTCATGCTCATCCGGCTGCGCGCCCGTGCTCGCGGGCTCAGCTTTCGCGCGTACTGCTACAACGAGCTCGCCGAGAACCGGTGGCTGCTGTCGTCGGCCAAGCGGTTCGCCGGCAAGCCCGGCATCCCCACCATCGAGCAGGTGCAGGCGTTCATCACCTCGGACGCGTGGTTCGACCTGTTCGGCAGCGTCCGCGACCACTTCCTGTGCTCGCGCGGCAAGGGCCTCAAGACCATCGCCCCCGCGGCCGGCTTCGCGTGGCGCGACGCCGAGGCCAGCGGCGAGAACTCCATGCGCTGGTACCGCGACGCGGTCGGCATGGACGGCTCGGCCCCGGACGACGGCCAGCGTCGCCGGCTCCTCGAGTACAACGAGGACGACGTGCACGCCACGCTCACGCTGCGCCGGTGGATGACCTCACCGGCTGTCAACGAGATCCCTTATGTGGGCGACCTCTAGCGGGGACCCATCCGCAGGGCGCCGTCCATGCGGATCACCTCGCCGTTGAGGTAGTCGTGGGCGATGATCGTCAGCACGAGGTTGGCGTACTCCTCGGGCTTGCCCAGGCGCTTCGGGAACGTCACGCCTTCGGCCAGCGTCGCGCGGATGTCGTCGCTCACCGTGGCCAGCATCGGCGTGTCCACGATGCCCGGGGCGATCGTCATCACCCGGATGCCGGAGGAGGCGAGGTCGCGCGCCGCCGGCAGGTTCAGGCCGATCACGCCGCCCTTGGACGCCGCGTACGCGACCTGGCCGATCTGGCCCTCGAAGCCGGCGATGGACGCGGTGTTGATCGCCACGCCGCGCTGGCCGTGCTCGTCCGGCTCGGTCCGCGCGATGGCGGCGGCCGCCAGGGTGAGGACGTTGAACGTGCCGATCAGGTTGATCTCCACGACCTTGCGGAACAGGCCCAGGTCGTGCGGTCCCTTGCGGGACAGGATCCGCGCGGACGGCCCGATGCCGGCACAGTTCACGACCACGCGCAGCGGCACGTCGGCGCTCGACGCGGTCTCGACCCCGGCGGCGACCTGCGCCGGATCGGTCACGTCCGCGGCGACGTAGGTGATCCCCTCGACGGACGGCGCCTGCTCGATGGCCACCGGCAGATCGAACGCGAAGACGTGCGCGCCGTTCTTGGCAAGTGCTTGCGCCGTCGCGCCACCCAGTCCCGAAGCACCGCCCGTGACGATCGCCGCGGTGTCGCTGATCTGCATGCCCGTCCCCTTTCTCGGCTACCGCAGAGAGGTTAACGGGCGTTCAGCGGCGTCCCCGAGTGGCACTCGTCACCCGAGCTCGCCGGCCAGCAGGTCCATCAGGAGGCCGTCGTGCCAGCCGTTGCCGTCGTGGTCGCGCTCGTAGTGGCGCATGACGCCGACGGGCCGGAAGCCGACCGACGCGTAGCACTTGATCGCCGCGTCGTTGTCCGCCGCCGGGTCGATCACCAGCCGATGGTGGCCGCGGTCGCGGATCAGGTGACGCGCGACGGTGCGAACGGCGTCCCGGCCGATACCCCGCCCGTGGATCGCCGGGTCCAGGAAGATGTCGATCGACGCGTGGCGGTACCCGGGATCCTCTTCCTCGCCGTACTGGATCATCCCGCGTACCCGCTCGTCGACGAGCACCGTGAAGCACGTGACCTCGGGGTCGCCCAGCGGCCAGCCCGGCTCGGCGTCCGCGTCGCCCCAGCGGAGGTGTACCTCGGGCGTGCGGAGGATGCGCCGCAGCTCCGGCACGTGCGCCGGGGTCACCGGCACCAACTCGATCAGGTCACCATGCAGCACCCAGGCACGCTAGCCGTTGCCGTCCGGGTTCCGTCCAGTGAAATTCAGCAGCAGCACGAGGGGGACGGCGGCGAGGAGCGCGAGGAGCACGAAGAGCCCCGCGACGGCGAGGAGTTCCATACCAAACACCCTGCTACCAGGGCTGCCGCGGGCGAATCCGCCATCAGAGCTGTTCTCCGGTCCGACCGGGGGATGAGACGACCTCACCCTCAGCGACGACCCGGCGGCCAAGAGCCGAGGTCAACGCGGCGCGGCGGGTGGGTGGAGGTCAGCGGCGGCCCGGTGGGCAGATCTCGTCCAGGGCCGTCAGGTCGTCGGGGGTCGGATGCCATTGGGTGGCGCTCGCGTTGGCCATTGCCTGCTCGGGAGTTGTCGCGCCGGCTATCACCGAGCCGACCGGTCTCTGGGCGGCCAGCCAGCCGATCGCGACCGTGGCCATGGTGATGTTTCGCTCCTCCGCGAACGCGCGCAGCTTCTCGATGCGGTCCCACGGGGCGTCCGCGAGCAGGCGGGTCCGGCCGGCCAGCCGGGCGTTCGCGGGTGGCTCGACGTCGCGTTGGTACTTGCCCGTCAGCAGGCCGTTGGCCAGGGGGAAGTACGGCATCAACCCCAGGCCGAACCGGTCGCACGCCGGCAGTACGTCGCGCTCGGCCTCGCGCTCCAGCAGCGAGTAGTGGTTCTCCGCCGCTATGGGCGCGGCGAGGTTCTGGGTTCGCGCGATCCACGCCGCGTCCGCCACCTGCCAGCCGGCGAGGTTGCACACGCCGGCGTAGCGGATCAGGCCGTCGCGCACCAGATCGTCCAGGGCGTTGAGGGTTTCCTCGATCGGGGTGTTCGGGTCCGCCCGGTGCAGCTGGTAGAGGTCGATCCAGTCCGTGCCGAGCCGGCGCAGGGACGCCTCGACCGCGCGCTTGACGTAGCGCCGGGAGCCGCGGGCGCCGAAGTCCGGACCGTTGGCGCCCTGCATGTCCACGCCGAACTTGGTGGCGATCACCGCGTGGTCGCGCCGGCCGGACAACGCCTGGCCCAGCAGTTCCTCGCTGCGGCCGCGCGGCGCGCCGTAGACATCGGCGACGTCGAACAGGTTGATCCCGGCGTCGATCGCGGCCCCGATCAGCGCGCGGGAGCCGGCCAGCGACTCCGCCGCGGTCCCGGGCCTGCCGAGGTTGTTGCAGCCGAGCCCGACGACGCTGACGACCAGTCCGGATTCACCCAGGTGACGCAATTCCACTGGATCAACCTACTAAGCCGAGTGGCCTCGATCTAGCTGCCAATCGGTGGGTATTGGCTGCTCCTCGCCGTGCGGTAAGGACGTGCGGTAATCGCGGTTACCGACGACACGGCGACCGAACCGCCGGGGGGCGGTGTGATCCGGGCGCCGGTGAGGCACGCTATGCGCCATGAGCAGTGAACCTGATGGCGAGAAGCCGTCGGCGTCGACCTGGATCGCCGACCACATCTCCAGCCAGGTCGGGCGAACCTTCGTGGTCACTGGGGCCAACAGCGGACTGGGGCTGGAAACCGTGCGCGCCCTCGGCGCCCTCGGCGCGAACGTGATTCTCACCGTTCGCGACGAGGGCCGGGGCATCCGCGCACTCGACGAGCTGCGCGGGGAGCAGCCGGAGGCCCGCTTCGAGGTCAGGGTGCTCGACCTCGCCGACCTCGACTCGGTCCGCACGTTCGCCGACACCGTCGAGGAGATCGACGTACTCGTCAACAACGCGGGCGTGATGATGCCGCCGCGCGGCACCACCAAGCAGGGCTACGAGTTACAGCTCGGCGTGAACCACCTCGGCCACTTCGCGCTCACCGGGCTGCTGCTGGACAAGCTCGCGCAGGGCGAGGACGGGCGGGTCGTCACGGTCAGCTCCACCCTGCACAAGCGCGGCCGCATCCACTTCGACGACCTGCACGGCGAGTCCGCCTACTCGCGCACCAAGTTCTACGCCCAGTCCAAGTTCGCCAACGTCGTGTTCGCGCTCGAGCTCAACCGCCGGCTGCGGGCCAACGCCATCCCGATCCGCAGTGTGCTCGCGCACCCCGGCTACTCGGCGACCAACCTGCAGTCCTCCGGCCCGACCGGCGTCGGCAAGCTGATGATGAAGGCCACCAACAAGTTGTTCGCCCAGGACGCGATGATGGGCGCGCTGCCACAGCTGTACGCGGCGACCGGCGCCGACGTGGAGAGCGGCCAGTTCTACGGGCCGGACGGGCGGGGGGAGTCGAAGGGCTTCCCGACCGTCGTCGAACCGCTCGACTCGGCACGCGACCGCGAGCTCGCCAAGCGGTTGTGGGACATCAGCGAGGAGCTGACCGGGGTACGGATACCGCTGGCGCCGTGACCCTCGCTGGTGGCGAGGCGCACCGACGAGCACTCCCTACCAGCGGGCTCAGGTGTCGGAGGGGTCCGGCCGGGAGGGCCGGTCGTAGAGAGCGGCGGTCAGCCGGGCCAGGAACACCAGGGCCACGACCGTGACGACCAGGATCTGCACCCACATGCTTGCCTCCGGATATGTCGGTCGGTGCATGCGACCCCTGCGATGGTCGATCCGTTCCACCCGAGGAGCTGGGACGCCGCCCGGGACACGCCGGGCGGGATCGCCCGTTCGGACTAAGGCCTGTCTCGTAGAACATCGTGCGAAGTCCTGCGCCGACCACCGGAACCTCAGTCGGTCAACGCGCCACGGGCCGGCGGGACCCGTGGTTATGCTGGCCGGGTGAGCGCCCAGACCGACGACAGACGGCGTGCCGAGTCGGCCGGTCTGCTCCCTCCCGTGCACGAGTCCCAGCTGCCCACCGAGCACGCGCTCTACCGCCCGCGGCACGGGACGCGGCAGCGCACCGCG
>NZ_DASWSJ010000153.1:0-20563 GCF_036402745.1 Actinophytocola sp. | reverse complement strand
GTTCCGGTACACCAGCAGGACGATCGCGAGCCCGAGGCCGACCTCGGCCGCCGCGATGACGATCACGAACAGGGTCAGCACCTGCCCGGTGGCGAACCGGTCGGCGAGCCAGCTGTCGAAGGTCACGAGGTTGACGTTGACCGCGTTGAGCATCAGCTCGACCGACATCAGCACCAGGATCGCGTTGCGCCTGGCGAGCACGCCGTACACGCCGACGGAGAACAGCAGCGCGGCGAGCACGACCGGGTAGCCGAGGTGCATCAGCCGGCCCCGCCGTCGGCAGGGCCGGTGCGCGAGTCCGGGCGCGGGCCGATGTCACCGCGGGACAGCACGATCGCGCCGATCAGCGCGGCCAGCAGCACCACGGACAACGCCTCGAACGGCAGCACCCAGTACCGGAACACGGCCGCGCCGACGGTCTGCGCGCCGCCGGCCGGCGCACCGCCGAGATCCACGTAGGCGGTGCCGAAGCCGGACACCACCACGGTGCCGAGCGTGGCCGCGGTGCCGAGCGCGACCACGAGCGCCGCCGGCCGGTTCCCGCTGTCCACATCGGACGTCTCGCCGATCGGCGCCTTGGTGAGCATGATCCCGAACAGCAGCAGCACGATGACCGCGCCGGCGTAGATCAGCACCTGCACCCAGGCCACCAGCTCGGCGGTGAGCAGCAGGAAGCAGCCCGCCAGCGCGGCGAAGGACAGCACCAGCCACAGCGCCGCGTGCACGAGCGCCTTCGTGGTCACCACCAGCACCGCGGCACCCAGCGCCACCGCGCCGAGCGGCACGAACGCGAGCTCCAGGCCGGTCACTGCCGGCCACCGGCCTCGTCGACGCGCAGCGCGTCGACGATCTCCTTCGCCCGCCCGGCGCCGGGGTCGGCAGCCGGCGGCGGGGGCACCGTCCACATCCACTCCCGCAGGACGTCCCGCTCGTGGGTGAGCTCGGCGATCTGGTACTCCGCGTACTCGAACTCGGGGGTCCAGAACAACGCGTCGAACGGGCACACCTCGATGCAGATCCCGCAGTACATGCACAGCGAGAAGTCGATCGCGAAGCGCTCCAGCACGTTGCGGCTGCGCTCGCGGCCACCCTCCACCTCGGCCGGGAGCGTCTCCTTGCTCGACTCGATGTAGATGCACCAGTCCGGGCACTCCCGCGCGCACAACATGCACGAGGTGCAGTTCTCCTCCAGCAACGCGATCACCCCGCGGCTGCGCGGCGCCAGCTCGGGCCGCACCTCCGGGTACTGGCGGGTGACCGAGCGGCGCGTCATCGTCCGCAGCGTCACCAGCAGGCCCTTGAGGACCCCGAGACCGTTCACGCGGTCACCACCTTCACCACGCCGGTCAACGCCAGCTGCGCCAGCGTCACCGGGACAAGCACCTGCCAGGCCAGCCGTTGCAGCTGGTCGGCCCGCAGCCGGGGGTTGCTCACCCGCACCCAGATCACCACGAACGCGAGCAGGAAGACCTTCCCCAGCATCCACAGTGGACCGAGCGTGGCGTCGGCGAAGGGCCCGCGCCAGCCGCCGAGGAACAGCACCGCGCCGAGCGCGCACACCACGACGATGCCGGCGTACTCGGCGAGCAGGAACAGCGCGAACCGGATGCCGGTGTACTCGGTGTAGGGCCCGAGGACGATCTCGGAGTCGGCCACCGGCATGTCGAACGGCGGCCGGGCCAGCTCGGCGAGGCCCGCGACCAGGAACACCGCGGCGGCCGGCGCCTGCCAGAGCAGCCACCACGGCTGCCAGGCGGTCACGATGCCGGTCAGCGACAGGGTGCCCGCGGCCATCGCGACCGAGGCGGCGGCGAGCACCAGCGGCAGCTCGTAGGCCATCAGCTGCGCGGCCGTCCGCAGCCCGCCGAGCAAGGCGTACTTGTTGCCGCTCGCCCAGCCGGCCATGATCGAGCCGAGCACGGACAGGCTCATCACCGCGAGCGCGAAGAACAGCCCGAGGTCCAGGTCGACGGCCACCAGGCCGGGCCCGACCGGGATCACCAGCAGCACGAGCAGGTACGGCAGCAGCGCGACCGCCGGCGCGATGGAGAACACCGACCGGTCCGCCGCGCTCGGGACCACGTGCTCCTTCTGCACGAACTTCACGCCGTCCGCGAGGAGCTGCGCCCAGCCGTGGAACCCGCCCGCGTGCATCGGGCCGAGCCGGGCCTGCATGTGCGCCATGGCCTTGTGCTCCAGCTGTCCCACGAGCAGCGGCAGCAGCAGGAACGCGACGACCACGATGCCCAGCCGCAGCACGACGTCCAGCAGGCCGGCCACGGTCACGGCTCGACCGGCTTCGCCGACGGGCCCCACCTGTCGGGGTCGGGCACGCCGGGCGGCAGGTTGCGCCGGCGCCGCGGGGCGAGCTCGCGCAGCGACTGCCCCGGGTTCACCTCGCCGGGCCACTGCTTGGCCACCCGCGAGGCCAGCACGAACTCCTTGCGCAGCGGGGTGCCGACGAAGCCGTCCGGCAGCAGCAGCGGCAGCGGGTTCGGGTGGCCGTCGAACGTCACGCCGAACATCTCCGCGGTCTCCCGCTCGTGCCAGTTCGCTCCCTTGTAGACGGTCGTGGCGGTCGGCAGGTGCTGGTGGCCACGCGCCAGCCTGGTGCGCAGCAGCAGCCGGTGCCGGCCGCGCGGGGAGTACACATGCGACACCACGTCGACCCCCGGCGGTTCGGTGTCCGGCTCGTCCACGGCGGAGAGCCAGTCGAAGAACGCGCAGCCGAGGGTGTCGCGGGCGAAGGTGAGCACGTCGATCCAGTCGTCCGGCTGGCAGGTCACGCACAGCTCGCCGCGGGTGAGCTCGGTGGTCACCGACACGCCGAACGTTCCCTCGACCGCGGTGACCAGCTCGTCAGGAGTCATCCCGGCCAGCCAGGTCCTCGGCCGCGATCTTGTCCTGCAGCCGCATGATCCCGTGCAGCAACGCCTCCGGCCGCGGCGGGCAGCCCGGCACGTACACGTCGACCGGCACGAGCTGGTCGACGCCCTTGGTGACGCAGTAGGAGTCCCAGTACGGGCCGCCGCAGTCGGCGCAGGCGCCGAAGGAGATCACGTACTTGGGCTCGGGCATCTGCTCGTAGAGCCGCAGCACGGCGGGCGCCATCTTGTCGGTGACCGTGCCGGACACCACCATCAGGTCGGCCTGCCGGGGGCTCGGGGCGAACGGGATGACGCCGAGCCGCATGAAGTCGTGCCGGCTCATCGACGCCGCGATGAACTCGATCGCGCAGCACGCGAGCCCGAAGTTGAACACCCACAACGAATACCTGCGACCCCAGTTCAGCACGAACCGCATCGGCTTCGGCACGTCGAGGCCCGGTCCGACGCGTGGCGCCGGCAGGTCGATCACACCCACGAGAGCACTCCCTTGCGCCAGGCGTAGAGGATTCCGGCGGCGACGAAACCGAGGAACACGAACATCTCCACGAGCGTGGCGAGGCCGAAGCCCGGCGCGGCGAAGACGGTCGCCCAGGGGAACAGGAAGACGGCGTCGACCGCGAAGATCACGTAGAGGAAGGTGAAGACGTAATAGCGCACATAGGACTGCGCCCAGCCGCCGCCGACCGGGTCCACCCCGCACTCGTAGCTGGAGAGCTTGCGCGGGTTGGGCCGGTGTGGCCGGAGGAGCCGGTTCACCCCGACCGCACCGGCGAAGATCACCACGCCGACCGCCAGCAGCACACCGAACAGTGCGTACGACCCGAAATAGCCGTCCACCGGCGACACCTCCGTCCCGGCGCACCGGGTCCTTGAAGGAAATGGTGTGCCTACGATGATGAAGGCTCAATTCCTCAGTCGTCCATCAAGAATTGCCGCACGACCGGCAACCGAACACTTGACTGTCGACCTGCCCCCTGGGCTACCTCCGCCGGGGGAAGACATTCCGCGCCCAGCGGTTAGCGTCGGGGTGAGCCCGCCAGAAAGGCGACCCCGATGACTGTTGGCACGCAACGGATCCTCGCGCTGACCGAGCCGGTGGCCACCGTCTCGGACTACGTGTCGCTCGGCGGCGGCGAGGGCCTTTCCGCCGCCGAGCGACGCGGCCCGGACGGGGTGATCGCGACGATCGCGGCGGCCGGCCTGCGTGGTCGCGGCGGTGCCGGTTTCCCCACCGCGACCAAGTGGGCGGCCGTGCGTGCGGCGGCCTGCCCCACCACCTACGTCGTGGCCAACGCCGCCGAGGGCGAGCCCGGCACGTTCAAGGACCGCTTCCTGATCCGCCGGAACCCTTACCAGCTCCTGGAAGGGCTCGCGATCGCCGCGTTCGCGGTCGGCGCGAGCCGCGCGTTCGTGGTGATCAAGCGGCGGTTCGAGCGGGAGATCGAGAAGCTCCTGGTCGCGCTCGCCGAGCTGCGTTCCGCGAACCTGCTGGGGTCGGTGCCCATCCAGCTGGTCCTCGGGCCGGACGAGTACCTGTTCGGTGAGGAGAAGGCGGCGATCGAGGTCATCGAGTGCGGCGCCCCGCTGCCGAGGATCTTTCCGCCGTACCAGATCGGGCCGTTCGCCCGGCGGGACTCGCGCAACCCCACGGTGATGAACAACGTGGAGACGCTCGCGCACGTGCCCGAGATCCTGCGCCGCGGCATCGCGTGGTTCCGCTCGTCGGGGACCGCCAGCTCGCCGGGCAGCACGGTGTTCACGATCTCCGGCGACGTGCGCCGGCCCGGCGTGCACGAGCTGCCGCTCGGCCTGCCGCTGCGGGTGCTCGTCGACGTCGCGGCCGGCGGGGTGGCCGGGGGCCGCCGGGTCAAGGCCGTGTTCCCCGGCGCGTCCGGCGGCCTGCTCACCGGCGCGCAGCTGGACACCCCGCTGGACTTCGACTCGATGGCCGCCGCCGGCACCAGCCTCGGCTCCGCGGGACTCGTGGTCTACGACGACTCGGCGTGCATCGTCGCGGCGACGCTGGCCTTCTCCCGGTTCCTGGCGATCGAGTCGTGCGCCCAGTGCCCGGCGTGCAAGCAGGGCACCCGCTCGATCACCGAGTGCCTGGCCCGCATCGAGGCCGGCGACGGCACCGAGAAGGACCTCGGCACGATCGTGGCCAAGTGCGAGACGGTCACCGGCGGCCGGCGCTGCGCGTTGCCCACCGGCGAGGCCGCGCTCGTGCGCAGCGCGCTGTCCCGGTTCGACGAGGAGTTCCGCGCGCACCTCGGCCGGCCGTGCCCGCTCCCCCGCGACCTGCCGGTGCCGAAGATGACCGACTACGACGAGACGACCGGGCGGTTCGCCTACGACGACCGCTACCGGTTGAAGCAACCGGACTGGAGCTTCCGTGAAGGTCGGTGACCTCGTCGGCGCCGAGATCGTGTCGGTCGAGCCGGCCGACTCGCTGCGCACCGCCGCCGAGGTGATGGTCCACGCGGGGGTGGGCTCCGCGGTGGTGCTCACCGGCGGCGTCCTGTCCGGCATCCTCACCGAGCGGGACCTGCTCAAGGCCGTCGCCGAGGCGAGCGACCTCGACCACACGCCGGCCGCGGCGCTGATGACCCGCGAGGTGGTCACCGTCGAGCCGGACTGGGAGATCTACGAGGCGGCGGCGGAGATGGCCGCGCACCGGATCCGGCACCTGGTGGTCACCGAGGACGGCCGGGTCACCGGCGTGGTGTCGGTGCGCGACGTGCTCCTCGCCGGGCAGCGGATCGCGCTGGCCGGCGGCGAGTGGGCGGTGCTGCGCGACCCGCTGACGTTCTCGATCCGGGAGCGCCGCAAGCTGCAACGGTGCCTGCTCGGCGCCCGCGGCACCCCGGACGCCGAGCAGGACCTCGGCGACCTGCTCGGCCTGCTGCTCGGCAGCTGGTCGTTGCGGCTGCCGCTGCCCCCGGACGCGGCCACCCTCAAGGCACTGTCCACGCAGGACAGAGCCGCGCTGCGCGAGGCGGTGCTGGCCGAGTTGCCAGAACTGCAGCGCGCGGTGCACCCGTCACCGGGGTGGCGGCGCCGGTGAGGGTCCGACCTCGCTAGTCCGCCTCCCCGGGATTTAAAGTGTGCGTTGCGTTCCGGCTGGTCCGCCTCCCCGGGATTAAAAGTGTGCGTTGCGTCCCGGCGAATGGTGCGGGTATCGAGGTGGATGGTGGCTGGGTGCCGTCACGGTCCCCTGAGGTTCCGGTGGTCGGCGCAGGACTAGTCCGCCTCCCCGGGATTACAAGTGTGCGTTGCGTCCCGGCGGATGGTGCGGGTATCGGGGTGGGTGGTGGTTGGGTGTCGTCACGGTCCCCTGAGGTTCCGGTGGTCGGCGCGCATGACTTCACACGATGATCTACGAGACAGGTCGGGCCGGTGGGCTGCCGAGTGCGTGCTGCTCCGGCTGACACCCACCGGCGAGCACCTCGACAGTTGAGCGATCACTTGACCGTCGGGCCCCGATACTTGATGGACAACGCGAACCGCCTGAGCCACGCTGAAGTCCGCGGACGCGAGGAGGACCAAGTGTCGGACCGTTGGCACGCCGGAGTCATTCCCTACGCGGAGATGGGCTACTGGCAGCCGGACTACGAGCCCAGGCCCACCGACATCCTGGCCGCGTTCCGGATCACGCCGCAGGACGGCGTGCCGCCGGAGGAGGCGGGTGCGGCGGTGGCCGGCGAGTCCTCCACCGCGACGTGGACCGTCGTGTGGACCGACCGGCTCACGGCCTACGACCACTACCAGGCCAAGTGCTACCGGGTGGACGCCGTGCCGAACGCGCCCGGCCAGTTCATCGCGCTGATCGCCTACGACCTCGACCTGTTCGAGGAGGGCTCGATCGCCAACCTCACGTCCTCGATCATCGGCAACGTGTTCGGGTTCAAGGCGCTGAAGGCGTTGCGGCTGGAGGACATGCGCATCCCGGCGCACTACGTCAAGACGTTCCAGGGCCCGCCGCACGGCATCGTGATGGAGCGGGAGTACCTCAACAAGTACGGCCGGCCGCTGCTCGGCGCGACGACCAAGCCCAAGCTCGGCCTGTCCGCCCGCAACTACGGCCGGGTGGTCTACGAGGCGTTGCGCGGCGGGCTGGACTTCACCAAGGACGACGAGAACATCAACTCCCAGCCGTTCATGCGCTGGCGCGACCGCTTCCTGTTCTGCATGGAGGCGGTCAACCGCGCGCAGGCGGCGACCGGCGAGATCAAGGGCCACTACCTCAACGTCACCGGCGCCACCATGGAGGACATGTACGAGCGGGCCGAGCTCGCGAAGGACATCGGCAGCGTCATCATCATGATCGACCTCACCATCGGCTACACGGCGATCCAGTCGATGGGCAACTGGGCCAGGGCCAACGGCCTGCTGCTGCACCTGCACCGCGCCGGCCACAGCACCTACACCCGGCAGAAGAACCACGGCGTCAACTTCCGGGTGATCGCCAAGTGGATGCGCCTGGCCGGGGTCGACCACATTCACGCGGGCACGGTCGTCGGCAAGCTCGAGGGCGACCCCAACGCGGTCGCCGGCTACTACGACACGCTGCGCCTCGACCACGTCGACGCCGACCCGGTGAAGGGCCTGTACTTCGACCAGGACTGGTGCTCGCTGCCCGGCGTCATGCCAGTGGCCTCCGGCGGGATCCACGCCGGGCAGACCCACCAGCTGCTCCACTACCTCGGCGAGGACGTCGTCCTCCAGTTCGGCGGCGGCACCATCGGCCACCCCATGGGGATCAGCGCCGGCGCCACCGCGAACCGGGTCGCGGTCGAGGCGATGATCAAGGCGCGCAACGAGGGCCGGGACTTCCGCACCGAGGGCGAGGACATCCTCAAGGCCGCCGCGCAGCGCTGCCGCGAGCTCGACGTCGCGCTCGCCACGTGGGGCGACATCACGTTCGACTACACGTCCACGGACACCCCCGACGTCGTGGTCACGCCGACCCCGGGCTGAGGAGCGAGAGCATGCGGATCACCCAGGGCACCTTCTCCTACCTGCCGGACCTGACCGACGAGGAGATCACCGCGCAGCTCGCCTACGCGCTCGCGAACGGCTGGCCGCTGTCGGTGGAGTTCACCGACGACCCGCACCCGCGCAACTCCTACTGGGAGATGTGGGGCCTGCCGATGTTCGACCTCGCCGACCCCGCCGGGGTGATGCTCGAGGTCGACGCCTGCCGCACCGCGTACCCGCGCAGCTATGTCAAGGTCAACGCCTACGACGCCCGGCTCGGCCGGCAGACCACCGCGCTGTCGTTCCTCGTGCAGCGCCCGGACCCTGAGCCGGGCTTCCGGCTGGACCGCCAGGAGGCCAGCGATCGCCGAATTCGCTACACCACGCATTCCTATGCGGTGGAGCGGCCGCCAGGAGACCGATACCCCGGCGCCTGAGCCGCTTCCCGCCGACGCGGTCGTCGACCTCGCGGCGGAGCGCAAGCTGTCCGGTGTGGACGATCTGTTGTCCGATGTGGACCGCGAGCTGGTCGGCCTCGCGCCGGTCAAGGAACGCATCCGCGAGCTCGCCGCGCTGCTGCTGGTGGACCGCGTGCGCGCCCGGTTCGGCATCGACACCCAGCGGCCGAACCTGCACCTGTGCTTCACCGGCAGCCCGGGCACCGGCAAGACCACCGTCGCGGTCCGCATCGCCGACCTGCTGGCCAGGCTCGGCTACCTGCGGCGCGGGCACCTGGTCGCGGTCGGCCGCGACGACCTCGTCGGCCAGTACGTGGGGCACACCGCGCCCAAGACGAAGGAGGTCGTCAAGCGCGCGATGGGCGGCGTGCTGTTCATCGACGAGGCGTACTACCTCTACCGCGCGGACAACGAGCGCGACTACGGCCAGGAGTCCATCGAGATCCTGCTGCAGGTGATGGAGAACAACCGCGACGACCTGGTCGTGATCCTCGCCGGGTACGCGGACAAGATGGACGAGTTCTTCCGCTCCAACCCCGGGATGAGCTCGCGGATCGCACACCACGTCGACTTCCCCGACTTCACCGTGGACGAGCTGGACGAGATCGGCCGGCTGATGGTCGCCGAGCTCGGCTACACCTTCTCCCCGGCCGCCCTGCCGGTGCTGCGCGGCTACCTCGACCGCCGGATGCGCCGGCCGCGCTTCGCCAACGCGCGCAGCGTCCGCAACGCGGTCGAGCGGGCCCGGCTGCGCCAGGCCCGCCGGCTCGTGGCCGGGACGCGCGAGGTCGGCAGGGCCGAGCTGACCACCCTGGAGCCCGCGGACCTGCTGGCCAGCCGCGTGTTCCGGGAGGAGGATCCTGGGCAGTGACCACCAACGCCAGGCTCCGGGCCTTCGTCGAGGTCGCCGAGACCGGGTCGGTCCGGGCGGCGGCCGAGCGGCTCTACATCACCGAGTCGGCGGTCTCCGCGGCGATCACCTCGCTGGTCAAGGACGTCGGTGTGGCGCTGCTGGAACGCAACGGCCGCGGCGTGCGGCTCACCCCGGCCGGCGAGCGCTACGCCGACTACGCCCGGACCATCCTGGGGCTGCACGAGCAGGCCGAGGCCGCCGCGCGCGACCAGGTTCGCCCCGGCGAGGGCCTGATCCGGATCGCGGCGGTGACCACCGCGGGCGAGCACGTGTTGCCGGACCTGCTCACGTCGTTCCGCGCCACGCACGCACGCAGCCAGCTGCGCCTGCAGGTCGCGCCGCGCGACGCGGTGTGGCCGATGCTCAGCCACCACGAGGTCGACCTGGTCGTGGCCGGCCGGCCGCCGGAAGGCACCCGGGGGCGGGTCCGCGCGGTCCGGTCGAACACGCTGGTCGTGGTCGGCCGGCCGGCGCTGGCCGCCGACTTCAACCCGGGCGGGGCCACCTGGCTGATGCGGGAGCAGGGCTCCGGCGTGCGGGCCACGTGCCTGGCCGTGCTCGGCACCCTGGACGTCGAGCCGGCCCAGCTCGCGCTCGGCTCGCACGGCGCGGTCGTCGCGGGCGCGGTCGCCGGGCTCGGCGTCACGCTGGTGGCCCGCGAGGCGGTCGCCGAGAAGCTCGCCGCGGGCCAGCTCGTGGAGCTGCCGGTGCCGGGCACCCCGCTGGACAGGCCCTGGCACGTCGTGACCCACCGCAGCACCACCGCGAGCACCGAGCTGCTGGTCGCGCACCTGCTCACCGACCACCGCTGGGCTCTGCCCGCGGGCTGATCAGCACCCGGTCGCGGCCCCGCCGAGCGGCACCGCGACCTGCACCGACGTGCCCGAGCCGGGGCGGGACCGGATCCGCAGGCTGCCGCCGATCAGCTCGGCCCGCTCGGCCATCCCGACGAGCCCGTAGCCCTGCGCCTGGCCGGGGCCGGTGTCGAACCCGACGCCGTCGTCGCGGATCTCCAGCCGGCCGGTGCCGTCCTCGACGCCGAACGTGAGCCGCGTGGACGTGGCGCCCGCGTGCTTCTGGACGTTCTGCAGCGCCTCCTGCGCGATCCGGTACAGCGCCACCTCGATGTGCTCGGGCAGCCGGTGGTCGGCGAGATCCAGGACCATCTCCAGGTCCGGGGTCGTGCGCGCGAGGCTCGCGAGCCCGCCGGCGAGCCCGAGGTCGTCGAGCACGGGTGGGCGCAGGCCGCCGATCGCCGCGCGTGCCTCGTCCAGCGTGAGGTCGGCGAGCTGCCGCGCGAGGACGATCTGCGCCGCCGCGTAGCCCGGGTCGTCGGTGACCGTGCGGTCCGCGGCGTCCAGGTGGTAGCCCAGGCTGACCAACCGCTGGGAGATGCCGTCGTGGATGTCGCCGGCCAGCCGCCGCCGCTCGGCCTCCTGCGCCGCGACGACCTGCTCGACGAACCGCTCGTGCGCGCGTTCCCGGCCGGCGAGCTGGCGGTGCAGCCGCGCCTGGTGGACCGCGCCGGCCACCAGCCGGCCGATCATCGTGAGCAGCCGCACGTCCCGCTCGGTGAACTGGCGGCGCAGCCGGGTGTGCACGTTGAGCACGCCGACCAGCCCGGCCAGGTCGCTCTCCATCGGCACCGACGCCATCGACGTGAACTCCGAGCCGCGCAGCGCGGGGATCGGCTGGTAGCGCGGGTCGGCCTCCTTGTGCTCCACGATGACCGCGGGCGTGCGGTGGCTCGCGACCCAGCCGGTGACCCCGGTGCCCAGCGGCAGCCGCACCTGCCCGGCGACGTCGAACGGTGGGGTCGCGCCGGCCAGCGTGAGCGAGCGGCCGGCGTCGTCGAGGACGTGCACGAAGCAGGCGTCGGTCGTGGTGGCGTCGGCGATCAGCCGGGCCACCGCGGCGGCCACCGGCTCGACCCCGGGCCCCTCCGAGGTCGCCTGGATGATCGCGAGCAGCAGCGCGTTCTCCCGCTCCAGCTCGCCGGCGGCGATCATCGGTAGATCCCCTCGCGCAGCGCCACCGCCACCGCGCCGGCCCGGTCGGACACCTCGAGCTTGCGGTAGATCGAGCGCAGGTGGCTCTTGACCGTCTCCTCGCCGACGATCAGCCGTTGCGCGATGCCCCGGTTGGAGATGCCGGTGACCATCAGGGACAGGACCTCGCTCTCCCGGTGGGTGAGGCCGTGCCGGGCGCCGGGCCAGAACTCGCCCGCGGCCAGCCGCGCGGCGGTGTCCACCGCCCGGCCGGCGAGCGCGGAGTCGATGACCCGCTCGCCGTCGCGGACCCGCTCGAGCTGGCGGACCAGCTCCTCCCCGGTGATCTTCTTGAGCAGGTAGCCGACGGCGCCGGCGCGGACCGCCTGGAACAGGTACTGCTCGTCGTCGTACACGCTGAGCAGCACCACCCGCCGGCTCGGTTCGAGCTCCAGCAGCCGCCGGCACAGGTCGAGGCCGCTGGCGCTCTGCAGGCGTACGTCGCACAGCACGATGTCGGGGTTGAGGCCGCTCACCACCCGCACCGCGTCCTCCGCGCCGATCGCCTGGCCCACCACGCGAATCCGGCCGCGGAACGGGGTGAGCATCGACTTCAGACCCTGGAGGACCATCTCGTGGTCGTCGACCAGCACGACACGCACTGGCGTTTGCGCCATTCACCGAACGATACGGTGGTCAACACCCGATGTCAGCCGCCCGACCGGGGAAATCCCCTCGCCGATCCCCGGTCCGGGGGGCGTGCTCCGGCGGGCCGCGGCCTAGCGTCGCAACCATGCCGGACAAGGCAGTACGCATCGCCAGGGCCGCCGCGGACCAGCGTCCGCGCCGGCCAGTGCTGCTCGCCATCGCCGGCGACAGCGCGGCCGGCAAGACCACGCTCACCCGGGGGCTGGTGCAGGCACTCGGTCCGGAGCGCTGCGTCGCCGTGTGCGTGGACGACTACCACCGGTTCGACCGGCTGGAGCGCAGGGGAAAGCCGTTCACGGCGCTGCACCCGGACTGCAACCACGTCGAGATCATGGAACAGCACCTGCAGCTGCTGGCCACCGGGCAGCCGATCCTGAAGCCGGTGTACGACCACAGCACCGGCCAGCTCGCGCGGCCGGAGCTGGTGGAGCCCAACGACTTCATCATCGTCGAGGGGCTGCTTCCGTTGGTCAGCAAGCTGTCCCGGGCGTGCTTCGAGGTGGCGGTGTTCCTCAACCCGCCGGAGGACATCCGGCGGGGCTGGAAGGTGGCCAGGGACACGGCGAAGCGGGGTTACACGGCCGAGCAGGTGCACGCCGAGCTGGACAGGCGGGAGGCGGAGTCGGCGGCCCACATCCGGCCGCAGCAGCACCACGCGGACATCGTGGTGCGCTTCGCCCCCATCCCCGTCCGCGACGATCCACCTGGGACACCCCTGTCGGCGGAGCTGATGCTGCGCCCCACGATCCGGCATCCCGACCTGAACGCGGTACTCGTGCCGACCAACCACCGCGCGATCCACCTGAAGCTCGAACGGGACCCGGACGGCCGCCCGTGCGACACCCTGCACGTCCACGGCTACGTCCCGAACGAGGAGGCCCGCACCGTCCAGAAGGCGATCTGGTCTACTTTGGACCAGCCGGGCGAGCCGCCCCCCTGCCTGGGCCAGATCACCCCGACCCGCCGCAGCGAGCCGATGGCGATCACCCAGCTGCTACTGCTGTACCACCTGCTGAACGCGTCGACCTGACCGCACCCAGCGGCGTGGCGATCTCCTCGAGGGACCTGCCCTCCGCGTCGACGCCGAGGAACGCGGCGATCACGCCGCCCACCGCCATCACGGCCGCGCCGAGCAGGAAGCCGAGGAACAACGGGAAGCGCTGGGTGCCGGTGCCGATCAGCGCGCCGTAGACGAGCGGGCCCATGGCGCCGAAGCACTGCGCGATGGCGAAGAACACCGCGATCGCCTTCGCCCGGACCTCGATGGGGAAGATCTCGCTCACCGTCAGGTAGGCCGAGCTGGCACCGGCGGAGGCGAAGAAGAAGATGACGCACCAGGCGATGGTCTGGGTCACCGCGGTGAGCGCGCCCGCGTAGAACAGGACCGCGGTGACGGCCAGCAGGGCGCCGGACACGAGGTAGGTGCCGGAGATCATCCTGCGCCGGCCGACCGTGTCGAACAGGTGGCCGATCGTCAGCGGGCCGAGCAGGTTCCCCACCGCGAAGACGATCAGGTACAGCGGCGCGGACTGCGCGGAGACGCCGTAGAAGTTGCCGAGCACCAGGGTGTAGGTGAAGAAGATCGCGTTGTAGAGGAACGACTGGGTGATCATCAGCGACGCGCCGAGCACCGCGCGGCGGGGATAGCGCCGGAACAGGACCCTCGTCAGCGCGAGGTAGCCGATCTTGTCCGCGGGCCGCAGCACGATGGCCGCGTTCTCGTCGACCGGCGCGAGCGGGTGCCCCGCCGCCTCGACCGCGTGCTCGATCCGCGTGACGGTCGCCTCGGCCTCCGCGGCCCGGCCGTTCGTCACCTGCCACCGGGGGCTCTCCGGCAGGTTCCGCCGCACCAGCAGGATCACCAGCGCCAGCACGGGACCGATCAGGAAGCCGAGCCGCCAGCCGAGCGACAGGTTGATCACGTTGAGCAGGATGAACGTGCTGAGCGTGCCGATGATCGCGCCGGCCCAGTAGGTGCCGTTGACCGCGATGTCCACCCGGCCCCGGTAGCGCGCCGGGATCAGCTCGTCGATCGCGGAGTTGATGGCCGCGTACTCACCGCCGATGCCCATGCCCGCGACGAACCTGGTGGCGTACAGGAAGACCACCCACCCGGCGCCGCTGCCCAGCGTCAACGCGGTCAGGCCGCTGCCGCACAGGTACACCGCCAACGTGATCATGAACAGCTTGCGCCGGCCGAGCTTGTCCGACAGCCTGCCGAAGAACAGCGCGCCGACCACCTCGCCGGCGAGGTAGACGGTCGCGATCAGCCCGACGGCCGCCGCGGACAGGCCCAGCGTCTGGGACTTCGTCAGCGCCCCCGCCACCGCGCTCGCCACGGTGATCTCCAGGCCGTCGAGGATCCACGCCACGCCGAACGCGATCACCAGCCGGGTGTGGAACCTCGACCAGGGCAACCGGTCGATCCGCGCGGGAACCAGCGTGCGCACCACGCCACCGGGTGTGCCCGCCGTGGTCATGGTCTGCGTCATCGCCTGTCCCCTCGCTCGGCGTCGATCAGGGCTCCCCGGCCAGCATCGCGCGGCGCACCGGGTGGGGCATCGCCGCCAGCGGCAGTCCCCGGATTCCCGCTAGCGGCCAGTGCGGATGGACGCTCACCGTGACGACAGGGCCCGGACCGAGCGCGGATCGTGGCGGTGTGTACTGCCGATGACACGGAGGAACGATGACAACAAACACGACAACACGCACACTCGGCAGCCAGGGACTCGAGGTGTCCCCACTCGGGCTCGGCTGCATGGGCATGTCCGAGTTCTACGGCCACACCGATGACGACGAGGCCGTCGCGACGATCCACCGGGCGCTCGAGCTCGGCGTCACCTTCGTCGACACGGCCGACATGTACGGGCCGTTCACCAACGAGGAGCTCGTCGGGCGCGCGATCGCCGGCCGTCGCGACGAGGTCGTGCTGGCGACGAAGTTCGGCAACGTACGCGGCCCGAACGGCGAGCGGCTCGGCGTCCGGGGCGACGCCGACTACGTCCGCCAGGCCTGTGACGCGTCGCTGCGGCGGCTCGGCGTCGACCACGTCGACCTCTACTACCAGCACCGGGTCGACCGGAACACGCCGATCGAGGAGACCGTCGGCGCGATGGCCGAGCTGGTCGAGGCCGGCAAGGTCCGCTACCTCGGGCTCTCCGAGGCGTCGCCGGCGACGATCCGGCGCGCGCAGGCGGTCCACCCGATCTCCGCGCTGCAGACCGAATACTCGCTGTGGACCCGCGACCCGGAGGACGAGGTGCTGCCGACCGTGCGCGAGCTCGGCATCGGCTTCGTCGCCTACAGCCCGCTCGGGCGCGGGTTCCTCTCCGGTGCGATCCGGACGCCGGGGGACTTCGCCGAGGACGACTTCCGCCGGCACAACGCGCGCTTCCAGGGCGAGAACTTCCAGCGCAACCTCGACCTCGTCGACCAGGTCCGCGCGATCGCCGAGGAGAAGGGCGCCACCCCGGCACAGCTCGCGCTGGCCTGGCTGCTCAGTCGCGGCGGCGACATCGTCCCCATCCCGGGCACGAAGCGCCGCCGCTACCTCGAGGAGAACGCCGCCGCCGTCGAGGTCACGCTGACGGCCGAGGACCTGGCGCGGATCGAGGCGGCCTTCCCGAAGGGCGCCACCGCCGGCGAGCGTTACCCCGACATGTCCACCGTGGGCGGGTGAGCCGACAGCCCTGAGGCGCCGGGAAGCCGGCGCCTCAGGGCTGGCTGTGCCGAACCAGGTCGGCGATCGCGATCGCGAGGGCCGCCAGCATGATCCCCGAGGCACACAGCAGCGTGTCGGACACCGCCGCCGCGTAGTCGTGGGTGCGGCTGGTGAGCAGGTGGTAGTAGACCGTGACCAGGACCGCGGCGCCGATCGCCGCGCCGATCCGCTGGGCGGTCTGGAGCGCACCGCCGGCCGCGCCGGCCGTGGCCACGGGCACGTTCTGCAGGGTCAGCGTGATGTTCGGGGAGGTGACCATGCCGCCGCCGAGCCCGGCCACCAGCAGCGGCAGCGCCGTCACCCATACCGCCGTGGTCCCGCCGTCCCGCAGCAGCAGCGCGGTGACGGCCAGCCCCGTCGTGGTCGCGATCAGCCCGGCCACGGTCAGCCGGCGCCCGAACCGGGGCACCAGCCGGCCGGCGACCGCCGCCGATGCCGCGACGCCGAGCGCGAACGGGGTCACGGCCAGCCCGGAGCGCAGCGGCGAGTAGCCCAGCCCGTCCTGCATGTACAGCGCGAGCACGAGCCAGATGCCGGTGAACCCGACGAAGTAGACCAGCCCGATGGCCGAGCCGAACCCGAAGCCCGGGGTGCGGGCCAGCCGCGGGTCGAGCAGTGGCTGCCGGCCCCCGCGGGCCACCCGGACCTCCCACCGGACGAACGCGACCAGCAGCGCCACGGCCACGCCGAACAGCCACCACTCCCGGGTGAGGCCACCGGTCTCGGCGTTCACCAGGGGCAGGAGCAGGCTCAGGACACCGCCGCCGAGCAGCAGCGAGCCGACCAGGTCCAGGTGCGTGTCGCGGGCGCCGCGCGGGGTCGTCGGACGCGGCACCAGCCGGGCCGCGAGCACCAGGGCGACCAGGCCGATCGGCACGTTGACGTAGAACACCCAGCGCCAGGCGTCCGGCCCAGGGACCACGGCCATGATCAGGCCACCGACCACGGGGCCGGTCGCCGTGGCCAGCCCGACGGTCGCGCCGAGGACACCGAAGGCCTTGCCGCGGTCGGCCCCCGTGAACAGCTCCTGGATCAGTCCGGAGTTCTGCGGGATGAGCATGCCGCCCGCGACCCCCTGCAGCAGCCGGGCGGCGATCAGCAGTCCCATCGTCGGCGCCATCCCGGTCAGCGCGCTGGTCACCACGAACGCCGCCAGCCCGATGAGGAACATGGACCGCCGGCCGAGCGCGTCACCCAGCCGCCCGGCGGGTACCAGCGCCAACCCGAAGGCCAGCGCGTAGCCGGACACCACCCACTGCACGGTGCCCGCCGACGCACCCAGCCCACGCTGGATCGACGGCAGCGCCACGTTGACGATGCTGACGTCGAGCAGGGCCATGAACGCGGCGACCTGGCTGACCGCCAGCACGTGCCAGCGGTTGGGATGCTCCGGCGCCCGCCACGGCCGGACCGCCGCCCGCACCCGGCCCACCGTCGCCGTGCCGTCTCCGTACACGGCGCTCAACCCCTCACTACCGGATGGCCGTTGGTGCTGACGGGTGTCTGGCCGCCGAGGATCGCGTCGACGTCGGAGCCGTCGATGGTCTCGCGTTCCAGCAGCAGCTCGGTGAGGCGGTCCAGCGCGTCCCGGCGCTGGGTGAGCAGGGCGACGGCACGCTGCTCGGCATCGCGGAGCAGCGTGGCCACCTCCCGGTCGATCACCCGCTGGGTCGCCTCGGCGTACGGGCGGCTGGAGAGCTCCTCGCCGCCCAGGTACGTCGGGCCGGCGCTGCCGAGCCCGACCGGGCCCAGCACCGTGCTCATACCGAACTCGCGCACCATCCGGGTGGCCAGCGCGGTCGCGCCGGAGAGGTCGTTGGCCGCGCCCGTGGACGTCTCGCCGAACACGATCAGCTCGGCGGCGCGCCCGCCCATCCGGATGGCCAGCGAGTCCTTGAGGTAGCTCGCCGAGTGCAGCCGGCGCTCGTCGACCGGAAGCTGCTCGGTCACGCCGAGGGCCTGGCCGGCGGGCAGGATGGTCACCTTCGCGACCGGGTCACCGTGTTCGGACAGCACCGCCACCAGGGCGTGGCCGCTCTCGTGCACCGCGACCGCGAGCTTCTCCTCCGGCAGCAAGGCGTTGGAGCTGTCCCGGTGCCCGAGCAGGATCCGGTCCCGTGCCTCGGCGAAGTCCACCGCGGCGATCACCTCGCGGCTGCCACGGACCGCGAAGATGGCCGCCTCGTTGATCAGGTTGGCGAGGTCGGCGCCGGAGAACCCCGGCGTGCCGCGCGCCACGACGGTGAGGTCCACGTCCGCGCCGAGCGGCTTGCCCGCGCTGTGCACGGTGAGGATCGCCACGCGTTCACGCTGGGTCGGCAACGGGATCACCACCTGCCGGTCGAAGCGGCCGGGACGCAACAGCGCCGGGTCGAGGACCTCGGGGCGGTTGGTGGCCGCGATCACCACCACGCCGGTGGCCGGGTCGAACCCGTCGAGCTCGGCCAGCATCTGGTTCAGGGTCTGGTCGCGCTCGTCGTTGGCGACCAGCTGCCCCCCGCGGCGCCGGCCGATCGCGTCGATCTCGTCGATGAACACGATCGACGGCGCGCGCCGGCGGGCGTCGGCGAACAGGTCCCGCACCCGGGCCGCGCCGACCCCGACGAACATCTCCACGAAGCTCGACCCGGTCACCGAGATGAACGGCACCCGCGCCTCGCCGGCGACCGCCCGGGCCAGCAGGGTCTTGCCGGTTCCGGGCGGTCCGACCATCAGCACGCCCTTGGGCCCCACCGCACCCGCCCGCTCGTAGCGGTCCGGGTTGCGCAGGAAGTCGACCACCTCGGTGACCTCCCGCTTGGCGCCGTCGTAGCCGGCGACGTCGGCGAAGGTCGTCGTGGGCCGCTCGGTGTCGAACACCTTGCCCTTGGCCCGGCCGATCCCGCCGAGTCCCGAGAGCTGGCGGCGCGCGGAGCGGCCCATCCAGAGGAAAAGGCCGACCACGAGGATCAACGGCAGCAGGTTCAACAGCACCGTGCCGATCGAGGTCTGCGCCGCCTGGGTGGTGACCGCCACCTTGTGGGTGTCGAGCAGCTGGGCGAACTGCGGATCCTGGATCCCTGTGGGATAGCTGGAGGTGAAGCTCTTCCCGCTGGTGAGCGTGCCCGACATGTTGCCGTCCGGCCCGATCGCCACCGAACGCACCTGGTTGGCGGAGACATCGGTCTTCACCTGCGAGTAGCTCAGCTGCTCGGCGCCACTGCCCGAGGACCCGAGCGGCAGCAGGAACAGGCCCAGCGTGATGATCACTCCGGCGAGCAGCACCCAGTTCCGCCAGCGCGGCGGGGGTGGCGGCGCGGGCGCGGGTGGCCGGTTCGGCGGTGGGCCCGACTGTGCTGGGCCCGTTCGGTGCACACCAGCTGACCTGGTGATCATGGAGATCCTTCCGGTGGGCGCTCAGCCCGGGTACTGGCCGAGCGTGACCTCGACGGTCTGGGTGGTCCCGTTCGCGTGGGTGATCGCGACACTCGCGGTCTGCCCGGGCTTGAGGCCGGCGACGACGTCGGACAGCGTGGTCGGGTCGGGGGTGGCCGTGCCGTTGATCGCGGTGATCAGGTCCCCGGTCCTGATCCCGGCGCTCGCCGCGGGGCCGCCCGCCTGCACCTGGGTGACCAGCACCCCGCCGCTGGTGGTCGAGCCGACCTGCACGCCCAGGTAGCCGCGGTTGGTGTTGGTCACGGTGCCCTGGTCGATCAGCTGGGTGGCGATGTTCTTGACCATGTTGCTGGCGATCGCGAACCCGATGCCCGGTGCCGAGCCGCCGCCGAGCTGCGGGTCGGTGGCCGCCAGGGTCGGGATGCCGATGACCTGGCCCCGCAGGTCGACCAGCGCGCCGCCGGAGTTGCCCGGGTTGATCGCGGCGCTGGTCTGGATCACGTTGGGCAGCGTGACCCCGTTGTCCTCGTTGACCGTGCGACCGAGCGCGCTGACGATGCCCTCGGTCACGCTGCTCTGCAGCCCCAGCGGGTTGCCGATGGCCAGCGCGAGGTCACCGACCGAGAGGGTCCTGGAGTCCGCGAACGAGGCGGCCCGCAGCCCGGGCGCGGAGACGTGCAGCACGGCCAGGTCGTCGGGCGCGAAGCTGCCGACCAGCCGGGCGGGGTACTGCTTGCCGCTGGCCAGGGTCACCTGGAAGCTGTGGCTGCCCGAGACGACGTGGTTGTTGGTGACGATGTCACCCTTGGTGTCGAACACGATGCCCGACCCGAGCCCCTGGTCGGTGCTCACCAGCACCACCGAGGGACCGACCGTCTTGACCACCTGGACGAACTGCTGCTCGATCGACGGCGCCGACTGCGCCGGCTGCGCGACGGGGGTGGAGGTGGCCGCCGTGCCGGAGACCGTGGCCCCGCCGGCGGTGCATCCGGCCGCGAGGAGCAGCGCCACCGCGGCGACACCGCCCAGCGCCGGCCCGCGACCGCTCCACCGGTGACCACCGATGCTGTGCTTGATCATCGCTTCTCGCCTTTCCATGCCCCAAAAAGGTTCACTTCAAGGCTCGCCCCCAAGCGACGACGAGTCGACGTGGCCAGCGACCATCTGCCCTACCGGCCAGCGGGAATCCCGCACTACCTGCTGGTATCAGGCGCGCTGTCCCGTGTGGACCTCAGGCGCCCACGTCGCGGGTGAGGAGATCCTCTTCGGCCTCCCTGCGGACCAGCAGGCGGGGCTTTCCCGCGCCTACCGCGACCAGCGGGGGGCGGCAGACCAGGTTGTAGTTGTTGGCCAGGGGTAGGTGGTAGGCGCCGGTGCAGGGGATGGCCAGGAGATCGCCGGCGTGGACGTCGGCCGGGAGCGGGACGTCGGTGGCGAGGAGGTCGCCGGCCTCGCAGTGGCGGCCGGCGATGGTGACCTCGCGTGGCGGGGCGGTGGCCGGGCGGCCGACGAGCCGGGCGGTGTAGCGGGCGCCG
>NZ_DASWSJ010000152.1:0-20122 GCF_036402745.1 Actinophytocola sp. | reverse complement strand
AGTCCACGAAGGAGTCCAGCAGCCGCACGGCGCGGGCGATCAGGTCGTCGGCCGTCGTGTTCCACTGCTCGCCGCGGTGGTCGAGCTGGCCGTCGAGCGTCAGCGACGCGAGGCCGTGCGCGAAGGCCCACAACGACACCGCCAGACCGTCCGGATCGGACACTCCGCAGCCGGCGACCGCGTCGGTGAGCACGCCGAACGCCGCGTCCCCCGCGACGCGTGCGTCGGGGTGCTTCTCCGGCTGGGACAGCTCGGGGCGGAACATCAGCTGGAAGTAGCCCTTGTGCCGCCGGGCGAAGCCGATGTACGCCTCGACGAGCGCGACCAGCACCTCGCCGCCGGTGGCCCGCGCGGCCGTCAGGTCCTCGGCCAGCTGCTCGAACCCGCGCACCGAGATCGCCGCCAGCAGCGCGCCCCGGTCGGTGAAGTGGTGGTACGGCGCGCCCGGGCTCACGCCGGCCTCGCGCGCGACCCGGCGCAGGCTCACCGCGCCGATGCCCTCGCTCTCGATCAGCCGCACGCACGCCTCGAGCAGCTCCTCGCGCAGCGCTCCATGGTGGTAGCTGCGGCGTTTCCGCGCGGCTTCGGGCATTCGCCGAGCGTAGTCGTTGACAGCCGTCACGAGGCCGACTATACAGTGTTTAGATACTGAACACTGATTAGATTGGAGTCCTGGTCATGGCGAGAGTGCTAGTCACCGGCGCGTCCGGGTTCGTCGCGGGCCATTGCGTCGACGAGTTGCTCTCGCACGGGTACACCGTGCGCGGAACCGTGCGCACCCGGCGACCCGACAGCAGGATCGAGCAGGTCGAGGCCGACCTGACCGACGACCGTGGCTGGGTCGAGGCGGTCGCTGGCTGCGACGCGGTCCTGCATGTCGCGTCGCCCTTCCCCGCCGGCCCGCCGCGCGACGAGCGCGAGCTGACCGGCCCGGCGGTGGACGGCACGCTGCGGGTGCTGCGGGCGGCGGCCGGCGCCGGGGTCCGCCGGGTGGTCCTGACCTCGTCGATCGCCGCGATCACCGCCGGCCGCCCCCGCGGCGACGACCGCGTGCGGACCGAGGCCGACTGGTCCGATGTGGACAAGTCATCGGCGTACCCGAGGAGCAAGACGCTGGCCGAGCGGGCGGCCTGGCGCTTCGCCGAGGAACACCCGTCGCTCGAGCTGGTAGCGCTCAACCCGGGCATGGTCCTCGGCCCGATCCAGCACCCGTCGGCGGCCACCAGCGTGGCGGTCATCGGGCGGCTGCTCAACCGGGAGATGCCGGCCGTGCCGAACCTGGGCTTCGCCACGGTGGACGTGCGCGACGTGGCCACCGCCCACCGCCTCGCGCTCGAAACGCCCGGTGCGGCCGGCAACCGCTACGTTCTCGCCGGCGAGAACGTGTGGTTCCCCGAGATGGCGGCGATCCTCGCCGAGGAGTTCAACCCGCGCGGCCACCGGGTCCCGACCGGCCGGCTGCCGTACTGGCTGATGTGGACACTCGCCCGGTTCGACCGCACGATGCGCATCGGCCTGGAGTTCGCCAACCGCCCGGAGAACGTCACCGCCGAGAAGGCCGTCCGGGACCTGGGCTGGCGCCAACGCCCGGTCCGCGACTCCCTCGTGGACACCGCGGAAAGCCTGCTGGCGCACGGGCTCGCCAGCAGGCCCAAGGTCAGCCCAGCACCATCAGCAGGTCGCCGCCCTCAACCTGAGCCACGGAGCTGATCGCCAGGCGCTCGACGGTACCGGCCTTCGAGGCGGTGATCGACGCCTCCATCTTCATGGCCTCGATCGTCGCCACCGTGTCGCCCGCCTCGACCTTGTCGCCCTCGGCGACGGCCAGGGTGACCACACCGGCGAACGGCGCCGCCACGTGGCCCGGGTTCGAGCGGTCGGCCCGCTCGGCCACCGGCAGGTCGGTGGCCACCGACCGGTCGCGCACCTGGATGGTCCGCAGCTGGCCGTTGAGGTTGGCCATGACATTGCGCATCCCGCGCTCGTCGGCCTCCCCGATCGCCTCCAGCTCGATCAGCAGCCGCACACCCTTCTCCAGGTCCACCGGGTACTCGGTCCGCGGCTGCAACCCGTAGAAGAAGTCCTTGCTCTGCAACACGCTCGTGTCGCCGAACTGCTCGCGGTGCGCCTGGAACTCGCGGGCCGGCTCGGGGAACAGCAACCGGTTCAGCGTCGCCCGGCGGTCCTCGGCGAGACCCGTCAGGTCCTCTTCGGACAGCGACGCGGCCGGCTTCGGCTCGCCGCGGCCCTTCAACGCCTTGCTGCGGAACGGCTCCGGCCACCCGCCCGCCGGGTCGCCGAGGTCGCCGCGCAGGAAGCCGATCACCGAGCCCGGCACGTCGAACCTGCCCGGGTCGGCCTCGAACTCCTTCGGGTCCACACCGGCGCCGACGAGGTGCAGCGCGAGGTCACCGACCACTTTGGACGACGGGGTCACCTTGATCAGCCGGCCCAGCATGCGGTCGGCCGCCGCGTACGTCGACTCGATCTGCTCGAACCGGTCGGCCAGGCCCAGTGCGGCCGCCTGGGTACGCAGGTTCGACAACTGTCCACCCGGGATCTCGTGGGTGTAGACGCGCCCGCTCGGCCCGGGCAGCCCCGCCTCGAACGGCGCGTAGATCTTGCGCACGATCTCCCAGTACGGCTCGAGGTCGCACACGGCCTGCAGGTCGAGCCCGGTCTCCCGCTCGCCGTGGTCGGTCGCCGCGACGATCGCCGACAGCGACGGCTGCGAGGTGGTGCCGGCCATCGACGCGGTGGCCCCGTCGACGGCGTCCACCCCGGCCTGGATCGCCGTGAGGTACGTGGCGAGCTGGCCGCCCGCGGTGTCGTGCGTGTGCAGGTGGACCGGCAGGTCGAACTCCTTGCGCAGCGCGGTGACGAGCCGGTGCGCGGCCGGCGGGCGCAGCAGCCCCGCCATGTCCTTGACGCACAACACCTGCGCGCCCGCGCCGACGATCTGCTCGGCCAGCTTCAGGTAGTAGTCCAGTGTGTACAGTCGCTCGGCCGGGTCGGACAGGTCGGCGGTGTAGCACAACGCCACCTCGGCGACCGCGGAACCGGTCTCCAGCACCGCGTCGATGGCCGGGCGCATCTGCTCGACGTCGTTGAGCGCGTCGAAGATCCGGAAGATGTCCACCCCGGTGGCCGCCGCCTCCTGGACGAACGCGGCGGTGACCTCGGTCGGGTACGGCGTGTAGCCCACGGTGTTGCGCCCGCGCAGCAGCATCTGCAGGCAGATGTTCGGCAGCGCGGTCCGCAGCGCGGCGAGCCGCTCCCACGGATCCTCGGCGAGGAACCGCAACGCCACGTCGTAGGTCGCGCCGCCCCAGCACTCCACCGACAGCAGCTCGGGCATCGTCTGCGCGACGTAGGGCGCGACGGTGAGCAGGTCCTTGGTCCGGACCCGGGTGGCGAGCAGCGACTGGTGCGCGTCGCGGAAGGTGGTGTCGGTGACGCCGACCGCCTTCGACTCGCGCAGCCAGCGCGCGAAGCCCTCCGGACCCAGCTCGTCGAGCTTCTGCTTGGACCCCGCGGGCGGCGTGCCGAGCTCCAGCTCCGGCAGCTTCTTCCCCGGGTCGATCACCTCGGGCCGGGTGCCGTGCGGCTTGTTGACCGTGACGTCGACGAGGTAGGTGAGCAGCCGGGTGCCGCGGTCGGCCGAGTGCCGCGCGGTGAGCAGGTGCGGCCGCTCCTCGATGAACGACGTGGTGACGTTGCCCGCGAGGAAGTCGGGGTCGTCCAGGACCGCTTGCAGGAACGGGATGTTCGTCGCGACGCCGCGGATGCGGAACTCGGCCACCGCGCGCCGGGCCCGGGAGACCGCGGCCTCGAAGTCCCGGCCGCGGCAGGACAGCTTCACGAGCATCGAGTCGAAGTGCGCGCTGATCTCCGTGCCGGAGAACGCGGTGCCGCCGTCGAGCCGGATCCCGGCGCCGCCCGGCGAGCGGTAGGCGCTGATGATCCCGGTGTCCGGGCGGAAGCCGTTGGCGGGGTCCTCGGTGGTGATCCGGCACTGCAGCGCGGCGCCGCGGGTCCGGATCTCCTCCTGCGCCAGGCCGAGGTCGGCGAGCGTCTCGCCGGCCGCGATGCGCAGCTGCGACTGCACGAGGTCGACGTCGGTGACCTCCTCGGTGACCGTGTGCTCGACCTGGATGCGCGGGTTCATCTCGATGAAGACGTGCTTGCCGCTCCGGTCGAGGAGGAACTCGACGGTGCCGGCGTTGCGGTAGCCGATGTGCCGGGCGAACTTCACGGCGTCGGCGCAGATGCGCTCCCGCAGCGACGGGTCGAGGTTGGGCGCCGGCGCGATCTCGATGACCTTCTGGTGGCGGCGCTGCACCGAGCAGTCCCGCTCGAACAGGTGGATCACCTCGCCGGCGGCGTCGGCCAGCACCTGGACCTCGATGTGCCGCGGCGAGACCACCGCCTGCTCGAGGAACACGGTCGGGTCGCCGAACGCGGACTCGGCCTCGCGCATCGCCGCCTCGAGCGACTCGCGCAGCGCGCCCGCCTCGAGCACCCGGCGCATGCCGCGCCCGCCCCCGCCGGCGACCGCCTTGACGAACAGGGGGAAGCCGAGCTCGTCGCCGGCCGCGAGCAGCTCGCCGAGGTCCGCGGACGGGGCCGACGAGCTCAGCACGGGCAGGCCGGCCTCGCGGGCGGCGGCGACCGCGCGGGCCTTGTTGCCGGTGAGCTCGAGGATCTCGGTCGACGGGCCGACGAAGGTGATGCCGGCCTCCTCGCACGCGCGGGCCAGCTCCGGGTTCTCGGACAGGAAGCCGTAACCGGGGTAGACCGCGTCGGCCTCGGCCTTGCGGGCCGCCTTGATGATCTCCTCGACGGACAGGTAGGCCCGCACCGGATGGCCGGGCTCGCCGATCTCGTAGGCCTCGTCGGCCTTCATCCGGTGCAGCGAGTTGCGGTCCTCGTGGGGGAACACCGCGACCGTGCCGGCGCCGAGCTCGTATCCGGCCCGAAACGCGCGGATGGCGATCTCCCCGCGGTTGGCTACGAGCACCTTGCGGAACATCCCGGATACCTCCCGGTCGGCGGCAACGAGTCTTGACGACGTTACCCGCTGGATCCCGCTTGTCGGGAGGACAGTCCCACGTGACGGGCACCTCAACAGCACGACGCCCGCACCTCGGCGGGGGTGCGGGCGTCGTTGCTTGATCGGTCAGGGACCGACGTAGAGCAGCCGGTTCGCCGTCCCGGGCGGCACGTTGCACAGCCGGTTCGGGGTGGCCGCGGCGACCAGTGCGGCCGACACGGTCGCGGCGCTCGCCGTGGGGTGGTCCTGCAGGTACATGCCCACCGCGCCGGCCACGTGCGGCGCGGACAGCGACGTGCCGGACATCGTCTGGGTGCCCCCGCCCAGCCACGGCCCGGTGATGCTCTGGCCGGGCGCGAACATGTCGATCACCGCGCCGAAGTTGGAGTTCGACGGCCGGCAGTCGGCCGTGGTGCTCGCGCCGATGGTGAGCGCCTCGGCCACCCGCGCCGGCGAGAAGGTGCTCGCGTCGGTGTTCGACCCGCCGGCCGCCACCGCGTAGCTCACCCCGGAGGCGATGGACCGCCGCACCGCGTCGTCCAGCGCCGCGTTCGCCGAGCCGCCCAGGCTCAGGTTCGCCACCGCCGGCCTGACCGCGTGCGCGGTGACCCAGTCGATCCCGGCGATCACGCCCGCGGTGGACCCGCTGCCGTCGTCGGCCAGCACCTTCACCGGCACGATGTTGATCTTCTTGGCCACGCCGTAGGAGGTGCCGCCGATGATGCCGGCGATGAACGTGCCGTGCCCGTTGCCGTCGGTCGGTGTCGTGTCGTTGCCGATGAAGTCGTAGCCGGGCCGTATCCGGGCGGCGAAGTCGGGATGCGCGCTGACGCCGGTGTCGAGCACGTAGGCGGTCACGTCCGGCGCCTCGTTCGGGTACCGGTACACGCCGTCGAGCGGCAGGTCCCGCTGGTCGATGCGGTCCAGCCCCCAGGACGGCGGGTTGACCTGCACCCCCAGCGCGTGCACCGGCGTGTCCCGCACGACGTAGTCCACGCCGGGCTCGGCCGCGAGGGTGCGGGCCTGATCCTCGCTCAACCGTAAGGAGAAGCCGCTCAGCACGGCTTGGTAGGTGTGCTCGACCGTGCTGCCGAACCGCTGGCCGACCGAGGCGGCCCGCGCCTGGACGCCGGTGGTCTTGTCCAGCACGACGATGTAGTCGGCGTAGCTCGCCGGTTGTGCGCTCGTGGGGGTCGCCGCAATCGCGGCGGCAACGGAGCCGAGCAGGAACGCGACCCCGACCTTCGCCATCAGCCTTTTCCCATTCATACCTGATGTCGTTAGTCGCCAACCGGGACCTGAGCAAGGTTCACCAATTACCACCTGCATGGTGTTTGACCTTTGCCACCCCTGGGGGCTGGCCCTACCCCCGTTCCGGGGGCGCGCACCCGTGTGCCCGGAGCCTGCCGCCGAGACCATTCATTCGTTGTCAGGCAACGAAAGGAACTACAGGTGAGCAGGCAACCAGGAACGGTGCGCGTTGCTCGGTGGAGCGCGACCCACCCGTGGCGGGCGATCGGCCTGTGGGTCGTGTTCGTCGCGGTGTGCTTCACGGCCGGCTCGTGGGCCGGGACCAACACCGCATCCGACGAGGACATGGCCCAGGGCGAGTCGGCCCGCGCGACCCAGATCGTCAACTCGGGGAACTTCGACGACCCCGCCAAGGAGAACGTCCTGATCACGGCCCGGTCGGGACAGCTGGACCGGGCGGCCGCCGACGCCGCCGCGGCCGACGCCGCGACCCGGCTGGGGGCGCTGGACGGCGTGGCCGACGTCGGCGACCCGGTGACGTCGCACGACAAGCAGGCGCTGCTGGTGCCGGTCACGATGGCCGGCGACCCGGACACCGCCGACGAGCGCGTGGGGGCGCTGCTCGACGAGACCGCGAAGCTTCAGGGGGACCACCCGGGCGTCCGGGTCGAGGAGGTCGGCGACTCGTCGATCGGCAAGGGGATCACCGACCAGGTCAGCAACGACCTGTCGAAGGCCGAGTTCATCAGCCTGCCCGTGACGCTGCTGATCATGCTGGTGGCGTTCGGCGCGATCATCGCCGCCGGGGTGCCGGTGCTGCTCGCGCTGTCCGCGGTCGGTGCGGCGTTCGGGCTCTCCGCGCTCGCCTCGCACCTCGTGCCGTCGGTGGACACGATCTCGAGCGTGATCCTGCTGATGGGCATGGCCGTCGGCGTCGACTACTCGCTGTTCTACCTCAAGCGCGAACGGGAGGAGCGCGCGAACGGCAACCCGCACGTGCGCGCCGTCGAGATCGCCGCGGCCACGTCGGGTCACGCCGTGGTGGTGTCGGGCTTCGCGGTGATCGTCTCGATGGCCGGGCTCTACCTCGCGGGCGACGCGGTGTTCTCCTCGCTGGCGACGGGCTCGATCCTCGTGGTGGCGGTGGCCGTGCTCGGCTCGGTGACCGTGCTGCCGGCGCTGCTGGCCAAGCTCGGCCGCCGGGTGGACCGGCCGCGGGTCCCGTTGCTGTGGCGGCTGACCAACCGCACCGGGCCGCCGCGGGTGTGGCCGAAGCTGCTCCGGCCGGCGTTGCGCTACCCGCTGGCGACGCTGCTCATCACGCTGGTGGCGCTCGGCGCGCTGGCCTGGCCGGCGCTGGACCTGAAGCTCAAGTCGACCGGCGTGGACGACCTGCCGCGCACGATCCCGGTGATGCGGTCCTACGACCGGCTCACCGCGGCGTTCCCGAGCGAGGGCGACAACCACCAGGTGGCGGTCCGGGCCGAGCCGGGGCAGGCCGACCAGGTCCGCGGCCAGCTGACCGCGCTGTACGACCGGACCCGCGACGACCCGCTCTACGCCAGCGTCGCCGACCCGGCGATCCGGGTCTCCGACGACGGCCGGGTGCTGCTGCTCGACGTGCCGACCCGGCAACGGCCGGGCACCGAGGGCGCGACCCGCTCGCTGGAGAAGCTGCGCACCGAGCTGGTACCCGGGACGGTCGGGACCGTGTCCGGTGCCCAGCACGCGGTGGGCGGATCCATCGCGTCGGACGTCGACTACACCCGCAACCTGTCCGACAAGATGCCGATCGTCATCGGGTTCGTCCTGCTGCTGACGTTCCTGATCATGTTGGTGACCTTCCGCTCGCTCGCGATCGCGCTCACCGCGCTGCTGCTCAACATGCTCTCCGCGGCGGCCGCGTTCGGCACGCTCGTGCTCGTGTTCCAGCGGACGTGGGCCGAGGGGATGCTGAACTTCCACTCCAACGGTGCGATCGTTGCGTGGATCCCGCTGTTCCTGTTCGCCGTCCTGTTCGGACTGTCCATGGACTACCACGTGTTCGTGGTCAGCCGGATCCGCGAGGCCGCCCGCCGTGGCATGCCGGCGAAGGAGGCGGTCGGGCACGGCATCAGCCGGTCGGCCGGCGTGGTCACCAGCGCGGCGATCGTGATGGTGTCGGTGTTCGCGATCTTCGCGACGCTGAGCATGAACGAGATGAAGCAGATGGGCGTGGGGCTGGCGGTCGCGGTCTTCCTCGACGCGATGGTCGTCCGGGTACTGGTGCTGCCCTCGCTGATGGCGCTGCTCGGCCGGGCCAACTGGTGGCCGGGGCGAATTCGCCGTGACGCCGATACCCGAATTGATGATCACCCGACCGAGAGGCTCGCCCAGCCGGTGCGGTGACCAGTGCGACCGAAGGCCGTCTCACCGTTCATCGACGGTGGGATGGCCTTCGTCGCTCTTATCACCCTCCTGCCTGAGTCACCCCGTGAGGGGACCATCTAAAGTGTGGCAATGCCCGCTGGTGATTCCGATGCAAACAGCCGAGTCCCCCGTTTCGACACCGTTCTCCGCGGCTACAACCAGCGCCAGGTCAACGAGCGCGTCACCCGACTGACGTTCGATCTCGGACACGTCCAGAAGTCTCGCGACGAGGCCGTCGCGAAGGTTGCCGAGCTGACCAAGGCGTTGGGCAGTGCCCAACAGCAGCTGATCGACGCGAAAGCCCAGCTCAACCGCATCACCTCGAACCCCACCAGCAACGAGGCGATGTCCGAGCGTCAGCGACTGATGTGGCAGCTGGCCGAAGAGGAGATCGCGGAGTTCAAGAGAGACGCGGAGAACTACGACCGCACGACCCGGGCCGACGCCGACGAGTACAGCCACTCGACGCGCGCCAAGGCCGACGCACACGCGTCCAAGACGAGAGAGAACGCCGACAAGTATGCCGGCGGCACACGCAACGAGGCCGACGAGCACGCCGCGGAGATCCGGTCCAACGCGGACAACTACGTCGTCTCCACCAAGAGCGCGGCCGACGAGTACGCCGCCGGCGTGCGCGCCGAGGTGCAGAACTACTCCAAGGAGCAGAAGGCCAAGCACGAGGCGACCACCGCCGAGCTGGCCCAGCGTCGCAAGGCCCTCGAGGCCGAGTACGCCAAGAACCACGCCGCGCTCGAGACCGAGTACGAGGGTCTGAAGGCGCGGCAGATCGCCGAGCACGACCAGCTGCTGGCCGGGGCGCGCGCCGAGGTCGAGCGCGCGGCCAAGGCCAACGAGGAGCGGATCGGCCAGCTCGACGCGGCCGCCCGGCAGCGCCGCGAGCAGCGCGACGCCGAGGCCGCCAAGCAGCGTGAGCTTCTCGACGCGAAGGCCGCCGACAAGCGGGCCTCGATCGCCGAGGAGGCCGAGGTCGCGCTGCAGGCGCAGCGCGGCGAGCTGGAGCGGGAGCTGGCCGAGCGGGCCTCCCTCGCGAAGGACAGGGCCGGCAAGATCGTCGGCGACGCCGAGCGCGAGGCCGCCAAGATCCGCGAGGCGGTCGCGGCCGAGCGCAACGAGGCGGAGCAGGCCCTGGCCCAGCGCCAGGCTGCGGCCCAGCAGCAGGTGGCGAAGATCATCGAGGACGCCAAGCGGCGCGCCGACGAGTCCGACCGGACCCTGGGCGAGAAGCGCACGGCGATCGAGAAGCACATCGCCGACCTGGAGCACATGGCTCAGCAGCAGGCCGACAAGACGGTGGCCGACGCCGAGGCCCGCAGCCAGGCGAGCGACAAGGAGATCGCCGAGCGTCGCGGTCGCATCGAGAAGGAGCTGACCGAGCAGCAGGCCAACGCCAAGATCCGCGCCGCCAAGATCATCGAGGACGCGGAGCAGCGGCTTGCCGAGGCCCAGGACCGGACGCGCCGTGCGGACGAGTTCGAGCGCCGGGTGTCCGAGCAGGTGAGTGCCACCTACGCCATCCTCGGCGAGGCACGGCGCCACTTCGCGAAGGCCATGGGCGGCGAGGGTGTGGACAAGTCGGCGGACAGGACGGTGGCGAACCACCCACCGGTCACGCAGCCCGCCACGCAGCCGCAGCCCCAGCCGCAGGGTCAGCCTCAGCCGAAGCCGCAGGGCAACCAGGTCAAGACGCCCGTCAACGGCACCAAGTAACCACTACGTCCGAACGGCGCCTTCGTCCCGGTGGCGGAGGCGCCGTTCGCTGTTTCCGGTCCGCGACTGTGTTGTCCCGGCGCGATCTCAGACCTTTTCCAGGTACTCCGCCCGGGAGTCGTTGACCAGGTTGGCCACCATCTGGGCCAGGCCCGGGAAATCGGCCAGATCGGGCGCATAGGCGATGAGCGCCTGGGCCTCGGCGCGCGCCTCGGCGATGAGGTCCTCGTCCCGCAGCAGGGACAGCAGCTTGAGCGCCGACTGCTTGCCCGACTGCGAGGCGCCGAGGATGTCGCCCTCGCGGCGCATCTCGAGGTCGACCCGGGCCAGCTCGAATCCGTCCAAAGTAGACGCCACCGCGTCCAGCCGGTCGCGGGTGGCCGTGCCCGCCGGTGACTCGGTGACCAGCAGGCAGACCCCGGCCGCGCTCCCCCGGCCGACCCGGCCGCGCAGCTGGTGGAGCTGGCTGACGCCGAAGCGGTCGGCGTCCATGATGACCATGGCCGTCGCGTTGGGAACGTCCACACCGACCTCGACCACCGTGGTGGCCACGAGCACGTCGAGCTCGCCGCCGGCGAAGGACCGCATCACCGCGTCCTTCTCCTCCGTCGGCAACCGGCCGTGCAGGATGGCCAGCCGCAGCCCCGACAACGGACCCGCGGCCAGCTCCTCGGCGACGTCCAGCACCGCGAGCGGCGGCCTGCGACCGTCCGAATCGGACTCGAGGGCCTCGTTGACGTCCTCGTCGGCCGACTGCTGCTCGCCGATCCGCGGGCACACGATGTAGGCCTGGTGGCCGGCCGCGACCTCCTCGCGGACCCGCTGCCACGCCCGGTCGAGCCACGCGGGCTTCTCGGCCACCGGCACCACCGCGGTGCTGATGGGCGAGCGCCCCGCCGGCAGCTCCCGCAGGGAGGATGTCTCGAGGTCGCCGTAGACGGTCATGGCCACCGTGCGCGGGATGGGGGTGGCGGTCATGACCAGCACGTGCGGGCTCTTGTTCTCCCCCGCCCGCGTGCGCAGCGCGTCGCGCTGCTCGACGCCGAACCGGTGCTGCTCGTCGACCACCATGAGGCCCAGGTCGGCGAACTCGACCTTGTCCTGGATGAGCGCGTGCGTGCCGACGACGATGCCGGCCGCGCCGCTGACGACGTCGAGCATGGCCTGTTTCCGCTGTGCGGCCGACAGCGACCCGGTGAGCAGCGCGATCCGCGTGGCGTGCTCGGCGCCGCCCAGCTGCCCCGCCTGCGCCAGGTCGCCGAGCATGGCCGCCAGCGAGCGGGCGTGCTGGGCGGCGAGCACCTCGGTGGGCGCGAGCAAGGCCGCTTGTCGTCCCGCGTCGACCACCTGCAGCATGGCCCGCAGCGCGACGATCGTCTTGCCGCTGCCGACCTCGCCCTGCAGCAGCCGGTTCATCGGATGCTCCTTGCCGAGGTCCACCGCGATCGCCTCGCCGACCTCCTGCTGCCCCGCGGTGAGCGTGAACGGCAGCCGCTGGTCGAAGTCCGCACCCAGGCCGTCGGCCTTGCGCGCACACACCGGCGCCGGCCGCGCGACCGCCGCGTGCCGCCGCTGGGCCAGAGCGAGCTGGACCGCGAGCGCCTCGCCCCACTTCAGCCGTTCCTTCGCCACCTGGACGCCGGGCCAGTCCTTGGCGAGGTGGATGGCGCGGATCGCCTCGTCGTAGCTGACGTAGCTGTGCCGCGTGCGGAGCCTCTCGGGCAGCGGGTCCTCGACGGGGTCGAGCATGCCCAGCGTCTGGCGCACGCACTTGGCGAGCTGCCAGGACTGGACCTTGGCGGTGGCCGGGTAGACGGGGATGAGGCCGATGAAGTCGTCGATGGCCTCGTCCTCGGTCTCCTCGTCCACCGGGTGGTAGTCGGGGTTGGTGAGCTGGAGCTTGTTGCGGTAGATCGAGACCTTGCCGGCGAACAGCGCGCTGACCCCTGGTTTGAGCTTGGCGGCGTGGTGGCGCTGGTTGAAGAACTTGCAGTCCAGCGTGCGCGTGCCGTCGGTGAGGACGACCTCGAGGATCCAGCCGCGGCGCTCCCGCATCCGGCGCTCGTTGACCGACTTGACGCGCGCCATGACGGTGGCGTGCTCGCCGAGCTCGAGGCCCGCGATGTCGGTGAGCTGGCCGCGTTCGGCGTAGCGGCGGGGGTAGTAGTGCACGAGGTCGCCGACGGTGTGCAGCTCCAGGGCGCCGGACAGCGCCTTGGCCGTCTTGGCGCCCACCGCCAGCTCGAGCTTGTCGTCCATGGAGACCATTGCCTGCGATTATGTCGCGGCCCCCCGACAGTCCGTCGAACCGTCCCCGGCAAGGCGCCAAAAACTGTCGGACCCCCCTGCCACGCTCTCCCCATGACCACCCCCCTCCCCGACACCAAGCTGGTGAGCCCGAACCGCGCCGACCCGCCCCTGGAGGCCGACGAGCGCACGATGCTCGGCGCGTATCTGGATTTCCAGCGCCAGACCCTGGCGCTGAAGTGCGCGGACGTGCCCGACCCGAAGCACTCCACCCGCCCGGTGCCGCCGTCCGGCCTGTCCCTGCACGGCCTGGTCCGCCACCTGGCAGGAGTCGAGCGCTGGTGGCTCCACATCCAGTTCGCGGGCGAGGACGTGGAGCTGCTCTATTACTCCGACGACGACCCGGACCAGGACTTCGACTCGCTCGACGGGTCGTTCGAGGAGGCCCTCGCCGGGTGGCGGCGGGAGTGTGCCCGGTCGCGGGAGATCGTGGCGGCGGCGGAGTCGCTGGAGGCGACGGGGGTTCGGCGGTCGACCGGGGAGCGGTTCTCGTTGCGGTGGGTGTTGTTGCGGCTGATCGCGGAGTATGCGCGGCACAACGGGCATGCCGATCTCTTACGGGAGCGGATTGATGGGCAGGTGGGGTGGTAGGTGACCGCGGGCGGCCGGTTTCGGAGCGCGGGTTGGGGTTTTCGTTGTGGACGGGCCACTTCGAGCCTCGATGTGCCGTTGGCGAGGGTGGTTGGCTCTAATAGAAGCGAACAGCGACTGAAACCGGCTCCAGACGGCGGCTTCTGAGGCTTGTTCCTGAAGAGGCTGGGCTGGTTGGTGCGCGAAGGCGGGCGCAGCCGAGGCGACCGAACCTATTCGACGCCCAGGATGAGGACGGCGTCGGGCTGGCCACCGTGGTAGACGACCAGTTCGGTCTCCGGATGCTCTCGCCGCAAGTAGTCGGTCAGCTCCCCGGCCAGCTCATCGGGCGCCCCAGCCCCCAACAGAGCGGTGACCAACTCCCCGCCCATCCCCAACATCCGCTCCACAACCCCACAAGCAGCCCGATCGAGCGCCGCGACATCGGCCGGCCCGGGCTCGATCAGCACGACCTCACCGTCCGCCATGCCGAGCACATCCCCAGCCGCACAGGCGCCGATCCACGTGATGGCAGCCTCCGTCGACACGACCACCTCCCCCCGCCGGGTGGCCGCAGCTGCCTCGGCCATCGCGACCACGTCGTCGGCTGCTCGGCGCCGGGGATCGTGCACGGCCACGGCGGCCAGCACCTGCACCGGCGACGCGCACGGCACCACCACCACGTCCTGGCCGGCGGCCACCGCCCGGATCGATGCCTCGTCGGCCACCTCCATCAGACCGGCGTCGGCGGGCAGCACGCTCACGTGCGAGGCGCCGGTGCCGGTGATGACCTCCAGCAGCCGATAGGCAGTCTCGGTGTCCGGGCCGTCGACCCGCACGACCGTGACGCCCTCGCTGATCAGCAGGTCGGCCAGCTCGGTACTGCGGGCGGGCACGACGACCGCCCGATCCTTCACGAAGCGGGACGCCTCGGCGGAGGGGGCGTCGGCGAAGCGGGCCACCCTGATCTGGTGCGGCCGGCCGGTCTCGACGCCCACCTCGATGGCCGCGCCGATGTCGTTGCAGTGCACGTGCACGGTCCACAACCCGGCACCGTCACCGACCACCGACACGCAGTCGCCGAGGCCGACCAGCGTGTCGCGGAGCCGGCTGATCGGGTCGCCGTCGTGCGCCACATTCTCGAGGAGGTACATGACCTCGTAGGCGAACTCGTCCGAGCCCGACTCGCGTGCGGTGTACGTGTAGTGCGCCGCGACGACCCGCTCCCGGCTGGCCCGCTGCGCGGCGGCGAGTGCGGCCGGCTGCTCGGTGACCACGGCGACGAGCGCGTCCAGCATCACGACCACGCCCCGCCCGCCCGCGTCGACCACCCCGGCCTCGGCCAGCACGGCGAGCTGGCGCGGTGTCTCCTCGAGCGCGGCCGCGGCGCCGGCGGTGGCGGCCGCGACCACGTCGGCCAGCTCGTCGGACGGCTCCGCGTCCGCGGCGGCCGCGGCGGCGGACAGAACGCTGATCATCGTGCCGGGCACCGGGTCGGCCAGTGCCGCCCCGGCCCGCTCGGCAGCGCCGGCGAGCGCCGCGCGCAGGCCGGTCCCCGTGATCGTGCTCACCTGCTGGAGCGCGTCGGCCGCGCCGCGGAGGAACTGGGAGGCGATGACGCCGGAGTTGCCGCGCGCCCCGGTCAACGCGCCCCTGGCCAGCGCGGTCAGCGCCGCCCCGGCGTCGGTGCGGGCGGGCGCGGGAGCGCGCAGCAACGCGTCGAGGGCCGCGCGCATGGTGTGGAGCAGGTTGGTCCCGGTGTCGCTGTCCGGCACGGGAAAGACGTTGATCCGGTCGATGGACTCACGGTGCGCGTCCAGCGACTGCACGCAGGCCACCGCCCAGCGCCGCACGTGTGCGGCATCCAGCGCCCGCAGCATCCAGCCTCCCGCAAACGGTCCGTAGCCTCGCCTGATGGCATCGACATGCGGAGACTAGTGGGCCGGTTTGAATGCCTCGGCCGCGAGCCGTTACCCTGGGTTGGTCTGCGCGGCGTTCATGCCCGCAGTAGTGGCTTGCCGACCGTATCCGGTCGGTTTCCGTGCGATGCAAATCGTGGAGAAAGGAGTGCCTGACGTGGCTGCCGTCTGCGACGTCTGTGGCAAGGGGCCAGGCTTCGGCAAGTCGGTCTCGCACTCGCACCGGCGCACCAACCGCCGGTGGAACCCGAACATTCAGACCGTGCACGCGAAGATCGGCATTTCGCAGCGCAAGCGGCTGAACGTGTGTACCTCCTGCCTGAAGGCGGGCAAGGTCACTCGCGGCTGAGTCCCCACAGACCGAATCCGAACAGACCCTGGCGTTTGCTGGGGTCTGTTCGCTTTGCTGCTCGCTTCGCGTCGCCGGGGATCCCGGCGCTACTCGAGGTCTCTTGCTCTCATGCCCTCGGCTCCTGGCTCTATGCCCCAGCTGATCACTCGCTTCGGGTGGATGCGGATCAGCTCGCCGGAAAGGCCCGGCCGCTGGGGGTCCTGGTTGTCCAGCGCCTCCGCGTCGCCGCGGATCTCCACGCCGCGAACCTGCCAGGGCTGGCGGGAAACCAGGTCGTCCACCACCAGGGCCGCTCGGCTTCCCGCGGCCACGTTGCGGTACTTCTTGCTCTTCCCGAGGTCGCGGCCGCCGATGTCGATCACGCCTCGCTCGGCGTCGTAGCGGAAGCCGACCGGGTTGACCTGGGGGGATCCGTCCGGCGCCACCGTCGCCAGGCGGCCCAGCGGCTGCGAGGACAGATACTCGATCTCGGCCTGTGTCAGTGTCAGTGTCATGTCGCCCATGGTGCGACCTACAGGTTGGTAGAGGTCAAGGCAGCTTCCAGTCGATCGGCTGGGCGCCCTGCTGCTCCAACAGCTGGTTCGCCCTGCTGAACGGCTTGGAACCGAAGAAACCGCTCCTCGCGGACAGCGGGCTCGGGTGCGCCGACTCGATGCAGGGCACCGGGTCCAGCAGGGGCCTCAGGTTCCGGGCGTTGCGGCCCCAGAGGATGGCCACGAGCGGACCACCGCGGGCGGCCAGGGCTCGGATCGCCTGCTCGGTGACCTCTTCCCAGCCCTTGCCCTGGTGCGAGTTCGACTTGCCCGGCTCGACCGTGAGTGCCCTGTTGAGCAACAGCACGCCGTTCTCGGTCCAGCGGGACAGGTCGCCGTTCGTCGGTTGCGGGTGGCCGAGGTCTTCGCCGTACTCCGTATAGATGTTCACCAGGCTCTTGGGCAACGGGCGGACGTCCGGGGCCACCGAGAAGCACAGGCCGACGGGGTGCCCGGGGGTGGGATACGGGTCCTGGCCCACGATCAGCACCCGGACATCGGCGAACGGCTGCTGGAACGCCCGCAGCACATGGTCACCCGCCGGCAGGTACTTGCGTCCGGCGGCGATCTCCGCGCGGAGGAACTCGCCCATCGCGGTGACTCGGTCGGCTACGGGGGCGAGCGCCTCCGCCCAGCCGGCCTCGACGATCTCGGACAACGGTCGTGCGCTCACGGGAATCTCCTGGATCGCGTCGCTCGGTGCAGCGACCCTAGCGCGTTCCTCGGTCAAGCCGGCGCAGGCCTGCCCGGTACACGGCTATCCGCGCGACGTAGTTCGAGACGATGCCGGACACCATGTCCCCGGACACCTCGTAACCCTCGCGCACCCGGGCCGGTACGCCCAGCGCCATCCGTCGCGCGGGCAGGTGACCGCCGAACGACATCACCGCGCCGGCGCCGAGCACCGCACCGTCCTCGACGACGGAACCGTTGAGCAGCACCGAACCCGACGCGATCAGGCACCCCGTACCGATCGTCGCGCCCTCGATGTGCGCGTTGTGCCCGACCGCGGAGTCGGCGTCGATTCGGGTCGGGTGGTAGTCGGTGCAGTGGACGACCGTGCCGTCCTGGACGTTGGTCCGCTCGCCGATCCAGATGCCGCCCGAGTCGCCGCGCAGCACGGCCTGCGGCCACACCGACGCGAACGCCGCCAGGTGCACGTTGCCGATCACCGTCGCGTCCGGGTGCACCCAGGCGTCCGGGTGGATCGTGGGCTCGAGGTCGCCTAGGGCATAGATGGGCACGACGGCTCCTCCGATCCGACACCGAGCTCCGATCCGACACCGATGAGCTTGCCGAGGTGCACGGCCTCCGGCGCCTCCGCGTAGAAGCCGAAGCGCGGCACCTCGACGTAGCCCGAGGACGTGTACAACGCGATCGCCTCCGGCTGCATCAGCCCGGTCTCCAGGACCATCCGGCGGTTCCCGGCCTCGGCGGCGGTGCGCTCGAGCTCGGCCAGCACGGCCCTGGCGAGCCCCCGGCCGCGGGCGGCGAGGCTGACGTACATCCGCTTCAGCTCCGCCTCTCCGTCGCCGTGGACACGCCAGCCGCCGCACGCCATCGGGGCGCCGTCGAGGTAGGCGACGAGGAACAACCCGTTGGGCGGCGCGAACTGCGCCGGGTCGACCGGGGTCAGGTCCTCCTCGCCGTAGCGAACCACGTACTCCTGCTGCACCTCGGCGATGAGCGCCGCGGCGTCGGGATGGTCATAGGCAACGATGTCGATCCGCACGAAGCGATTCTGACCCACGCCGCTCACCGCCAGTGCTGCCAGCCCGCCGGTTGCTCGTACGGCTTCCCGTCGACGGTGACCGCACTTCCCCTGGTCACCGTGCCGATGGTGACCCAGCCCTCGGGCACCCCGGCCGGTTCGGGGAAGGTCGCGGCCAACGCGTGATCCTCGCCACCGGTGAGCACCCAGTGCCGCGCGTCCGCGCCGAGCGCCGACGCCACCTCGACGAGCCGCTGATGCACCTGCACCAGGTCGGTCCGCACGTCGATGGCCACATTGGACTCCTCGACGATGTGCCCGAGGTCGGCGAGCAGCCCGTCGGAGATGTCGATCATCGCGGTGGCGCCCGCGAGCGCCGCCTCCGGGCCGGCCGCGTACGGCGGGTCGGGCACCCGGTAGGCGCCGACGACGGTGACCGGCGACCGGAAACCGCGGCCCAGCACGGCGAGCCCGGCCGCCGCCCAGCCGAGCCGGCCGGCCACCGCGACGACGTCACCGGGCATCGCGCCACCGCGGGTCACCGGCGCGCGGCCCTGCAGGTCACCCAGCGCGGTGACGGAGATCACGATCTGGTCGGCACTGACCACGTCGCCGCCGACGAGGCCAGCGCCGGCGCGGACGGCTTCCTTCCACATCCCGGCCGCGAGGCCCTCGGCCACGGCGGCATCGGTCGTCTTCGGACACGCGAGCCCGACGAGCAACCCGGTCGGCACCGCGCCCATCGCGGCGATGTCGGCCATGTTGACCGCGATCGCTTTCTGCCCAACGTGTTCCGGCGTGGACCAGTCCATTCGGAAGTGCACACCCTCGACCAGCACGTCGGTGCTGGCGACCACCCGGCCGTCCGCCGCGGCCACCACCGCGGCGTCGTCACCGGGCCCGAGCAACGTCGTCGCCGGCTGCGTCCGGCCCGCGGTCACCCGGCCGATCAGGCCGAACTCGCCGATGTCTCCGACCGTCTCCGGACGGTCGTGCGCCGAAGCGCCACGGTTACCGTCCATGACCACCTCCGATAGTCGGATCCCCAAACGATCGAGAACTGCGGTACCTTTTGCTGCTCACGTTCCTACCTCTTGAGGGCTGCTCGACACGAAGGGGCGCGCCGTGGTCCACGCATACATCCTGATCCAAACCGAGGTCGGCCAGGCGGCAGCGGTCGCCGCCAAGATCGCGGAGATCGCCGGCGTCACGACCGCCGAGGATGTCACGGGCCCCTACGACGTGATCGTGCGCGCCGAGGCGGAGAACGTCGACCTCCTCGGCCAGCTCGTGGTGGCCCGCATCCAGAACGTGGACGGCATCACCCGAACCCTGACCTGCCCGGTGGTCCATCTTTGACGCGTGCTCCACTTGGCGCGTGTCCCAGGAGAAGTCACCGGAACACCTGTCCCCCACCGCCATCGGGCTCGCGGCAGGACTCGTCACCCTGCTCGCGGTCGGCGTCGTGGTGGTGAGCCTCGTACTCGGCTCGGCCGACGACCCGGCCGCCGGCCCACCGACGACCACCTCCTCGACGACCACTCCCCCGTCGCGCACCGGCCCTGTCGCGCTGGTCGGCGTGGACGCCCCAGCCGCGAGGTCGGCCGCGTGCACCCAGCTGCTCTCCGCGCTGCCGAACGAACTGCCCGACAGCGAGGACACGCTGCGGCGCCTGCCGATCGCCGACCCCGCCCCGCCCGCGGCGCTCGCATGGGGCACTGACCGCGGCGACCCGGTGGTGCTGCGCTGCGGCCTGCGCCGGCCGGCCGAGCTGACTCCCACCTCGGCGCTGCGCGAGGTGTCGAAGGTCGAGTGGCTCGTGGTCGAGGGGTCCGGGTCCAGCACCTGGTACGTCGTCGACCGCGGCGTCTACCTCGCGCTCACCATGCCGGCCGGCACCGGAACCGGCCCACTGCAGGACGTCTCCGCCGCGGTGGCCCGCGTGCTCCCGGCACGGCCGGTGGCGACCTCGGGTTAAGGCCTGTCTAGATCATCGGGTGAAGTCCTGCGCCGACCACCGGAACCTCAGGGGACCGTGACGGCACCCAGCCACCACCCACCCCGACACCCGCACCATTCGCCGGAACGCAACGCACACTTTTAAATCCCGGGGAGGCGGACTAGCGCGTGGCACTCCAGAAGATGCCGTTGGCCACCTGCGCGAACAGGCCCTTCGGATGCGCGCGGAACATCGGCTCGGTGCCGAACATCAGCACCCGCGCACCCCGTTCGTCCACACCGGACACGACGGCCGCCTGGCCGGAGGCCGCGTCCGGCCCGCCGGTGCCG
>NZ_DASWSJ010000151.1:0-52947 GCF_036402745.1 Actinophytocola sp. | reverse complement strand
GGGCAAGCGGATGGCGGTGTTCACCCTCCACTCGACCACCGGCCGCGGCTGGCTGGAGCTGGCTACCGTCCTGGGCCAGCTCGTGTCCTCAGTGGACTTCGAGGTGGCGCCGAACGACCCCCGCATGCGGGTGGCCACCGGCTAGTGCTTCGTCAGCCGGGTGGGATCCCGCCCGGACAGGGCCAATGCACGGTCCATTGTGGACGCGGTGGCCTGACCCGGACCCGAGGGCCGCGCCGACCGCGGACATCGTCCGAGCTGGGCTACGCCGACCAGGCCCACTTCGTGCGCGACGTCAAGGAGATGTCGGCGAGTCGCCCACCTGGTACGCCTCGCGTTACTGACCGTGCGCGGGGGCGGCGGAGCGGACCATCAAACACCGGACAGGACCCGGTCCCGGTAGTCGCGCGGCGTCTCGCCGACCACCTTGCGGAACGTGCGCGAGAAGTGCGCCGCGTTCGCGAAACCGCACTGCCGGGAGATCTCGCCGATGCCCTTCACCGCGTGCGCAGGGTCGCCCAGCAGCTCCCTGGCGAGGTCGATGCGCAGCTGCCGGATCCGGCCGGACACCCCGTCGCCGTCGTCGAAGAGCTGGTAGAGCCGGCGGCGGGAGATGAACATCGCGTCGGCGATCCGGTCCGCGGACAGGGCCGGGTCGGCCAGGTTCTCCTTGATGTACTCCACCGCGTCGCGCCGCCGGGTCGCGATCGCGTCCGCCCGGTTGAGCTCGGTGCGCAACGCGCTGCGCAGCACCAGTTCGGCGAGCCCCGTGAGGTACGGCTTGATCCCGTGCTGGTCCAGCGACTCGGCCACCACCAGCAGGTGCGCGACGGCCGCCGCGAACAGCGTCTGCAGCGGCCGCTCCACCGGCACCGGGCGGAACAGCAGCGGCCGCAGCTCACCGAAGCTGATCGACAGCTTGCTCGTGGCCACGGTCAGCAGCACGGTCCCGTGCCGCCCCGCCGGCTGGGCCCGCAGCGAGCACTCCGGGAAGCTCAGGCTCACCCCGCCGGCCGGCAGGTAGCGCGGCAGCGAGGCCCGCATGACGAGCTGGATCTGGTCCGGCTCCGCCCTGGCCTTGGCGAGCGAGGGCTGGCGGATCGCGTCGATGGCGATCCGGGCCGCGCTGGCCCCGGACGCCCGGACGACGAGGTAGCCGGCCGCCACGTCGTCGTCGGGCTGGTCCTCGGCGCTGCCGGTCGCCTGCGCGCCGAGCACCGCGGACAGCGCGGCGAACCGGCGTTCCAGGTTGGCCGGGACCCGCCGGGGTTGCGCCCCACCGTGCATCGCCACTCCCGCCCTCGACGTCGCGGGGGATTATGCCCGCGACGGCCGGGCCGGGTAAGGCGGTTGGGTCAGGCGACCGTGTTGGGTTGTTCGCTTCGCCGCTACGCTCCGGCACTCCCGCTCACCGGTCAGGCGGCGGCGGACATCGCGATCCACTGGTCCCACGGGAGGGCCCAGTCGTAGTAGTCGCCGTCGGCCGCGTCGAGCTGCTTGTTGCTGCCGGAGACCTCGACCGGGTCGCCGACGAGCGCGCTGTCGAAGTAGGTCCTGGCGTTGGCCGGGGAGAGGTTGACGCAGCCGTGCGAGACGTTCTGCTTGCCCTGCGCCCACACCGACGGCCCGTACCCGTGGACGAACTCGCCGTTGTTGGAGATGCGCACCGCCCACGGGACGACGACGTCGAAGTAGTCGTACTTGGGGTTGGACATCGAGTACGACTCGTGCTTGGACATCACGACGTGGGTGCCGCTGTTGGTGACCCGGCCCGGGTCGGACTCGAGGCCCATGCTGGCGGGGAAGTCCTGGATGAGCTTGCCGTCGCGGAACACCTGCAGCCGGTGGGTCTGCGTGTTGGCCCTGACGACCTGGTTGCGGCCGATGGTGAAGTGCGAGGTCAGGTCGTCGTTGCCGTAGCTGCCCTCGCCGTAGGGCACGCCGTAGAGCTTGAGGTTGACGGTGACCTGGGTGCCGGCCGGCCAGTAGGCCTTGGGCCGCCAGTGCGCCCGGCGGTCGTCGAGCCAGGCCCAGGCACCCTCGACCGGCACGGACGTCTGCACGGTCATCGCGCGCTGGGCGGCGGCCTTGTCGGTGACGGGCCCGTCGAAGGTGACCGCGATCGGCATCGCGACGCCGTAGGTCTTGCCGTCGCCGGTGTTGATCGAGGTGCCGATCAGCGAGCCGGGGGTGACCGTGGTGAACGCGCCGGCGATCTGCGTCTGCTCGCCGTCCGCGCCGAGCGCGGTGCCGGCCCAGGTGTAGGTCTTGGCGTAGCCGAGCGGCTCGGCGACCGTCCAGGAGGTCTTGTCCGCCGCCAGGGTGCCCTTGACCTGCTTGCCGGTGGGGTTGGTGAGGGTGAGCGCCTCGATGGTGCCGTCGGCGACGGTGACCGCGACGGGCGCCACCGGGCTGACGTTCTGCGCGCCCGCGGCCGGCTGGAGCGCGATCTTGGCCGCCGGCTTGGGGGCCGCCTGGACCTTCGGGCTGCCGGCCGAGCCGCTGTCCGACCGCCCGTCACGGCCGGCGGAGCTGCACGCCGTGAGCCCCAGCGTCGCGACCACCCCGGCGGCGAGCAGCGCCAACCCGAGCGACCGTCTGCGACCTACTCCACCCCAACGAGCACCCATGCCATCCCCCTGTCGATACCCCAACGTCCGCACACCTCTTTCGACGCCTTTGGCCGGTGTGACGTTGGCTCGTTGGGATGTGACACAGATCACAAATGATCACCCCTGCTCAGCCTGCGTAGATCGTGTGTGGGGCGTAATCCTCCGTGTGCTGGTGGTAGTGCTCCGGCTCCTCTCCGCGATACGCTTTCTCGCGCAGGCCGTAGTTTCTGTGTTCGTGCTTTCCACGCTCGCGGAACGAAAACGCGGGCGTGCGGCTCTTTCGCTGAGGTTGGCGGAGGCAACGCCCGGGGGCTGCCGGGGTTGCACGGTGTAACCCCATGCTGATCCTGCGATGGAGGCAGGTAGATGGCACAGGGCACTGTGAAGTGGTTCAACTCCGAGAAGGGCTTCGGCTTCATCGCTGTCGATGACGGCGGTGCCGATGTCTTCGTGCACTACTCGGAGATCCAGGGCAAGGGCTTCCGCACCCTGGAGGAGAACCAGCGTGTCGAGTTCGAGGTCGGCCAAGGCACCAAGGGCCCCCAGGCCACGAACGTTCGTGCGCTCTAGTTCTCTCGGCGTGTGACTAAGGGCCCCGGTCGGTTGCGACCGGGGCCCTGCTGGTTGTCGTTGTCGGGGTTGCCTGGGGTCTAGCGGCGGTGGAGGTGCTGGGACTCCCATTCGAGGCGCTGGAGGACCCACTCCTGGGCGAGCGCCATCGGGGAGGTCTGGTGGTGGGCGGCGAGCTCGCGGAGCTGCTCGTTGGCCATCAGGGGGAGGCGCAGCTGGTAGACCTGCGCGCCGCCGAACCGGCGGCCGGACCCTGTGGACTCGGGGTCGCCCTCTGGGGAGAGCGCGGCGAGGTAGGACTCCAGCTCCTCGTCGGGCCGGTCGTCCTGCTGCTCCTGGCCCTCGGTGCGATGGCGCCCGGCGTTGGCGGCGTCGTTTGCCGCCTTGACAGTCGGTCGGCTACGTCCTGTGAAAAGCACATCGCGAGGGTAACGAACTGATTGCGGTCTACCAAGCGAGACAACCGGTTTTCACCGGTAAAGGTATAGGCACGCTCAGTAGTGGCGAGGAAAGCCCACCTCAGGTGGGCTGTGCCGCCCCAAGTGAGCGACCCCGAAGGCAAAAAAGAGCGAACAACGAACAGATCACACCCACCCAAATGTGGCTCCCGAAGACCCCCTGCGCCCCAAAGGGAAGCCGAGCGAGGACCAAGGAGCCCCGAAGGCGAAGCCGAGCGAGAGGTCGGCCGGGTACGAGCGCGGCGGCCGAGGGCCGATGTGCCCGAAGGCGAAGCCGAGGAGGGGCCGAGGGCGACGGCGAGCCGAGAAGCGCAGCGAAGGCGCAAGGCGACGAGCAGAGATGGAGAGGCCCCCGCGCCAGGGGGAGGAACGCGGGGGCCGGAGGGGATCTCCACAGGCGCTGACCGGGGGTGTGTCAGCGAAACGATTGTTGCACGCGCACGCGCATCAGGGGAGTAGGTAAGGGCGAAAAATTGAGAGAACTATTCACCTACTGTTGACCGTGGAGCGGAACTCTCCCACGGAATCCCGCGGCGGCGCGGCCGTGGGATCCGGAGCGGCCGGGAGCCGCGGAGGGAGCCTTCTGGAGCCGTCAGTCGGCCAGGGTGTGGCCGGCGTGGGCGAGGGCCGCCTCGACCCGGGGCCGGCTCAGCTCGCCGGCGCTCGCGACCGTCACGGCGCCGGTGGAGAGGTTCACGGCGACGTCCGTGACGTGGTCCAGTTCCGACAGTTCCTCGGTGACCGAGGCGGCGCAGTGGTCGCAGGTCATCCCGGTGACGTCGTACACGTTGTAGATCGTGTGCATGGGCACTACAGGTTTCCTCCTCTTCCTCTTCGCGAACTCCCCATCCCTTCGAGATCTTCGGAGTGCGACACGCCGCGCTTGAGGCATGCCGTGTCCCCCACATGGGTCTGCTTGTCCGATATGCCGTTACCGCAGGTCATCGCATAACCCGATGGGCGTGCCCCATCGGCGGGGTGTCGTTTCGGTGCGTATGCGGCGGGTGCGCAGTGACGATTGTGCGTCCGTTCGAGTGATCGCGGGTCCGTCACACGAACGGTCTCGCTCACCGGAGGGGTGCCGGGATCACCCCTGACTACTATCCGTGGGGTCCGGATTCACTCCTCGGGGGGCTGTGGACGGTGCCCTCGGTCTCATAGCCTTCCCGCCAACACCTGGATGGTCGGGGAGGCTGACATGAGCGGACCGGTCGAAGTACGTGACTTCCTGCTACAGCACGACACCCGTGACACCTCGCTCGCCTTCGGTGCGGGCGGCGTCCCCGCTCCGCGCTCGGGCGAGAGTTCGCGGGTCAGCGACGAGCAGGTGCGCCGCGCCCAGCTCGCCGTGGCCCGCGGCGCCAAGGACGTCGACGACTGCCGCGAGATGCTGGAGATGCTCGGCCTCGTGCCGGGCGACGACGGCGTCCCACCGGTCCGTCGGTAGCCGCTTCGGTGGCCCGGGTTTCCCGAGGTAGGACGGTTGCCGATACCCGCTTTGTCGGCGGGGCTCGCTGTGTCCTATGCTTTCCGTGCTCCGAAGCGGGCAACCCGGGCTCCCATCGTCTAGCGGCCTAGGACTCCGCCCTTTCAAGGCGGCAGCGCGGGTTCGAATCCCGTTGGGAGCACCATCTCACCAGGCGTCTTCCGCCTGAACGTGAACCTCGTGTCTTCCTTGCGCCGCTCGAGCCCTGGTGAACGGCGCGGCCATGGCGACATGGTCACTATCGCGTTCCCACATACAGACCAGATTTGGTCAACCACGGGTCCGGTTCGCCTGATGCGACAGGTCGGTGGCGACCTGGTGTGGGTGAGGGTCCACGTCGATCGCCTTCACCGGCACCCGCGACGCGGCCTCATGACCATGGTCAGTCTGGTGGGGGGATCCGCAACATCTTGCGCATCCAGCCGGTCGTGTTGATCCTCGCCCAGTAGTAGGTGAAGCGCGGCACGAAGCACAGGATGCCGATCGCGACCGCGAACAGCGGCACGACGAGCAGCGGGCCCCGGGTGATCTCGGAGACCGTCAGCGCGACACCGGTCTGCAGGGTCACCTCCTGGTCGCAGGTGATCGTGGCGTCGCCGGAGAAGTCGGGGGTCACGCGCTCGTGGACCGTGACGTCGAAGTCGCTTGCGGTCTGCTGGTCCTGGGGTGTGAGCCGGCAGTGGGCCACCAGGCTGTTGTCGCTACCGGCCCGCAGCGGAACGCGGTACAGGGCCATCGTCTCCCCGGCTGGCCAGGTCGCCTCGTCGCCCGGCCCGGCCGGCTGGCTGGTCGCGGACGCGATCAGCCCGGCGCCCACGATCAGCGCCAGGCCGGCCAGCCCGCCGGCCACCAGACCCCAGGCCGTGCGGCGCAAGGGCTTACGGGGCAAGGGCTTGCGGGGCTTGCTCAGGATCCCTCCCGCAGGGTGGTCAACGCCGTCGTCGCGATCTCGCTCGCGCGCCGGCACTCCGGCTCCTTCTCGTCATTGACCAGTAGCACGGCCTGCTCGGCCACGCCCACCATCAGCCGGCACTGGCCACCGGTGTCGAGCACCGCCGGGTATCGCTCGACCGTGCTCGGTGCCCAGGTCGCGCATGCCGCCGGAGCGCTGTCGCCGCGGCACTGCGCGACCAGGTCGGCGAGGCCCCGATCGGTCATGAGCTGCAGCTGGACCGTGGTCACCTTGTCCCCGGACGGGTGCAGCAGGCACTCGACCGTGCCGGCCAGCTCGTTGCGCTCGGTGTCCGGAAGGCCCAGCTCGGTGCGCTGCCCGGGCGTGAGCAACGCGCACGGGTCGGCGGCGAAGCGGCCCGGGTCGAGCGGGTCGGCGATCGCGGGGACCTGGTAGCCCGACGGCAGCCCGGACGCGGACGGGGGTTGGGTGACGGCCGGATCGCCGGCGGGCTCGTTCGCGCAGCCGGCGAGCAGCAGGACCAGCGCGGCCAGCGCCGCCACGGCCCTCACCTGCGTCGCCGGAGTACGCCCTGGAACGAGTCCTCGGCGTCCTCCACCTCGGCGCGTTCCCGCGTCCGCTGCTGCTCCTCGGCCACCTTCGCCCGCTCCTGGTCGAGCCCGCCCACCAGCGCGCCGCCGTCGAACTCGCGCGCCTTCTCCAGGCTCTCCTCGACCACCTCGGCGTAGGCGGAGTGCGTGGCGACCGTGTGCCAGGTCATCGAGCCGTCGGCGATACCGCCGCCGATCTCGCGGAGCATCGGGTCGTCGCTGGCCTTGAGCGTCTCCAGGAACATCCGCTCCAGCGCCTTCTCGTCGTTCGCCAGGTGCTCGTACGGGGTGCCCTTGGCCAGCTCGATGAGCTTGTCCAGGCTGGTCGGAAACTGAGTCATCGAAATCCTTGTCAGCGCGGGGTTTCCGGGTGGGGTGGCAGGCGGGGCATCGAGGCATGGCCGGACAGACCGCCGAAGTCGGTCTGGGCGGCCTTGACCACGCTCAGCGCGGTGTCGAGCTGGCCGATGAGCCCGAAGATCTCGCTGACACCGTCGACCACCCGCTTGATCTTCCAGGCGGCGAACAGCCCGGCCCCGATCGCGATCGGCGCACCGACGCCGGTGGAGGCGGCGCCCCCGCCGATACCGGCGGCGACGGCCGCCTCGATGGCCGCGTCGCCGATCTGGTTGAGGACGTTCACCACGGCGTCCCGGAGCGTGACCATCTCCTCGGACGCCGTCTTGTACTGCTTGCTCAGCTCGTCGAGCGGCCGCCACGCGTCGTTCAACGGCCGGCCGAGGTTCATCAGGTACAGCGCGCAGCCCTCGCCCGCGTGGCCCTTCCACACGTCCTCGGTGCTCTGCGAGGCCCAGTTGATGTTGATGGCCACCCGCCGGGACAGCTGGCCGAGACTCTCGAACACGTCGGCCGCGGCGCGGACCCCGGCCCAGTCGCCGACCCACGGCTTGACGATCTCGGCCTGCGGGTCGATCGGGTGGGCGATCCAGCCGAGCTGTGCGGCCAGCCAGGTGACCGACTCGATGGCGTTGCCGATGTGCACCATCGGGCTGAACGCGTCCCACCAGTTCGGCGTGCCGTCCAGCTCGCGGCTGTAGTCCTTCACGTCCGTCAGGTGCTCCTGCGGCTCGACCACGTCGCCGAAGCGGCCGGTGCCCTCCGGCGGCTCGATCGGCACGTAGTCGGTGTGCTCGCGGGCGTCGGTCAGCTCGGCCGCCGGGTAGGTCGCGTCGAGCTGTGCGGCGGAGGCCTGGTCGGTGCGCTCGTAGTAGCCGGCCGCGTCGGTGACCGCGGTGGACGTGGCCGCCAGCGCGCCGTCGGCGACCTCGCCGAGCCAGGTGTCGAGGGTGTGCACGACCGCGTCGTGGCTGTCGGTGATCCGGTTGATCACGCCCTCGCCGCTGATCTTGGAAACGCCCTCCTGCAGGTACTTCCGGCCGGCCCGGACGTCCTCCTGCGCTCGGTCGAGCAGGCCGGCGAGCTCGCGCAGCGCCGGCGGTTGGACACTGAACCCGGTCATGCTGGATAACCCCCCGATGACGGAACGTGACGCTCCGAACTTAGGGCAGCGGCCACGCGGCCGTGATCGAAGAGTCGGGCGGACACTCACTGTTTGCCTGTTGTTCACTCATGGGCAGGCCCGAAACCCCGGTCAGGACGGGAACGAGCGTCTGCTAGAGTTCCCCTCGTTCCGAGCGATGCTGGTGAATGCCGTTGGGAGCACGTACTACAGCAAGGCCCAGTGGCGCAGTTGGTTAGCGCGTCGCCCTGTCACGGCGAAGGTCGCGGGTTCGAGTCCCGTCTGGGTCGCGGAAGGCGGAAGCTCTAGGTGATCTCTGCCTGCGGAGGGCGCAGGCCCTTTTCGCTTCCTGGTGATGCTGGGGGGCCGAGCCCCCCAAACCCCCCACGGTGCGAGCTTCTCCGGACCCAGCGTTGGTGTGTTGGGTTTGGACCAGCTTCGGAGATCAGGGTCTCGGGTCTGGGTCAAGATCTTTGGTCTTGGTCTTTTCCTGGGTCTTTTCTAGGTCTTCCTGATCTTCTGGCCAGGTAGCTCAGTTGGTATGAGCGACCGCCTGAAAAGCGGTAGGTCGGCGGTTCGATCCCGCCCCTGGCCACTTCCGCGCCCCGGTGGACTTCGTCCTCCGGGGCGTTTTTTGTTGTGAGGCCGGCACTTCTCTTGATCCTCGTGGTCGCCGGGTGCGCTGAGGCCTCCTCCCTTCTGCCGCTCCTTGGCCTGGGCTGGGTCTTTTGGCTGTTTCTGTGGAGGCTTTGGTCTCTTTTGGATGGCCACGTTCGTGATTCGGTTGGGCGGTGGGTGGGTTGCGGAATGTGATCAACTCCCGGGTTCCTTCGGGGTCTGGGCTGGTTGTCGGGGTGGGGGTCCCTCTTCGGGGGGAGGTCGGTCTCACGTTCCGTGTAACAGTCGCCGTTCGTTCAGCGAATCTCTGAACGCGACCTCGGACTCGGCAGGGGCAAGCCGATTCGTTGGGTCGTAAGCGAATCGGACCGTTTCGGGCTCCCGGGGATGCCCTCAATCCCGTCGTGTGCGTGCGTGCGCGGCTGGGGGGGACCACAATGAGTGACCAGCAACTAGGCGCCCCGCGGCGACGATGGCGGGGCCTGTCCGTCAACCGAAACGGCTTCACCTCCCTGCCCGACGGCGAGCCGACCAGGCCTCCCGTCGCCGGCTGGGAACCGCGTTACCGCAGGTACGTCATCCTTTCCGACGTCCTGGTCACCTTCCTCACCGCGCTCGTCGTGGGCGGGCTGATCAGCGTCAGCGGGGCAGCGCTGTTCAAGGACCTCGTCATCGGCGGGCTGACCGTCGTCGTGGTCATCGTGTCGCTCGCCATGAACCGGGCCTGGAACCTCGTCGTGCTCGGGCAGGGCGCCGAGGAGTACGTGCGGCTCGGCCGGGGCATGTTCGCCGCCGCCGTCGCGCTCGGGCTGGCCGGGCTCGCGACCGGCGTCGTGTCCGCGCGGCCCTGGGTGTTCATCGTCATCCCGGTGACCGCGCTCGCCGCACTGCTGTCCCGCTACCTGCTGCGCCAGCTCCTGCACAAGGCCCGCTACAACGGCGAGTGCCTGCTGCCGGTCATGGTCGCCGGCGGCGTGGACTCCGTGCGCGACATGATCGCCCGCACCAAGGCCGCGCCGCACATCGGCTGGCAGGTCGCCGCGGTCTGCACCGTCGACGGCACCGGCACCTCCCGCGACGACGTCGACGGCGTCTCCGTCGTCGGCACGCTCGACGAGGTCGCCGCGCACGTGCGCCGTGGCGGCTACCGCATCGTCGCGATCACCGCCGACCCCTACTGGACCCCTCGCCGGCTCCAGCAGCTCGCCTGGAAGCTCGAGGGCTCCGGCGCCGAGATGGTCGTCGCGCCCACGCTCATGGAGGTCGCGGGACCCCGCCTGCACGTCAGCGGCGTACTCGGGATGCCCCTGCTGCGGGTCAGCGCGCCGGTGTTCACCGGCATGCGCCGCGCGGTCAAGGGCATGGTCGACCGGGTCGGCGCGTTCACGATCCTCGCGCTCGCCTCGCCGATGATGCTCCTCACCGCGCTCGCGATCATGCTCGACAGCCGCGGGCCGGTGTTCTACAAGCAGCGCCGGGTCGGCAAGTCCGGCAAGGAGTTCACGATCGTCAAGTTCCGCACGATGATCCGCGACGCCGACCGCCGCAAGGCCGAGCTCGCCCAGGCCAACGAGGGCTCGGGCGTGCTGTTCAAGATGCGCAAGGACCCGCGGATCACCCGGGTCGGCGCGATCCTGCGGCGCTACTCGATGGACGAGCTGCCGCAGCTGTTCAACGTGCTCTCCGGCGCCATGTCCCTCGTGGGACCGCGGCCGCCGCTGCCGGAGGAGAGCGCCCGCTACGAGCCGGACATGCGCCGCCGGCTGCTCGTCAAACCTGGGTTGACCGGATTGTGGCAGGTCAGCGGTCGAAGCGACCTGCCGTGGGAGGAGTCGGTCCGGTTGGACCTGCGCTACGTGGAGGACTGGTCACTCGCGCTCGACGCGATGATCCTGTGGAAGACCTTCCGAGCGGTGCTCGGCGGGCAGGGGGCGTACTGATGTCGTGCCGGCTGTGCGGATCAACCGAGCTCGTGAGCGTCGTCGACCTCGGGGCCACCCCGCCCTGCGAGCTGTTCCTCACCGCGGCGCAGGTCGACGAGCCGGAGCTGACCTACCCGCTGCACCTGCGCGTGTGCACCAGCTGCTGGCTCGCCCAGCTGCCGCCGCTGATCACGCCCGAGGACACCTTCACCGAGTACGCCTACTTCTCCTCCTACTCCACCTCCTGGGTCCAGCACGCGAAGACCTTCGTGCTCGACTCGGTGGTCCGCTTCGGGCTCGGCGTCGAGTCGTTCGTCGTCGAGGTGGCCAGCAACGACGGCTACCTCCTGCAGCACGTGGCCGCCGGCGGCATCCGCTGCCTCGGCATCGAGCCGTCGGTGAACGTCGGTGCCGCGGCGCGGGACAAGGGCGTTCCCACGGTCACCGAGTTCCTCGGTCCCGAGACCGGTGCCGCGGTCCGCGCCGAGCACGGGCCGGCCGACCTGGTGGTGGCCAACAACGTCTACGCGCACATCCCTGACGTCGTGGGCTTCACCAAGGGCCTGCGCGCGCTGGTGGCCGACGACGGCTGGGTGTCGATCGAGGTGCAGCACCTGCTGACGCTGTTCGAGCGCAACCAGTACGACACGATCTACCACGAGCACTTCCAGTACTACACGGTCGCGTCCGCGCAGCGCGCGCTCGCGAGCGGCGGGCTGGCGGTCGTGGACGTCGAGCTGCTCGACACGCACGGCGGCTCGATCCGGCTGTTCGCCCGCCCGGCGGAGATCGCCGGCGAGCCCAGCCAGCGGGTGCTCGACGTGCTCGCCCGGGAGAAGGCCGCGGGGCTGCACGAGCTCGCCGGCTACGCCGAGTTCGCCCGCCGGGTCGCCACCGTGCGCCGCGAGCTGCTCGCCTTCCTCACCCTCGCCGCGTCGCAGGGCGCGACCGTGGTCGGCTACGGCGCGCCCGGCAAGGGCAACACGCTGCTCAACCACTGCGGTATCCGGCCGGACCTGCTGGCGTACACAGTGGACAGAAATCCCTACAAGCACGGCAGGTTCACCCCGGGCACCCGGATCCCGATCCTGCCTCCGGAACGGATCGCCGAGGATCGGCCGGACTACGTGCTCGTGCTGCCCTGGAACCTGCGCGCCGAGCTCACCGAGCAACTGTCCTATGTGGGCGAATGGGGCGGGCGGCTCGTCTTCCCCATCCCGAGCCTGGAGATCGTCGAGGTAACGCCATGAAGGTCGTTCTGTTCTGCGGCGGGTACGGGATGCGCATGCGCAGCGGCACCGCCGACGACGTGCCCAAGCCGATGGCCATGGTGGGCCCGCGTCCGCTGATCTGGCACGTCATGCGCTACTACGCCCACTTCGGGCACACCGAGTTCGTGCTGTGCCTCGGCTACGGGGCGCACCACATCAAGAACTTCTTCCTCAACTACGAGGAGACCATCTCCAACGACTTCGTCCTGCGCAACGGCAAGGCCGAGCTGCTGGGCACCGACATCGCGGACTGGTCGATCTCGTTCATCCAGACCGGCATCGAGTCGGCCATCGGCGAGCGGCTGCGCCGGGTGCGCGACCACCTCGACGGCGACGAGATGTTCCTCGCCAACTACGCCGACGTGCTCACCGACGCGCCGCTGGACGTGATGGTCGAGCGGTTCGGCGCCGCCGACGCGGGCGCGTCGATGATGGTCGTGCCGCCGCAGTCGTCGTTCCACTGCGTGGAGATGGGCGAGGACAACAAGGTCGGCGCGATCACCGCGGTCAGCGATATGCCGCTGTGGGAGAACGGCGGCTACTTCGTGCTCCGCCAGGACGTCTTCGACCACATCCCCGAGGGCGGCGACCTGGTCGCGGACGGCTGCGCCGAGCTCGCCAAGCGCGGCCGGCTGCTCGCCTACCCCTACCGCGGGTTCTGGAAGCCGACCGACACGGTCAAGGAGCGGGTCGCGCTCGACGACGGCTACACCCACGGCGAGCGGCCGTGGGCGCTCTGGGAGAGCTCGCGGGACAACGACCAGCGGCTGCCGGCGAGGACCGCGTGATCCGGTTGGGGGGCGGCCGGATCGACCGCGTGGTCGCGCTCGGCGCGCACTGTGACGACATCGCGATCGGCGCCGGCGGGACGCTGCTCGCGATCTGCGCGGCCCGGCCGGGGGTCCGGGTCGACGCGCTCGTGCTATCCGGCGGTGGCAGCGAGCGCGACGACGAGGAACGAGCCGCGCTCGCTGCCTTCTGCCCCGGCGCCGACCTGCGCGTCACCGTGCTGAAGCTGCCCGACGGGCGGCTGCCGGCGCACTGGGACGAGGCCAAGTCCGCGCTCGAGGAGCTGCGCGGGCGCACCGACCCGGACCTGATCCTGGCGCCCCGCACCGGCGACGCGCACCAGGACCACCGCGGGCTCGCCCAGCTGGTGCCGACCGCGTTCCGCGGCCACCTCGTGCTGGGCTACGAGATCGTCAAGTGGGACGGCGACCTCGGCCGGCCCAACGCCTACCAGCCGATGTCGGCGGGCCTCGCCGAGAAAAAGGTGGAACTCCTGCAACGGCACTACCCCTCGCAGCGACACCGTCCGTGGTACGACCGGGAGGCCTTCCTCGGTCTGGCGCGGATCCGCGGGATCGAGTGCCAGGCCCAGTACGCCGAGGCCTTCCACGTCACCAAGTTGATTCTCGACCTGGAGGGCTGAGAGATGCGCGTCCTGCTGACGGGCCACAAGGGTTACCTGGGCACGGTGATGGCGCCGGTGCTCACGACCGCGGGACACGAGGTGGTGGGCCTGGACTCGGGCCTGTTCGCCGACTGCGTCCTGGGTGGGACGCCGCTCGACCCGCCGGGCCACGACGTCGACCTGCGGGACGTCACGCTCGCCCATGTGTCCGATGTGGACGCCGTGATCCACCTGGCGGCGCTGTCCAACGACCCGCTCGGCGCGCTGGCGCCCGAGCTGACCTACGACATCAACCACCGCGCCGCCGTCCGCCTCGCGCGGCTGGCCCGCGACGCCGGGGTCAAGCGGTTCCTCTACGCCTCGACCTGCTCGGTGTACGGCGCGTCCGGTGGCGACGGCCTGGTCGACGAGGACGCCCCGCTGCGCCCGGCGACCCCGTACGCGGAGTCCAAGGTCCTCGTCGAGGGCGACCTGCACGAGCTCGCCGACGACGACTTCACCCCGGTCTACCTGCGCAACGCCACCGCGTTCGGCTACTCGCCGCGGCTGCGCGCGGACATCGTGCTCAACAACCTGGTCGGCCACGCCTACCTGTCCGGCGAGGTGCTCGTGCTCTCCGACGGCACGCCGTGGCGGCCGCTGGTGCACGCCGCGGACATCGCCAAGGCGTTCCTCGCGGCACTCGAGGCGCCCCGGGAGGCCGTGCACGACAAGGCGTTCAACATCGGCACCGAGCGCAACAACGTCACCGTCGCCGAGATCGCCGCCGAGGTCGTCGAGGCCGTGCCCGGCTCGCGGCTGCGGATCACCGGCGAGGCCGGCGCCGACCCGCGCTCCTACCGGGTCGACTTCGCCAGGTTCCGCAAGGCCATCCCCGGGTTCGAGTGCGCGTGGACGGTCAAGGACGGCGCGCTCGAGCTGATCGAGGCCTACCAGCGGCACGGGCTGACCAACGACTCCTTCGAGCGGAAGTTCACCCGGCTCGCGTGGCTGCAGGACCGCGCCCGCGGTGGCGCGGTCGACGACACGCTGCGGCAGCACTGATGGACCCCGGTGCCGGGATGCATGCTCTGGTGCGGCGGCTCTACCCGCTGTGCCGGAGCATCACCGGCGACGGCGTGCGGGCCACGCTGGACATCATCGGCGAGCACCTCCCGCTGACCGTGCACGAGGTGCCGACCGGCACCGAGGTGCTCGACTGGACCGTGCCGCAGGAGTGGAACATCCGCGACGCCTACGTGGCGGACGCGACCGGCCGGCGGGTGGTCGACTTCCGGGAGTCGAGCCTGCACGTCGTCGGCTACAGCGTGCCGGTGCACACCACGATGCCGCTGGCCGACCTGCGCGCGCACCTGCACACGCTGCCCGGCCAGCCGTCCCTCGTGCCCTACCGGACCAGCTACTACGCGCCCACGTGGGGCTTCTGCCTCGCCCAGGACACCCTCGACGAGCTGCCCGACGGCGACTACGAGGTCTGGATCGACTCGACCCTCGCCGACGGGCACCTGACCTACGCCGAGCACGTCGTGCCGGGCCAGGTGACCGACGAGGTGATCGTGTCCTGCCACGTCTGCCACCCCGCGCTCGCCAACGACAACATGGCCGGCGTCGCGGTGGCCGTGCAGCTCGCGCTGGGCCTGGAGAACCCGTACTACACCTACCGGTTCATCTTCGCGCCCGGCACGATCGGCGCGATCACCTGGCTCGCCCGCAACGCCGAGCGGGTCGGGAAGGTCAGGCACGGCCTCGTGCTCGCGTGCGCGGGCGACCGGGGATCGCTGACGTACAAGCAGAGCCGGCGCGGCGACGCGGAGATCGACCGGGTGCTCGCGCACGTCCTGCGGGACCGCCCGCACGAGATCCGCCCGTTCTCCCCGTACGGCTACGACGAGCGGCAGTTCTGCTCGCCGGGCTACAACCTCGGCGTCGGCTGCCTCACCAGGACCCCGTACGCCGAGTACCCCGAGTACCACACCTCCGGCGACGACCCGGACCTCGTCGCACCGGAGGCCATGGCGGACACGCTCGAGGTCATCCGGGCCGCGGTCGCCGTGCTGGAGCGCAACAGGACCTACCTGAACCTGTTCCCCTACGGCGAGCCGCAGCTGGGCAGGCGCGGGCTCTACGACTCGCTCGGCGGGCGCAGCGACGCCAAGCAGGCCCAGCTCGCGATGCTGTGGGTGCTCAGCTACTCCGACGGCGAGCACAGCCTGCTGGACATCGCCGAGCGCGCCGGCCTCCCGTTCGACTCCGTCGCCGCCGCGGCGAGCGCGTTGCGCGCCGCCGGCCTGGTCAAGGAGTAGACGTGGCCGGCGTTCGGGGGATGGCGAGGCGGCTCACGTGGGGGCTCGCCGACCAGGCCGTGTCCAGCCTGACCAACTTCGCGGTGGGCATCTACGTGGCGCGCGAGCTCGGGGTCACCGCGTTCGGCATCTTCAGCCTCGCCTGGGTGACCTACGGCGTGGTCCTCAACATCTCCCGCGGCCTCGCCACCGACCCGCTCGTCGTGCGGTTCAGCGGCGTCGCCGTCTCGGTGTGGCGGCACGCGGTCACCCGCTCGGCCGGCACCGCGCTCGCCGTCGGGACCGCGGCCGGCGCCGGGAGCGCGGTCCTCGGCGTCGCGATCGGCGGCGCGCTGGGCTCCGCGTTCGTGGCGCTCGGCATCGTGCTGCCGCTGCTGCTGCTGCAGGACGCGTGGCGGTTCGCGTTCTTCGCCGCCGGGCAGGGCCGCCGGGCGTTCAGCAACGACCTGGTGTGGGCGCTGGCCATGATCCCGGCCATGATCCTCGCCGCGCAGCACGACACCGTGGTCGCGTTCCTGGTGGCGTGGGGCCTGTCCGCCGGCGTCGCGGCCGTGTTCGGCTGCCTGCAGGTCGGCACGCTGCCGCGGTGGAGTGGGGTGTCGTCGTGGCTGCGCGAGCAGAACGACCTCGGGCCGCGCTACCTCGTCGAGAACGTCAGCAACAGCGGCTCCTCGCAGATCCGGATGTACGGGCTGGGCGCGATCGCCGGGCTCGCCGACGTGGGCACGGTGCGCGGCGCCGAGCTGCTGATGGGCCCGTTCCTCGCGGTCCTCATGGGGCTGTCGTTCGTGGCGGTGCCCGAGGCGGCCCGGGTGCTGCGCCGCAACCCGCGCCGGCTGCCGGTGTTCTGCCTGGTGCTGGGCGGCGGCCAGGCCGCGGGCACGCTGCTGTGGGGCGTGGCGCTGCTCGTGCTGCTCAACGACCGGCTCGGCACCCTGCTGCTCGGCTCGGTCTGGGCCACGGCCTCGCTGCTGATCATCCCGGCCACGTTCAGCATCACCAACGCCAGCTTCATCACCGGCGCCGCCGCCGGGCTCCGCGCGCTCGGCGACGCCCGCCGCAGCATGCGCTGCCAGCTCGTCTCCTCCTTCGCCTACGTCGTCGGTGGGCTGGGTGGCGCGTTCCTGAACGGCGCGGTCGGGTCCGCCTGGGGGGTCGCGTCCGCGACCCTGTTCGGCGCGGTCGTGTGGTGGGTGCAGCTGCACGCCGGCCTGCGGGCCTACCGGCCGGCGCCGGTGGCCGAGCACGACCTTCCGGTACCTGTCGACGAATCGAGGACGACATGACCACGCCACGGCTGACGATCGGCCTTCCGGTCTACAACGGGGAGAACTACCTCGCGGAGTCGATCGACGCGCTGCTCGCGCAGACCTACTCCGACTTCGAGCTGGTCATCTCCGACAACGCGTCCACCGACGGCACCGAGGAGATCTGCCGCAAGTACGCCGAGGGCGACGACCGGGTCCGCTACGTCAAGCAGGCCAGGAACATCGGCGCCGCGCCGAACCACAACTTCGTGGTCGACGAGGCACGCGGCGAGCTGTTCAAATGGGCCTCGCACGACGACCTGTACGCCCCGGACCTCGTGGCGAGCTGCGTCGGCCTGCTGGACGCCAACCCCGACGCGGTGCTCGCGCACGCGTACATGGCCATCGTGGACGAGACGGGCGCGGTCACCCAGACCTACGACTACAGGCTCGCGACCGACTCCCCGTCGGCGCCGGTGCGGTTCCGCGACCTGCTGTTCACCGACGGCGGCGACGACATGTACGGCGTCATCCGCACCGACGTGATGCGCCGGATCGCGCCGCACGACAGCTACCACAACGCGGGCCGCAAGCTCGTCGCCGAGCTGGTCCTCTACGGCCGCTTCCTCCAGGTGCCCGAGGTGCTGTTCTTCCGCCGCGAGCACCCCGGCCGCGGCGACCGGCTGGGCTCGGTGCAGGCCGTGTGCCGCAACCTCGACCCGCGCCGGGCCGGGCACTCCACCGCGCGCCTGATGGGGGAGTACCTGACGAGCTACTTCACCGCGGTCGCCCGCGCGCCGCTGTCGGCCGCGGACCGGCGCCGCTGCTACGGCCTGCTGACCCGGTGGCTGTCCGACCGGACCGTCCTCAAGCCGGTGCACGTCCTGCGGCGGGCTTCATGAGCCGCCCGCCACGGGTCGGGCTGTTCGGCATCCTCGGGTCGGGCAACCTCGGCAACGACGGCTCGCTCGACGCGGTGGTCACCTTCCTGCGCGAGCGGTATCCCGGGGTGCGGCTGGACTTCATGTGCATGGGCCCGGAGACGATGACCGCCACCTACGGCGCCCCGGCCACCGCACTGCAGTGGTACGAGCCGCACGCCGGCACCGCCACCGGCGCGCACGCGGCGCTGCTGAAGATCGCCGGCAAGCTGCTCGACCCCTTCCGGACGCTGGCCTGGGTGCGCCGGCAGGACGTGGTGATCGTGCCCGGAATGGGTGTGCTGGAAGCCACGCTTCCCTTGCGCCCCTGGGCCTTCCCGTACTCGCTGTTCTGGCTCGCCGCCTGCGCGCGGCTGACCGGGGCGAAGGTCGCGCTCGTCAGCGTCGGCGCCAGCGTCGTCGGCAAGCGGCTCACCCGCGCGTTCATCACCCGGGCGGCCCGGCTCGCGCACTACCGGTCCTACCGGGACGCGCTGTCCCGGGACGCCATGCGGAAGATGGGCGTCGACGTGTCGGCCGACGAGATCTACCCCGACCTCGCGTTCGCGCTGCCGGTCCCACCGCCCGGGGCGCCCACCGGGGTGGTCGGCGTCGGCGTGATGGCCTACTACGGCGGCAACGACGACCGCGCGCGGGCCGACGAGCTGCACGACCGGTATGTCGCCGCGCTCACCGGGTTCGTGCGCCATCTGGTCGACAATGGACGGTCGGTGCGGCTGTTCACCGGCGACCGGGCCGACGCCCCGGTGGTCGAGGCGATCCTCGCCGACCTGCGCGCGCACCGGCCCGCGCTCGAGTCCGGCCGGGTGGTCGCCGCGCCGCTGACCACGCTGCACGACCTCATCGACCAGATGTCCACTGTGGACACCGTGGTCGCCACCCGGTACCACAACGTGCTGTGCGCGCTGAAGCTCGCGAAGCCCACGCTGTCGATCGGCTACGCGGCCAAGAACGACGTCCTCATGGCGGGCATGGGCCTCGCCGAGTTCTGCCAGCCGGCGAGCTCGGTCGACCTCGCCCGGCTGATCGCGCAGTTCGACGAGCTGGAGAGCCGGCGCGAGCCGCTCACCGCCACGCTCGTGGAGCGCAACCGGGCCACCCGCGAGCGGCTCGAGCACCAGTTCACCGCGCTGTCCGCGACGATCCCGGGCGGCCTCGCGCCCGCCCGGCCGGTCGCCGTCCGAGGGAGATGACGTGCAAGCCACCCCGGTGCCCGAGATCCGCGGCGCGTACCTGTTCGAGCCGACCCCGCACGCCGACGACCGTGGCTTCTTCTGCCGCACGTTCGACCGGGACGTCGTGGCCTCGGTGGGCATCGACCCCGACTCGTTCATCCAGGACTCGGTGTCCCGCTCGGGCCTCGGCGTGCTGCGCGGCTTGCACCTGCGGGCCGGCGCGGGCGAGGCCAAGCTCGTGCGCTGCTCCTACGGCATGGTGTTCGACGTCATCGTCGACCTGCGGCCCGCCTCGCCGACCTACCGCAACCAGGCGAACTTCCGGCTGACCGGGCAGACCCAGGTGACGCTGTACGTGCCGGCCGGCTGCGCGCACGGGTTCCAGGCGCTCACCGACCCCGCCGACGTGTCCTACCGGATCGACCGGGCGCACGACCCGGCCGAGGACGTCGCGATCGCGTTCGACGACCCCGAGCTCGCCATCCCGTGGCCGCTGCCGGCCGGGCTGATGTCCGAGCGGGACAGAAGGGCGCCCTCCCTCGCCGAGGCGCTGGAAAGGACCTGAGGCCATGGACTTCACCCGCTCGCGCGAGGCGAACAAGCGTCTGCACGACCTCGTCCCCGGCGGCGCGCACACCTACGCCAAGGGCGAGGACCAGTACCCGGAGGGCATGGCCCCGGTGATCTCGCACGGGCGCGGCGCGCACGTGTGGGACGTGGACGGCAACGAGTACCTCGAGTACGGCTCGGGCCTGCGCTCGGTGAGCCTCGGGCACGCGCACCCGCGGGTCGTCGAGGCGGTCCGCGCGCAGCTCTCGCTCGGCTCGAACTTCGTGCGGCCCAGCGTGCTCGAGGTCGACGCGGCCGCGCGGTTCCTGGCCACCGTGCCGACCGCGGAGATGGTCAAGTTCGCGAAGAACGGCTCGGACGTCACCACCGCCGCGGTCCGCCTCGCCCGCGCCGCGACCGGCCGCCCGCTGGTGGCGCTGTGCGGCGACCAGCCGTTCTTCTCCACCGACGACTGGTTCGTCGCCACCACCGGCATGCCGGCCGGCATCCCCGCGGAGACCACCGACCTGACGGTGACGTTCCCGTACGGCGACCTGGCCGCGGTCTCGGCCTTGCTCGCTGAGGGCCAGGTCGCCTGCCTGATCCTGGAGGCGGCCACCCGGACCGACCCGCCGCCCGGCTACCTCGAGGGCCTGCGCGAGCTGTGCACGCGGCACGGCGTCGTGCTGGTCTTCGACGAGATGATCACCGGGTTCCGCTGGTCCGAGGCCGGCGCGCAGGGCCTGTACGGGGTCACCCCGGACCTGTCGACGTTCGGCAAGGCGCTGGGCAACGGGTTCGCGGTGTCCGCGCTCGCCGGCCGGCGCGACCTGATGGAGCTGGGCGGGCTGCGGGACACGCGGGAGCGGGTGTTCCTGCTGTCCACCACGCACGGCGCGGAGACCCACGCGCTGGCCGCCGCGATGGCGGTGCTGGACACCTACGTCGCCGAGGGGATCGCCGCGCGGCTGCACGCGCTGGGCGCCCGCCTGGCCGCCGGCGTGCGGGCCGTCGCCGCCGACGCCGGTGTCGCCGACCACGTGGTGGTGCGCGGCCGGGACAGCAACCTGGTGTTCGGCACGCTGGATCCTTCGGGCAGGCCGTCGCAGGAGTACCGCACGCTGTTCCTGCGCCAGCTGATCACCGGCGGCGTGATCGGCCCGTCCTTCGTGGTCAGCAGCGCGCTGACCGACGCCGACATCGACCGGACGGTGGAGGTGGTGGCTCGCGCCTGCGCGGTGTACCGGGAGGCCCTGGACGCCGACGACCCGACGCCGTGGATGGGTGGCCGGCCGGTGAAGCCGGTGTTCCGCCGCTTCGCCTAAGGATCACACGCCGACCGAGCGGATGACGGTCTGCATCAGACGGTCGCACTGCTGGATGAACGCGAACCCTTGTTCGGCGTGGTCGCGCCAGCGCGCCAGCTCGGCGAGGAGCTCGTCACGCAGGGGCAGGCCGTGCTCGGCGAACAGCGCCGCGATGTCTTTCATGGAGTTGTCCAGCTGGAGCGGCATCGCGATCTGGGCGCCCCCGGGAATGCGCTGGTTGAGCGCGATGAGCTCGGCCACCAGCTTCTCTTCCTCGGTGAGCTCCGGTTCGTCGTCGTACAGTGGGTAAGCGGACATCTGTCCCCGATCTTCGGCGTGTTTTCGGCGCTCACGGGCTTTGGATCCCGAGCCGGTCGCGGAACTGGCGTAGCATCGCAAAAGCGGAGATCGGCGAGCGCGCCATGCATGGCTCGCAGGGCATTCCGACAGCGGCCGGCAGGATTTCGGCGGCGCCTGGGAAAATACGCACCCCGCAATACCCGACGAGGAACTCCGGCATCGAGTCCGAGTCCGGCACCGCCACGAGATGACAGACCCGCCGACTCTCGCCGACAACGGATCCATCAGGCTGGCGCGATTTCAACCGCACCACCATCAACGCCCGGTCCGCATCGGATTCGTGTCCACCAGTCACACTTCGACGGTAGAGAACGGAACCTGAGGTGGGCCAGTTCTAGTCGTGATCCCGCATGAAATGCTCAGCGGTCCATTCGCCGAACGGCACGGAATGCGACACCGCGATGTCCCGCCAGACCAGATACTGCGCCGAGTCCACCGGCTTCTGCCGGTCCATGAGCGTGCCGTCCGGCCGGAAGTTGAGTTGGACGACCGTGGTCTCGTCGTAGAGCCAGAAGTCTTGGATCGGCAGGTCGAGTTGCAGGTCCGTCAGATCGAGGATCCGAATGTCCTCACCAGCTTCGATGTTGCCGGGGATACCCCAGGCCAGCTGGAAGCGCTGGTAGTCGGTGAGTGGTCGCCGTACCGTGCGGACTCGGCCGATCGTCTTTCCCGCCGCTACCATTGCTCGAACTCGCCCATGCCATTGCTTGTTGTGGTCCGGCAGCTTCGGCTCCCCGGCTAGAAACCGGGCAAGGCCGGGTTGTTCTCTTGGCATGGTGTAGGTCGGTTGCGTCTCGAACCGCCATGCGGACCGCTTATAGTCGGTGAAACACCGGTCGAACTGTTGCCTATCTAGGAGCATCGCAACGCCTTCCTGGGTTCAGTCGCGATCCCGCATGAATTGCTGTGCCACCGACCGCAACAGGTCGCGGGCGTCCTCGTTCTTGACGGCGGGTTCCCAAAAGTGCTCGAACAGGTTCAGGTGATACGTGACATCCCGAGGGTCGCGCAGTGCGATCTCGCCGGAGAACAGTTCCACGAGCACGAGTCGGTCGTCGTAGACGACGAAGATGTTCAGCGGTGGCTCGTCGACCGGCGTGCCCTGCGGGATGATGGCCAGTTCCACATTGGTCAGCATCGAGACGTCGATCAGGTGGTGTAGCTGCGCGGCCATCACCGGTGGCTCGGCGCTTTGCCACCGGACCGCTTGCTCGGTGAGCAGGAAGTGGAATCGACGGGACTGGTCTCCCAGGGCTTCTTGGCTCGCCAGGCGTGCCGCGACGACGCGTTCGACGTCATAGTCCGGCTCGCCGTCGATCGTCGGGGTCAGCATCGCGCGGGCGTAGTCGGGGGTCTGGATGAGACCCGACGGGATGGCCGGAAGGAACTGCCGGATGGTGGTGGACGACTCGGCCAAGGCTTTCAGCTCGGATTGTCTCCGCCAGATTCCGATGCGTGCGTACGAACGCCACGAGGCATAGTCGATGTTTGCCGTGCGGGTGAGGGTTAGCAGTTCGCGGGCCACTTCGGTGGGAACTTCAAGGGCCTGCAACATACGCTCGACATCGATGACGCTGGGAAGGATCTTTCCTGACTCGATCCGGCTGATCTTGGACTGGGACATGGCAGCTCGGACGGCGAGCCGTTCCCCAGAAAGGCCCGCCGCCTTGCGTAGCTCCCGCAGTGTCTCGGCTAGATGCCGCCGGTCCTGCCCGCTGCCGTTAGGTTCCAGCGTTCCACTCACCGAACGGCATGGCATGCGACAGCGCGGTGTCCCGCCAGGTCAGGTACTGCTCCAGTTTCGGGTCCTCCAGCTTGTCCACGTTGATCAGCGTGCCATCCGGCCGGAAGTTGAGGTCGACGACCGTGGTCTCGTCGAAGAGCCAGAAGTCCTGGGTCGGCAGGTCGAGTTGCAGGTCCGTCAGATCGAGGATCCGAATGTCCTCACCAGCTTCGATGTTGCCGGGGATACCCCAGGCCAGTTGGTAGCGCTGGTAGTCGGTGAGCGGTCGTCGCACCGTTCGGACCCGGCCGATGCTCTTTCCCGCCGCGACAAGTGACCGAACATGCTCGTGCCACGTCTCGTTGTGGTCCGGCGGCTTCGGCTCCCCGGCAAGAAACCGGGAAAGGCTGGCCTGTTCGATCGGAATCGTGTACGTCGGTTGCGTCTCGAACCGCCACGCCGATCGCTCGTACCCGGTGAGTTGCAGAGTGAACTGCGCGCTGTCTAGGAGCACTGCAGGGCCTTCCTCAGCCGTTGAACCGTCTCCACGCTGCCGGCCGTGGCGAGCTCGGTCACCGCGCCCAGCACGACGTCTGGTGGTAGCTCGACCGCTGTTTCCCCGGCGCCCAAAACCAGGTTCTCAGCCTCGAGAACTCTGTTGCCTTGCACCACGACGGTCCCACGGTCGGAGATGTACACCGTGGGACAGGTGCCGAGATCACAACCCGATACCTTGCGTAGCTTCATGCAACATAGCGTCGATGATGTGGCTACTCACGGCAAGCGGGGCAGGGCCGCGAGTCGCGATCTCGCATAAGTTCATGCCGCGGGCACGGTGCGGCGGGACGTGCGCCAGGCGGCGGCCCGGTCGATGAGCCATGCCGTCGCCGGGACCACGGCCAGCGCGGTGCACCAGCCGCCGACGGTGTCGGTCGGGTAGTGGGCCACCAGGCCCGCCTGCGCCCACGCCGCGGCCGCGCCCACCACCAGGGCCACGGCCAGCATCAGTGCGAAGGCGGCGACCGGTCGCAGGCGGTGCCAGGCGAGCATCACCGCGATCATGGCCAGCGCGGTCGCCGACGCGGTGTGGCCGCTCGGGTAGGACAGGAAGTCGCCGTGGATGTGGCGGTTCACGAACGGTTTGATGGCGGTCGTCGCGGTGATCGTCAGGCCGGTGCCCAGCACCACGAGTACGGCCATCCGAGGTCGGCGCAGGAGCAGCGACACCGCCGTGAGCAGCACGACCAGCGAGGCCAGGCCCACCGGCTCGCCGGCGAAGTCGATGGTGAGCGCCAGCGGGCGGTACGCCGACGTCGAGCTCTCCAGCCAGGGCAGCAGCTTCGCGTCCAGCGGCCCGGCTGAACTCTCCCCGGCGAACCGGACGCCCAGCGCGACGACGACCACCGCGGCGAGCACCGCGAGGACGGCCAGGGGGCGGCGAAGAGCAGGCGGCAGGGTCGGCAGCGGGAGGCTCACTCAGCTCCAGATGTCGTGGTGGACGTTGAAGATGACCCGGGAGCCGACCGGCTCGAGCTTGATCGGCAGCTCCTTCATACCCGAGAGCTGCGCCCGCACGGCGCGCTGATGCTCGACGGGACACGTCACCAGCAGGAAGCCGCCGCCGCCCGCGCCGGTGACCTTGGCGCCGGACGCGCCTGCCCCGAGCGCGGCCTCGACCGCCTGGTCGATCTGCCCGTTGGACACGCCGGCCGCGAGCGCCCGCTTGGCCTGCCAGCTCTTGGCCAGCGCGATACCCAGCGAGCCCAGGTCGCCGGCCCGCAGGCCGCTCGCCGCCTCGCCGGCGAGGTCGCGCAGCTGGTGCAGCTGCGGGAGCCGGTCGGCGATGTTGGCGGTCTGCTCCTTGAGGATCGTGTCGGCGCTGCGGGTGATGCCGGTGAAGAACAGCAGCAGCTCGTCCTGCATCGCCCGGCGGTCGCCGGGGGTGAGCTGGATCTGGTCGACCACGGTCCGGTCGCCCGGGCCGAAGTGGATGTCGCAGAGCCCGCCGAACGCGGCCGCGTACTGGTCCTGCTTGCCGATGGGCTTGCGGCAGCGGTCGATCTCGATGGTGCACGCGCGCTCGGCGAGGTCCTCGGCGGAGAGCTGCTTGCCCTGGTAGGCGAACAACGCGTGCAGCAGCCCCACGGTGACCGACGACGACGAGCCGAGGCCCGAGCCCGCGGACGGGATGTCGGCGAGCGTGGTGATCTCCACGCCGCCGCGGATCCCGGCCATGTGCAACGCCTCGCGGACCAGCTCGTGCTCGAGGTCCTCGACCCGGGAGACGATCTCCTTCTTCGAGTAGTTGACGTAGATGTCGTCGTCGAAGCGCTGCTTGACGACCACGTACACGTACTTGTCGATGGCCGCGTTGAGCACCCGGCCGCCGTGCTCGCGGTAGTAGCTCGGCAGGTCGGTCCCGCCGCCCACCAGGCCGACCCGCAGCGGTGTCTGGGTGATGATCATGATGCGCGCCTGCCTTGCCACTCGTCCCGGGCACGGGCCAGCGCGGCCGGCGTGCCGATGTCGATGAAGTACGCGTCGTCCAGGGAGATCGCGCGGGCGCGGCCGACCAGCCGGGGCAGGAGGTCGTAGCCGATGTCCTTCGGGAGCGGGTCCTCGATGAGGTCGAGCACCCCCGGCGCGAACGCGTAGACGCCGGCGTTGGCGAGGTCGCCCGGCGGGGCGGTGGGCTTCTCCACGAAGCCGGTCACCGTGCCGTCCGGCCCCACCTCGACGATCCCGCACCGGGTCGGGTCGGGCGCGTGGAACAGGGTCAGCGTGGCGATCGCGCCGCCCGCCCGGTGCGCGTCGACGAGCGTCTCGAGGTCGAAGTCGGTGAGGTTGTCCGCGTTGACCGCGAGGAACATGTCCTCGCCCGAGACGAACTCGCGGTTCGCCACGAGCGTCCCGGCGCTGCCGAGGAGCCGCGGCTCGTGCACGACGCGCACGAGCGGCGCGCCGGACCGCGCGGCCACGTGCGAGCGGACGAGCGGGGCCAGGTGGTGGGTGTTGACCAGCACCTCGCGCACGCCGACGCCGGCGAGCGCGTCCAGCCAGATGTCGAGCAGCGTCCGGGATCCGATCCGCAGCAGGCACTTCGGCGTGCTGTCGGTGATCGGCCGCAGGCGGGTGCCGAGGCCGGCGGCGAGCAGGAAGGCCTTCACGTGGCTGCCTTGCGGACCACGCCGAGCGCGCGCATCTTGGCGTCGGCCGCGGCGAGGATCTCGTCGAGGCCCTCCATGCCCGCGAGCCACTCGGCGTACTCGGCCACCGAGTCCGCCGGCGTGCGCCGCGGTGCCCAGCCGAGCTGCTTGATGGCGTCGATGTCGGAGAGGATGTGCCGGGTGTCGCCGAAGCGGTACTCGCCGCTGACCCGGCCCGGCTCCCGCGAGCCGTACTGGCGGCGCACGACCTCGGCGAACTGCTCGGTGGTGTACGCGGTGCCGCCGCCGACGTTGAAGACGGTGCCGGCCGCGCGGTCGTCGGTGAGCACGAGCAGGTTGGCGTCCACCACGTCGTGGATGTTCACGTAGTCCCGGATCGCCAGGCCGTCCTCGTACAGGGTCGGCGCGCCGCCCAGCAGGTAGTGCAGGTTGAAGATCCGGCAGGCGCCGGAGTAGGCGTTGAAGACCGACTGCCGCGGGCCCTGCACGATGCTGTACCGCAGCGCGACGGTGGGGATGTCGTAGCGGCGGCCGAGGTTGATCGCCACCAGCTCCTCGGCGTACTTCGACATCCCGTAGGCGTTCTGCGGGTTGGCGATCCGCTCCGGCGTGGCCTGCAGCTCGAGCGGCCCGCCGCAGACCCGGCACGCGATGTCCCACCGGGACCGGGCGAGCGCGAACTCCGGCCGCATGTCGGGCGTCTGCTCGCCGTGCGTCGCGCACCGGTAGAGGCCCTCGCCCATCGCCGACTGCGAGGACGCGACGACCACCCGCCGCAGGTCCAGCCTCTCGGCGACGATGGTCTCGTACAGCAACGCGGTCGAGGTGACGTTGACGTCGGTGAAGGTGGAGAAGTCGGTCAGGTAGTCCTGGTAGGCGGCGAAGTGGTACACCGCGTCCACCCGGCGCAGCAGGTTGGCGAGCAGGTCGCGGTTGCGCACGTCGCCGACGAACAGGTCCACGCCCGGCGTCAGGTAGCTCGGCGTGCGGTCGCGGTGCACCGGCGCGGTCAAGCTGTCCAGCACCACCACGTCGTGGCCGAGCGACACCAGCCGGTCGCAGGTGTGCGAGCCGATGAACCCGGCGCCGCCGGTGACCAGGACCCTCATCGCCGTCCCTCCCGAGTGGACCGTCGCGAGTGGACGGCGCGGTAGACCTCCAGGGTGGCCTCGGCGGTGGCGGTCCAGGTGAACTCGCCCGCCCGCACCGGCCCGGCCGCGCGCAGCCGCGGGCCCTCGGCGCCGCAGGCCTCGACGATGGCGTCGGCGATCGACTCCGGGTCGTTCGGGTCGGCGAGCAGCGCCGCCCCGCCCGCGGTCTCGGGCATCGCGGTCGCGTTCGAGGTGACCACCGGGCACGCGGACGCCATCCCCTCGAGGATCGGCAGGCCGAAGGTCTCGTTGAACGACGGGTACACGAACACGTCGGCGCTGCGGTAGAAGTGCACGGTCTCCTCGAGCGGCACGCCGCCGACCCACACGATGTCCCCGGCCACGCCCAGGCTCTCGGCCAGCGTGCGCAGCTCGGCGGCGTACTCCTCGTCGCGCCCCGGCCCGACCACGACGAGCTGCCGGTCGCCGAGCTGGGCCTTGGCGGCGGCGAACGCGCGGATCAGCCCGCCGCAGTTCTTGTACCGCCACAGCGAGGACACGAACAGCACGAACGGCTTGGTGACGCCGTAGTCGCGGCGCACCCGCTCCCGCGCCTCGTCCCGGTCGCCCGGGTGGAAGAGCTCGTGGTCGACCGCCTCCGGGATCAGGTGCACCTTCGCCGGGTCCACCTCGAGGTAGCGGTGCAGCTCCGAGCGCAGGCTCTCCGAGTTGATGATGATCGCGTCGGCGGCCCGCGCGGTGTGCGGGTAGGCCAGCCGCCGGTAGACGCGCGCGGCGAGGCGCACCGACCCCGGCGCCGTGTACGCGTGCATGGTCTTGATGTGCACGACGAGCCCGGGAGCCGGCTTGACGATGGGCGCCATGAGCGTGGAGAACACGTCGATCCCCGACCGCGGCAGCCGCAGCGGGGAGTAGAGGTGCTCGCTCGCGGTGCGCAGCGGCGGCCGCTCGTTGGACCACGGGTAGGTGATGTAGTGGACGTTCGGCCCGTAGCCCTCGTGCATCGGCCGCAGCTTGGGGCTCACCAGCAGGTGCAGCTCCTCGCTGTCGGTGAGGCGCTTGGCCATCTCGGGGATCATGCGGGTCCAGAACCAGTGCGCACCGGAGGGGTTGTCGGGATCGTCGGTGAGCAGGTTGATGGCGACCCGCATGCGGTCAGAACGTGGTTGCTGCGACGGCATCTGGACTCATCCGTGACTGTCGGACGTACTGGGCGAGGAGGTGCATGCAGGCCTGGTGGGCGTCCTCGATGACGCCGTAGTTGCCCGAGTCGACGTGGACGGCGACCGCGGCGGCCCGCCGGGCCGCGCCACCGTCGAACCCGGTCAGCGCGATGGTCTGCATGCCGTGGGCCCGGGCCCACTCCAGCGCGCGCAGGATGTTGGGCGAGCGGCCCGAGGAGGACACCGCGATCAGCACGTCGCCCGGCCGCGCCTGGGACTGCAGCTGGTACTCGAAGACCGAGTCGTAGCTGAGGTCGTTGGCGATCGCGGTGAGCAGCTCGACGTTGGTGCTGAGGCTGACCACGCGCGGGGTGAGGTCGGTGCCGTTGCGGATGCCCTTCACGTGGTCGCACTGCAGGTGGTTCGCGATCGACGCGGAACCGCCGTTGCCGCAGGAGAAGACGACCGCGTCGCGGGTGTAGGCCTGGGTCAGCACGTCGGCGGCGCGCCGGATGTCGGCGAGGTCGACGGTGGCGAACGTGCGGGCGAGCTCGGCGACGTAGGCGCCGCCGTACGCGTCGGCCTCGTCGAAGCGGTGGGCGGGGAACTTCACCCGCTCGGCGCGCCGGCCGCCGGAGACCTCGGCGGCCTCGGCGAGGATGAACTCGGCGAGGATGAACTCGACGGCGCTCGCGAGGTCCGGGAACGACGTGACGTCCGGGTCCGGGCTGGTGGCGGGGCCGACGAACAGCGGCCGCGCGCCCACCGCGCGGGCCATGCCGAGGTCGGTTATCCGGTCGCCGACCACCCACGACACGGACAGGTCGAGGTCGAGGTTCTGGGCCGCGGCCAGCGCCATGCCGGGGCCGGGCTTGCGGTCGGCGCTGGTGCGCGCGAACGCCTCCACGGTGCCGTCCGGGTGGTACGGGCAGAACAGCCACAGGTCGACGTACGCGCCGTGCCGGGCGAGCTCGGCGATCATGTGCTTGTGGACCTGCTGGACGTCCTCGATGCCGTAGTGGCCCCGCGCGACGCCCGCCTGGTTGGTGACGACGGCGACCGGGATCCCCGCCGCGTTGAGCGCGGCGATGGCCTCGATCGAGCCGTCGATGAACTCGACCCGGTCGACCGAGCCGACGTAACCGTGGTCGACGATGATCGTGCCGTCCCGGTCGAGAAGAACACCTGCCTGGGTCACGGTTGGACCACCTCTCGCACTCCCCGTCTGAAGGTCGTCGGGATCGCGGTCGCCGTTACGATGCGGTGCGCCGCGGTCATCTTGGGATCCTTTGTGGACGGTCTAATTCGGATTCGGCCGGCGCGCGTCTGGTCAGCAGCGCGGCCGCGATCGCCAGGTGCAGCAGGTACGGGGAGGCGTCGCCGAGCCCGGACTCGGTGTAGGAGGACACCAGGCAGTACACGATCAGGAACACCGCGCACGCACGCGCCGGGGACGGTGGCCGCAGCGCGGCGATGACCACGAGGGTGAGCAGGAACAGCGCCACGAGCGCCACCCCGACCAGGCCCTGCTCGTAGTAGACCGACAGCCAGCTGCTGTCGATCGGCAGACCGTTGAAGGACTTGTTGGTCAGGCCGAGGCCGAACACCTCCTGCATCAGCGACCGCGGCTGGTCCAGCAGCGCGTTCCACGTCTTCTGCCGGCCGGTGAGGTTGGCGAAGTTCTCCGTGTCCTGGCCCCGCAGGACCCAGGTCTGGACGGCGGAGGCGAACCCGACCGCGACGACGCCGACGACGATCGTGCCCCAGGCGAACGCGCGCCGGGCGCGGGCGTTGGTGAGGAACAGCGACAGCCCGGCGACCAGGAGCCCGACGACGAGGCCGAGGGTGGCGGTCCTGGTGTGGCTCAGGAGCAGCAGCACGACCGCCGGCCCGGCGATGAGCGCGACGCTGCGCCCGTCGGTGAGCTTGCTCAGCCACAGCATCACCACCAGGCCCGCGACGATGGCCCCGTACTGGCCGACCTGCGGCGCGGTGAGCGGCCAGATCACGCCGACGAGCCGCCCGTCGTAGAGCGACGGCCGGGCGAGCCCGGGCGCGACGACGAGACCGACGGCCACCGTGGCGAGCACCGCGCCCAGGAAGCGGACGTGATGTCGCACGAACACCATGCCGTTGCCCCACCAGCGGGTGAGCAGCCACAGCGTGGTGACGAACAACGCGAACCGGAAGCTGCGGAACAGCGAGCCCAACCCGCCGGTGAGCTGGCCGCTGCTGGCGAAGCTGACCACGACGAGCACGGTCAGCATCAGCAGGTACGCGCTCGGCCGCAGCTGGACCCGCGGGTTGACCACGAGCGCGAGGACGAACGCGGCGCCCACCGCGCCCATCGTGATCATCTGGATCAGCGGCCGCGGGATGGGCAGGATCGTCTGCGGCCCCTGGGAACCGAGCGTGTTGACGAGCATCAGCACCCACGCGGCGCCGACGAGCTTGGGCACCCGCTCGGGCTCCGGGCGGGTGGACTCGGCCGGCGCCGCCGGCTGCTCGGTGACGCTCACGATCTGGCTCGCAGGCGCACCCACAGGTGCCAGCCGAGCCGGCTGCCGCTGCCCAGGCCGTGCACCGGCAGCGGCGGGGCGTGCAGGTAGCGCTGGTAGGACTCGAGCAGCTCGAAGTCGCGGAAGTCCCGGGCCACCTCGCGGTTGGAGTACACCCGGGCGAACGGGTTGAGCGGCCCGTCGGTGCTGCGGTGGGTGAAGTTGTCGAGCTTGAGGTACTCGCGCAGCCCCACCCGCTCGGCGTTGTCCAGGTGCTGGCGCAGCATCGGCGAGGAGCGGGCCAGCCTGGTGCGCCGCAGCGGGTAGGCCGCCGCGAGCGTCGCCCGGCGCACGAGCCGGATGCTCACCTGGTAGTTCAGCGAGGAGCGGGCATAGAGCATCGCGACGAGCGTGCCGCCGGGCTTGAGCACCCGGTGGATCTGCGCCTGCGCGCCGAGGATGTCCGGGATGTGGTGCAGCACGCCGTGGCTGAACACGACGTCGAACGTGTTGTCCGGCCAGGGGATGTCCAGCGCGCTGCCCTGGCGCAGGCCGTCGTGCGGCAGGTCGCGGATGGTCAGCCGGGCCCGGACCCGGTCCACCGACTCGCTCGTGAGGTCGAGGCCGGACCAGCGGGCGCCGCGGCGGATCAGCTGCTCGGACTCCGCGCCCTGGCCGAGCCCGATCTCGAGCACCTTCTTGTCCCGCCAGTCCGTGCGGTCCAGGCAGGCGGGGATGTGGCCCTCCTGCCGGTAGCGCCACGCGTCGTAGGAGGCGAAGAAGCTCTCGTAGTCGTCGGCGAACGCGCCGTGCAGGCCGCCGACGATGTGGTCGCCGCACGGGTGCGCGTTCCAGAACGACTGGACGTCGGTCTCGTTCATGCTGCTCCTTGTCGCCACCGCTCACCCGCCTGCGAGGGTGAAGGTGCTGTCCTGGTCCTGGTTGTACGGGTCGTCCTGCCAGTCGGCCGAGTCCAGCGTCGTCTGGGTGTCGAACGGCATGAACTTCCACGGTCCTAAGTAGACGTTGGCGTGCCAGTGGTTGTCCTGCTCGAAGGTGATCGCGTTCTGGATCACGTCGTCGAGGTAGGGCGACCAGTCCGGGTAGGTGCCGACGTTGGAGATGACCGCCATCCGCGCGCACATCGGGGACGTGCAGCCCATCGCCTTCGGGTCGAACGCGAACCGGTTGTCGTGGATGTCCACCCGCTGGGTGCGCCACCGGCAGTCGTCGTAGAGGGGCTTGTCCGCGATGGCCGGCTGGGCGCACTTCGAGGTCTTGTCCACCACCCGGGTGCAGATGCCGGTGGAGGTGTTGGCCGCGCTGTTGCAGAAGCGGTCCGCGTTCTCCCACAACGTGATCCCCGACCAGTTGTCCTCGAGGTTGTTGCCGGAGATCTCGATCTTGTCGGTGCGAGCCTTGACCCTCGGCTCGCCGCCGGCCTCGGAGATGTAGATCGACGCGGACGGGAAGGGGTCGCCCCGGCTCGCGAAGTCCTTGCCCTCCACCCAGTTGTTGCGCCGCAGCGTGTTGTCCCTGATGACCGCGTTGTAGCTGGTCTCGTAGAAGATCGCCGAGGCGTCGTTGTCCTCGATGAGGTTGCCCTCGATGACGAAGTCGTTGTTGTTGGTGTCGGCCCACAGGCCCGCCCCGCGGTTGTCGTGCACCCAGTTGCCGCGGACGTCGGCCCCGTTGACGTGCCAGAACTTGACCCCGCCGGTGCAGCCGCAGCCCTCGACCTTGGTCTCCCAGTCGTCGGTGTTGTTGCCGACGATCTCGTTGCCCTCGACGACCAGGCCGGTGATCGTGTCGCCGTCCTTGTAGGCGTTCATCCCGTACTGGCCGTTGTCGCGCACGCAGTTGCCGCGCACCTGCTGGCGGGCGCCGGCCATCATGCCCGCGCCGCCGTTCTCCTCGATCGTGTTGTCCTCGATGACCCAGCCGTCCCCGGAGTCGTGGTTGACCACGCCCTCGTTGGCGGGCGGCACGAAGCCGCGGATGGTGAGGCCCCTGATCGTCACGTTCGACGAGGTGAACACGAACGCGTAGCGGTTCTTGCCGCGGCCGTCGAGGGTCGCGCCGGGGGCGCCGAGGTAGGTGTCGCCGTCCTTGGGGGCCACCGAGCCGTACTCGTCCTCGGTGAGCGTGTGCTTGCCGGGCGACAGCCAGAACGTGCTGCCGGCCGGGCTCGCCTCGGTCTTGGTGGCGAGGTCGTTGTCGACGCCGGGGTCGACCGTGATCGCGCCCGCGGGCGCGGCCTTCGGGCCGGGTTTGGTGTGCCCGCACACGGCGGCCACCGCGCCGGTCGGTGCCTTGCTGGTGAACCCGTTGAGGTCGGTCGCGCCGTTGCCCGCCGGGGTGGAGGTGCACGCGAACAGCAACGGCGACAGTGCGCACAGCAACACCGCGCGCCGGGCGCGGGTCCATTGCCGAGTGTCCACAGTAGAACCTCCAGGTACCGCTAACGATCGAAGCGAAGCAGGGTGAGCAGGGTGTCGCCGCCTCGGACGGGACCGCTGCCGAGCACCGTCCAGGCGGGCTCGCGGCGGCCGAAGCCGGGCGAGTACCACCCCAGCGGAGGGCTGGTCTCGCCGCGGTGCGCGGACCAGTCCAGGCGCGCGGGAAGCTGGAGCGTGGCCGTGTGGCCGGGCCAGCTCAGGTGTGCCGTGCTGCCGGCCAGTTCGACCTCGATCTCGGGGCCCAGGTGGAACGCGAGCCGGCCGGCGTGCTCGCCGTGCCCGTGCACCTCGTCGGTCACCCGCAGCTCGCGGGCCCGGCCGTCGAGGTCCACCGAGCGCCGGTGCGTCGCGCCGTAGCCGTCGTGCTCGGCGCTCCACCGCGCGGCCCGCGCGAGGATCACCTCGGTGTGCGCGTGGCGGGTCCACAGGAACGGCCCGCCGCTCGTGGACTGGTCCTTGCCGTCCAGCTCGAGCGTGTTGTGCCCGAGCGTGGACCGGAAGTACGAGCGCCACCGCGGCTGCCCGTGGTAGCAGTAGGTGCCGGGGTCGGCGAGGACGTCCACGCCGTCGTGCCGGACCTCCAGCGACAGCGCGTCGGCGTGTGCGTGCGCGGCGATCGACAGGAACCCGTGCGGGCCGCCGTCGCAGCGGCACCAGATCTCGCCGGTGTCGTCGGTGGCACGCAGGATCGTGAGCCCGGCGTCGGCGAGGTGCCCCGGGCGCTGCGCCGGCCGGACCGCGGTCACGTCGAGGCGGCCGGCGAGGGCGGCGAGCAGCGGGGTGCGGACGTCGGTCCCGGTGACTCCTGGCCACCAGTCGAGGCGGCCGAACACCGCGTCGCCGGTGGCGAGCAGCGAGGCCCAGCGGTGCGTGCCGGCACCGTCGAGCACCAGCCCGTGGCCGTCGTCGGCGTCGCCCTGGCGCGGCGGGTGCAGCGTGGTGTCGACGATCGCGGCCAGCGCGTCGCACATGCCCAGCAGCACCAGCCAGGTCGACTCGGGCACCGCCACCCCGGCCGCCCGCGCCTCGAGCGCGCCCGCGAGCCCCAGCTCCAGGACCAGGCCGTGGTACTCGGTGGCCAGCTCGCGGTTGAGCCCGGAGCCGAACGTGTTGCGCCGCAGCTGCTCGTCGAGCAGGCGCATGGCGCCGGCCCGCCAGCCGGTGGACTGCGGGAACCACGGGAACGCGCTCGCGGCCGCGAGCTGGCCCGCGGCCTCGGCGATCACGTGGTTGTTCGCCGACGAGCCGCGGCTTTCGAACGCGGCGAGCCAGCGCTGGTGGTGCCAGATCTGCGCCAGCGCCTCGGGGTTGTCCTCGAACAGCCCGGGCGCCTCCGCCCAGCCGTCGAGCAGCCGGCGCACCCACACCCACGACAGCAGCCGGATGCCCAGCTCGATCCCGCTGACCCAGTGCACGCCGCGCATCGGCGGGTTCGCCGCCCACCACGACCGCAGGTGCTCGGCGACCCTCGTGGCGTACCGCTCGTCGCCGGTCAGCGCGTACGCCGCGGCCAGCACGGTCAGGTGCTGGTGGCGCGACGGCTCCCAGATCTGCTTGATGTCGCCGACCGCGTCCTCGCTGCGGTAGGCGATGTCGAACGAGTAGACGTCCTCTGGTGCGCGCCGGCCGGTGCGCGGGTCGGCCGACCAGTCCGGCGCCACCAGGTCCTCGCGGGCCACGCCGAAGAACTCGGCCCGGCCCTCCAGGTACCGGTCGGCCGTCTCGACGAGCCGCTTCACCGCGTCCGCCGGCACCTCCGGCAGCGCGGGCACCTGGGCGAACTCCCGGCGCGGCAGCCAGGTCGCGGTCGCCGGGTCGGTGAGCTCCTTGCGCCAGCGGCGCTTGCGCAGCACGTCCCCCGCGCGGCCGGCGACCTCGTGCGGTCCCATCCGGGACAGCCTGCGCAGATACCAGCCGGGCGACATCATCTCGGTACGCCGTTCGACGCAGAGCCGTTCGTGGCCGGAGCGGCCGCCGGCAGCTCCAGCCGCACCGGCGCGCCGGTGTTCAGGCTGGTCTGCACGGCCAGCGTCGCGAGCGTGGTCGCGACGAGCGAGTCGACCGGGACCGGCATCGGGCCGCCGCCGGCCACTGCGGCGAGGAAGGCGTCCAGCTCGGCGCGCTGCCCCTTGTCCCGCCCGCGCGGCAGCCGCGGGGTGGCCCAGCGCTTGCGGGCGAACACCGACGCGCGCACGAAGTCGTCCAGCCGCAGCACCTTCTTGTCCGCGACGAGGTCGAGCGTCTCCTTCGGGAAGCCGGGCGCGCCGGTGGTGGCGTAGGTGATCGTGGCGGTCGAGCCGTCCGGGTAGCGCAGCACGATCTGCAGGTCGTCCTGGCCGGGGGTGGCTGCCGCGTAGACCGACGTGGGGTCGCCGTCGAGCAGCCAGCTGACCGTGTCGACGAAGTGGCCGCCCTCGCCGGCGAACCGGGAGCCCTCGCTGCCGGCCTGGTTGTACCAGGAGCCGTGGTCGAGCTTGCCCGCGTTGACCAGGTAGCGCACCGACGCCGGGCCGACCCGGGTGCCGAACTGGTGCTTGGCCTGGCGCAGCAGCGGCGCGAACCGGCGGTTGAAGCCGACCTGCAGCCGGTCGTTGCCGGACTCGGCGATGGCGTCCAGCACGACGCCCACCTCGGCCTCGGACAGCGCCAGCGGCTTCTCGACGAACACGGCCTTGCCGGCCCGCAGGGCCCGCGCGGTCAGCTCGGCGTGCGAGCTGTGCCGGGTCACCACGAACACCGCGTCGATGTCGTCGTTGTCCAGCACCGAGTCCAGGTCCGTCGACGCCGCGGCGAAGCCGAACTTGCGCCGCGCGTTCGCCGCCGACAGCGCCGTGGTGGTGACGACGTGGCGCAGCGCGACGTCCTCGCGCTCCACCAGGTGCGGCAGCAGCATCGACGAGGCGTAGTTGCCAGCGCCGACGAAGCCCACCCGCACCGGCCCGACGCGGCGCTGCCACTTCGCGCGGGGCACCGAGCCGTCGGCGGCGACGGGAACCGTGAGCACGACGGGCTCGGCGGCGGCGTCCGGGCCGGCGTCCGGGTAGCGGAACAGCACCGCGACGGCCTTCAGCTCGCCACCGCCCAGCGCCGCGTAGGTCCCGGTGGCGTCGGCGAAGTCGGCCACGTGCGAGATCAGCGGCTCGACGTCGACCAGGCCGCGGGCGGCGAGGTCGAGGAAGCACTCCAGGTTGCGGCGCTCGGTCCAGCGCACGTAGCCGATCGGGTAGTCCCGGCCCTCCAGCTCGTAGGACGGGTCGTAGCGGCCGGGGCCGTAGGAGCGGGAGAACCGGACGTCAAGCTCCTTCTCGTAGTAGGCGTTCCACGGCAGGTTCAGCGAGCACTTGCCGATGTCGACGACCGTGCCGCGGTCCCGGGACAGCTTCGCGGCCAGCTCCACCGGCTCGTTCGTGCTGCCGCCCGCCGCCAGGTACACCTGGTCGACGCCGTGCCCGCCGGTGATCTCGCCGACCGCCGCGTCCACCACGCCCGAGCCGGGATGCGCGCACACCAGCGCGCCGAGCCGCTCGGCCAGCTCGCAGCGGCCGGGGTCGGGGTCCACGCCGAGCACCCGCACGCCGGAGGCCGCCAGCAGCTGCACGACCAGCTGGCCGATGAGCCCGAGGCCGATGACCAGGGCGACGTCGCCGAGCTGCGGCTCGCCGCGCCGCACCCCCTGCATGGCGATCGAGCCGACCGTCGCGAACGCCGCGTGTCGCGGGTCGACGCCGTCGGGCACCCGGGCGTAGAGGTTCTTCGGCACCCAGTTCAGCTCGGCGTGCAGCGCGTGCTCGTTGCCCGCGCAGGCCACGAGGTCGCCCACCGCGACGTCGTCGATCCCGGCGCCGACCTCCACCACGACACCGCAGAGCGAGTAGCCGAGCGGGGTGTAGGAGTCGAGCTTGCTGGTGACCTTGCGGTAGGTGGCGGCCAGGCCGTTGGTGGCCACGCTCTGCATCACCTTCGCCACCTGGTCCGGCCGCGCCTTCGCCTTGCCCACCAACGACTTGCCGGCCTCGGACACCTTCATCAGCTCGGTGCCGGTGGAGATCAGCGAGAACGCGGTGCGCACCAGCACGCCGCCGGGCTTGCCCGCGGGCACCGGGACGTCGAGCAGGGTCAGCTCCCCGCTCTTGTAGTTCTGCACTACCTGCTTCATTTCCGCCTCTCCGGAACTAAGACCTTTGGTCGCGTCGTGCGGCGATCGTCCTGGCGGCCACGTACCTGTGGCCGGCGTGCGTCACGTTCCCCCGAGGCTCGGTTTGGCGAGGGCTCGCTCCGGCGCGTTCGCGGTCGCGCCGCGGTACCAGTGCTCCAGCGTCAGCACGTGCCACAGGTGCTTGGAGCGGTCCTGCTGGCCGGCGGCGTCCTCGTCGACGAGGCGCTGCAGGGCCTCCCGTCGCAGCAGGCCCGACCGCACCAGCAGGCCCTCGTTGACGACCTCGCGCACCAGCGGGGCGAGGTCGCGGCTCATCCAGGCCCGCAGCGGCGCGCTGAACAGGCCCTTGGGCCGGTAGACGATCTCCTTCGGCAGGATCGACCTGGCGGCCTCCTTGAGCGCCGCCTTCCCCTGCCGGCCGGCGATCTTGGCCTTGCCCGGGATGCGGAACGCGGCCTTGACCACCTCGACGTCCACGAACGGCACCCGCACCTCGGTGGACGCGGCCATGCTCGAGCGGTCGGTGTAGGCGAGGTTGAGCCCGGGCAGGAACAACCGCGCGTCGGCCAGGCACATCCGGTTCACGTGGTCGGCCAGGGCGTTGTCGTTGTAGGTGTCCGCGTGCTCGGTCAGCACGTCGTCCACAGTGGACGCGAGGTCCGGGTTGACGAGGCTCAGCAGCTCGCCGCGGTCGTACATGGTGTAGCTGCGCCGGAACGCGGTCTCCTCGGGCAGCTCGGCGAAGGACAGGAACCGCTTGGCGAAGCGCACCGACCGGTAGCCGCGGCGCGCGGTGGCCACCGGCAGCCGGTCCACGACCGTCTCGAGTGGACGGCGCAGCAGGCCCGGCACCCGCTGGTAGCGCAGCGCCAGCAGGTTCGCGAGATGCTTGCGGTAGCCGGCGAACAGCTCGTCGGCACCCATCCCGGACAGCATCACCTTCACGCCGGCCTCGCGGGCCGCGGTGCAGATGAGGTAGGTGTTGATGGCCGCGGGGTCGCCGATCGGCTCGTCGAGGTGGTAGGTCATCTTCGGCAGCAGGTCCAGCACCCGCGGCGCGATCTCGATCTCGTGCAGGTCCACGCCGAACTTCTCGGCCACCACCCGGGCATAGCGCAGGTCGTCCGGCATCGCCTCGAACTTGGCGTCCTCGGCGCGGAAACCGATGGTGTAGGCGGAGATCCCGGGCTGGTAGCGGGCGGCGAGCGCGGTGAGGTAGCTGGAGTCGAGGCCGCCGGAGAGGAACGTGGCGACCGGGACGTCGGCGAGCAGGTGCTTGCGGGTCGACTCGGCGATCACCGCGTCGAGGTCCAGCGGCGGCAGGTGCTGCGCCTCCTCGGCGACCTTCTTGATGTCCCAGTAGGTGCCGCGCCGGCTGGTGCCGTCCGGGCGCAGCCGCAGCCACGTGCCCGGCGCCAGCTTCTCGGCCTCGCGGAACGCGCACCGCTGGTCGGGGACCCAGTAGTAGAGCAGCGACGCGACGAGCGCGCCGTCGTCGACCCGCAGCTGACCACCCAGCTCGGCGGCCAGCGCCTTGAGCTCGGAGGCGAACACGACGGACCCGCCGCGGCGCACGAGGAACAGCGGCTTGATGCCGAGCTGGTCGCGGACCAGGGTCAGCTCGCCGGTGCGCTCGTCGAACATGCCGAACGCGAACATGCCGCGCAGCCTCGGCAGGCTGTCGGTGCCCCAGCGCCGCCACGCCTCCAGCACGACCTCGGTGTCGGACGTGCCGCGGAACCGCACGCCGGCCGCCTCGAGCTCGGCGCGCAGCTCCGGGGCGTTGTAGAGCTCGCCGTTGTAGGTGATGGCGAGCCCGTCGGAGACCATCGGCTGGGCTCCGGTCTCCGACAGGTCGATGATCGACAGGCGTCTGTGTCCCAAGTGGACCTCGCCGCCCGTCGTGTGGCCGCCGGCCCGGTGCGTGTAGCGGCCGGACCCGTCCGGGCCGCGGTGCGCGAGCGTCTCGGTGAGCCGGTCGGTCAGCGGACCGCCGTCCGGCCAGAGATACGCGCCTGCGATGCCGCACATGAGTTTCCTTCGGCCCCTCTCAGCCCTTGTTCCTGCGGCGCAGGAGCTCTTCGACGTCCTCGGGCCGCACCGGCGCGAACCGCTTGGTGGGCAGGTCGTGCACCGACTGCTCGCCGGTGGTGCTCGTGCTGGTGTTGGCGACCGGCGTGGGCTCCGGGGCCGGTGTGCTCACGGCGGGGGCCGTCGTGGTGCCGTTCCGGGTGCCGTGCCCGTTCCTCAGGTGCGGCTGGACGGGCGCGAACCGCTTGGTGGGCAGGTCCGCGGTGCCGTTGGTGCCGTTGGTGTCGTCGGCCCGGGTGCCCACCGGCACCACCACCGGCACGACCACCGGCACGGCGTCGGGCACGAGGCTCGGCAGGGCGGGCGGCGGGGCGCTCGTCCCACTGGTGCCGTTGACGCTGGTCCCGTTGGCGCTGGTGCCGTTGACGCTGGTCCCGTTCGTCACCTGGCTGCCGTTGACCGCGGGCACGTGGCCCGCGCGGCCGCGCAGAGCGGTGTGGAGGCCGTCCCAGAGGGTGCCGTCGGAGCGGTCCCGGGGGTCGGGGTCGACCAGCACGACGCCGATGATCGGGATGCGGGCGTCGGCGAGCTGGCGGGCCACGGTGTGCAGCCACGCGGTGTTGGCGAACCCGGTGCGGACGACGAGCAGCGTCTCCCCGCCCAGGTGGGTGAGGTCGGTCCACGCGGTGCCCGGCGCGACCGAGCCGATGCCGACGCGGGCCTCGCCCGCGACGACCGGCGAGGTGTCGTCGGCGCCGATGATCCGGATGGGCCGGTCGGCCCGGCCGATGACCTCTTCCAGCCGGCGCCCGGGCAGGTCGTCGGCGACCACCCGGCCGGCCGGGTCCTCGACGATGACGACCTCGCGGTCGTTGGCCAGCTCGCTGGCGACGTCGAGGGTGAGCGCGGCGGCCATGCGCCTGGAGCCCAGCTCGAGCACCGACACCGAGCCGGTGCCGGCGCGGACCAGCCGCACGAGCGTCGCGGCCACCCGCCTGCGTTCCTGGACGACCTTCGAGCCGCGCCACAGCCTGGCGAGCCCGCGGTGCGGGACCGGCAGCTGTGCGACCACCGAGGCGCCGAGGTTCGTGGCGACGTCCGCGCGCATCACCGGCCGGTCCCGCACGACGCCGGTGACCATGGCGGTCGTGATGCCGGCGGCGAGCGCCAGGCCGAAGCCGATCGCGGCGTTGGTGGCGCCGGTCATGAGCAGCGAGCTCTTCACCGGCCGCGGCGCGTCGACGATCTGGGTGCCCGCCTTGACCCGCGGCGCGCCGATGCCGGCCTGCTCCGCGCGGTTGGTCAGGTCGGTGATCTTCGAGGTGAGCTCGGCCCGGCGGGCGTAGAGCGACTCGGTCTCGGTGGCGCTGACGCCGCCGTTGGGCGGCCCGTCGGGCACGCCGTCGCCGTCCTTGTCCTCGAGCGCCGCGGCGATCTTGGCGGCCGCGGTGTTGATCGCGGCGTTGACCTTGTTCAGCTCGTCCTGGGTCCGGCCGCGCTGGGTGATCAGCGCCTTGGCGTCGGCCGCGGCCGCGTCCTGGGTGCGCCGCACGTGGTCGTCGATGAACGCGTCGGCGAGGGCCTGGGCGCGCTTGACCGCGTCCTGCGTGCTCGTGCCCTTGACCTGGATCTCCATCATGTTGTTGGTGAGGCCGGTGCCCTCGTAGGACTTGAGGAAGTTCTCGGCGCTCTCGTGGACGCCGAGCTTCTTCAGCGCCTCACCCGCGATCCGGGTGGTGTGCAGCACGGCGACGTCGGTGCGCATGAGCGTGCCGGAGTCGGACGGCTGGTCGTTCTCGTGGACGACCATCAGCTGGGTGACCGCGGTCGGCGCGGGCGGCAGGAACACCGCCACCAGCCCGCCGGCGATCAGGCCGAGCAGGCCGAAGGAGAGCCACACGCGGCGCTTGCGGCGGACGGCCACCATGATCCGCGTGATGTCGAGCAGCGGCTCGGCCGACGCGGACCTCGGGACGGTCGTGGTCTTGTCGCTCACGGCATACCCGCCATCGCGTCGTCGGTGCTGGGCACCGCGGGAGAAGGCGGCGCGGCCGGCTTGGCCGGTGCCGGGCTGGACCGGTGCACGAGCACCGCCCCGAGCACCTGGTGCCCGGCGTCGGCGCAGGCCTGGCTCAGCCCGACGAGCTCCCACGCGGTCCGGGTGCCGGCGGAGGTCACCAGCACCACCCCGGTCACGTCGTCGACGTCGGGCACGGTCGGCATGGCGGGCGAGACCTCGACCAGCTCCAGGACCGTGCGGTGGCGTGGTGGCCGGGGGTCGAAGGTGGACCAGATCACCGGTCGCGGGCCGGCGAGGTCGAGCTGGGCGACGGCCTCGGCGAACGCGGGGACGTCGGTCACCACCTCGACCGGCTCGTTGACGCTGGCGGTGATCGCGAGCCGGGCGACACCGGCGATGGCCTCGGGGTCGTCGTCGGCGACGAGGACGATCGCGTGCGTCGGCGGGCCCGAGCCACGCCGCAGCCTGCTCGCGAGCCTTCGGTAGCGGGTGGTCTGGTCGCGCTCGCTCTCGGCCACCGGCAGCTGCTCGACGAGCCAGGGCTCGTCCTGCTGCAGGAGCCGGCGCAGCAGCACGCGCCAGCGCGGCCGGTGCTCGGTGCGGACCTCGACCCGGTGCTCGTGCGGCACGGTGACGGTGCCCAGCACCGCCGTGCCGAGCGCGGAGCCGACCTCGGCGTCGGTGTGCAGCCGCTTGTCCGAGCGGGCGGCGAAGAGGTGGCCGAACACGCCGATCAGGACGGCCAGCAGGGCGCCGCCGACCACGAGCTGGAGCAACGTCGGGGAGGCCTCGCCGGCCGGCCGCTCGGCCGGGCCCATCACGACCAGGCCAGTGCGGTTGGACGAGCTCTCCGACTCGTTGAGCGCGATCATCGCCTCGTTGAGCGAGCTGCGCACCGCCTCGAGCTGGGTGCGCGCCTGCACGCTCTCGACGCCGGTGCCGTTGGCGGCGCTGTGCAGCTGGGTGATCAGGTCGTTGGTCGCCTTGATCTGGTCGCGCAGGGCGTCCTGCTGCTCCTGCTGGACCTGCGCGGAGGCGCCCGCGGTGTCGTGCGCGAGCTGGGTGGAGAACGCCACGTACTCGTGGGCCATCCGGTCGGCGAGCTGCTGGGCCCGCTCGGGGGTGTCCGCGTCGGCGGTGATGGCGATGACGTTGCCGTCGGCCACCGCGGCGGTCACCGAGCTCTCCAGGTCAGCCCCGGTGCCGCCCCAGCGCAGCGCCTCGGCTGCGTTGTCGAGCACGACCGAGCTGGTCGCGACCCGAGCCTCGGTCTGCAGCTCGTCGGACTGCCTGCTGCCCTGGAGAAGGACGTTGGCGGAGGTCTCGTAGCCGGGCGAGAGCACGAGCGAGGCGCCGGCCCCGGCGACGGCGCCGAGGATCGCGAAGACCAGCAGTAAGCGCCATCGCCTACGGAAGACCTGTCCGACCATGGACAGCCGCACCGTGTCGTCGTTCACAGCGGGGGCCCCCTTTCGAGGTACGTCGGCCCGTGTCGACGCTTGACATGGGGTCGGTCCGCACGAATCCCGTCGCCGTGGAATCGGCTTCGGTTACAGAAACTCGGTGACTCTTAGTAAATTGCGAACGAGAACCTTCACACTCGGTCATTGAGTGCCGCTGCGTAGGCACGCAGTAACGCCGCGCTGGAGTGCGCCCACGAGAGCTCGCCCTCCACGCGTGCCTTGCCCAGCTCGCCCATCCGGGCCCGCTCGGCCGGATCGTCGAGCAACTGGGCGGTGAGCTTGGCGAACTCGGACACGTCGTTGGCCTGTGCGTAGAGCGCCGCGCCGGCGGCGGAGACCCGGGCCTCGCGCAGCTCGAAGGACACCATCGGCTTGCCCATCGCCATGTACTCCATGACCTTGTTCATGGTCGACACGTCGTTGAGCGGGTTCTTCGGGTCCGGCGAGAGGCACACGTCCGCGGTGGACAGGTAGCGCACCAGGTCCGCGTCCGGGATCCGGCCGGTGAACTCGACCTGGTCGGCCAGGCCCAGCTCGGCGGCCAGCACGACCATCTCGTCGAAGGTGTCGCCCGCGCCGACGAACACCGCGTGCCAGTCGGTGCGGCCCTGCTCGTCGCGGAGCGCGGCCAGCGAGCGCAGCGCGTAGTCCACGCCGTCCTGCGGGCCCATCACGCCGAGGTAGCAGAGCAGGTGTCGCTTGCCCCGCTTGAGCTCCGGCTCGGCCGGGACCTGCCGGAACCGCTCGACCGCGGGCGCGCTGCGGACGACGAACACCTTCTCCGGCGCCATGCCCCCACGCGTCAGCGCGACCTCGCGGTAGCTCTCGTTCGTGGAGATCACGACGTCGGCGGCGCGGTAGGTGGACCGCTCGAGCCGGCACACCGCGCGGTAGAGGAGGTCCTGGCCGCGGTCGAACCGGGACAGGTACAGCTCCGGCACGAGGTCGTGCTGGTCGAAGACGAACCGCGCGCCCTGCCGCTTGAGCCTGCGGGCCACGAGGAACAGCAGGTCCGGCGGGTTGCACGCGTGGACGACGTCGATCCGGCCGGCGTCCTTGACGATCCCGCGCGCCAGCCGGAAGGTGTGCCGGACCGCCGAGCCGTACTCCTTGAGGTAGCCGGCGGGGCCGCCGGTCGCCGCCCGCAGCGGGTAGCGGTGGATCCGCACCCCGTCGAGCTCGACGTACGGCTCGGTGTCCCGCTTAGTCCCTTGTGGACAGATGACGTGCACCTCCCACCCCGCGTCGCGCAGCGTGGTGGACTCCTGCCACACCCTGCGGTCGAACGGGACGGACAGGTTCTCGACGAGGATCAGCGCTCTACCAGGCAAGGCCCACGTACCCCGGCTCGGCCCGGCGCGCCTCGGCGTCGGGGATGCGGACGAGATCGACGACCTGCTTGGCACCGTCGTGTGGCAGCGCGGCCAGCAGGGCCGGGTCCTTGCAGCCGACCAGGATCACCTCGGCGTGCTCGAGGACCTCCTCGACCGAGGAGCTGAGCAGCGAGCCGAGGTGGGGCAGCTTGGCCTCGATGAACTCCCGGTTCGCGCCGAGCAGCCGGGACAGGCTCACGTTGGCGTCGTAGATGCGCAGGTCGTAGCCCTTGCCCAGGAGCCGCTCGGCGAGCTCGACCAGCGGGCTCTCGCGCAGGTCGTCGGTGCCGGGCTTGAACGACAGGCCGAACAGGCCAACTTTGCGCCTGCCGGTGCGGGCGACGAGCTCGAAGGCCCGGCGCAGGTGCTCCTCGTTGGAGGCCAGCACGTGGGACAGGATCGGCACCGACACGTCCGCCCGGTGTGCGGCGTGGACGAGGCCGCGCAGGTCCTTCGGCAGGCACGAACCGCCGAACGCGAACCCTGGCCGCAGGTAGGCGGGGCTGACGTTGAGCTTGCGGTCGGCGAGGAAGACGTCCATGACCTTGTGCGAGTCCAGGCCGAGCGCCGCGCAGATCGAGCCGAGCTCGTTGGCGAAGCCGACCTTCAGCGCGTGGAAGGAGTTGTCCGCGTACTTCGTGATCTCGGCGACCGGGATCGGCACCCGGAACACCTCGCCCGGCAGACCTTCGTACAGCGCCGCCACGACGTCGCCGCTCGCGGTGTCCAGCTCGCCGATGACGGTCTTGGGCGGCTCGAAGAAGTCCTTGACGCTCGTGCCCTCGCGAAGGAACTCGGGGTTCACCGCGACGCCGAAGTCGACGCCCGCGGTCTTTCCGGAGGACTTCTCCAGGATCGGCACGAGCAGCTCCAGGCAGGTGCCCGGAAGCATCGTGCTGCGGAAGACGATCGTGTGCCGGTGGCTCACGTCCGCGAGCGCGGTGCCGATCTCCTCGGCCACCCGCTCCAGGTAGGCGGTGGACAGGCTGCCGTTGGGCGCGGACGGGGTGCCCACGCAGATCAGCGACACCTCGGTGGCCGCGATGGCGGCGGCGACGTCGATGGTCGCGCGCAGCGCACCGCTGGCCACGACCTCGGCGGTCAGCTCGCCGATGCGCTCCTCGACCACCGGGGCGTTGCCGCCGGCGATGAGGTCGATCTTGGTCGGGTTGACGTCGACGCCGACGACCTCGTTGCCGCGGGCGGCGAGGCAGGCGGCCGACACGCACCCGACGTACCCGAGGCCAAAGACACTGATCTTCATGCGCTCACCGGTTTCCGGGCAGCACGAAACAGGCGTGATGTCACCACGCTGCATCCTCCGTCGGAGTGTGATCTCGGAACCTGAACCCCGGTCCCCGAACCGGACTGTCGTGCGGTGACATCCATTCCGCACCTGACTCGTTCAGTAGGTCGGCCGACCACCGCGAGCCGTTACGAGGAGTGGCCGGAAAGTTGACGGTCCCTCGTGAGGGCCGATCTGATGATCACTAACCGTGACCACGGCTGGGGCGTGGGGCGGTGCGTGTCAAGCCGCCATGTAGGTTTCGTCAGGACTTGCACGCACAGAGGGGAGTGCCCGGTGTTCGTACGACGGATCGGCGTGATCGGCACGGGTTATGTCGGGCTCACCACCGGCGCCTGTCTGGCCTCGCTCGGCCACCACGTGGTCTGCGCGGACGTGGACGCGGAGAAGGTCAAGCGGCTCTGCGAGGGTGAGGTCGACATCCTCGAGCCGGGGCTGGCCGAGCTGGTGCAGGAAGGCATCGCCGCCGGCCGCCTGTCGTTCGTGCTGGGCGCGTCGGCCGCGGTCGAGGGCTGCGAGGTCGTGTTCCTGTGCGTGCCGACCCCCATGGGCGTCGGCGGGGTGGCCGACCTGTCCGTGGTCGAGTCGGTCATCGAGGAGGTCGGCACGCTGCTGCCGGCCAACAGCGTCGTGGTCAACAAGTCGACCGTGCCGGTCGGCACCGCGCTGCGCACCGCCGAGCTGCTCGGCCGCGCGGACGTCGCGGTCGTGTCGAACCCCGAGTTCCTCCGCGAGGGCTCCGCGGTGCACGACTTCCTGAACCCGGACCGGATCGTCGTCGGCTGCGACCAGCAGGACGCGGCCGAGCGGGTGGCGGCGCTCTACGCCCGGCTGGGCGCGCCGACCGTGCTCACCGACGCGGCGAGCGCCGAGCTGGTCAAGTACGCGGCGAACTGCTTCCTCGCGATGAAGCTGTCCTACGTCAACGCGATCGCCGAGCTGTGCGACCGCCTCGGCGCGGACATCTCCGACGTCACCGAGGGCATGGGCTACGACAAGCGCATCGGCCAGGCGTTCCTCCAGCCGGGCCCGGGCTGGGGTGGCTCGTGCCTGCCGAAGGACACCTCGGCGATGCTGCAGCTGGCCGACGCGGCGGACTTCGAGTTCCGGCTGATCCGCGCCACCATCGACACGAACAACCGGCAGCGCCAGCGGATGGTCGAGAAGGTCCGCATGGCCGTGTCCGGCAAGCGCGGAGGCTCGCTGTCGAAGGTGAAGCTCGGCCTGCTGGGCCTGACGTTCAAGGCGGGCACCGACGACCTGCGTGACTCGCCCGCCCTCGCGGTGGCCGCGCTCCTGCGCCAGGCCGGTGCGACGCTGGTGGCCTACGACCCGGCGCTGCGCTCGGGCGAGGTCCGCGCGGACCTGGACGGCATCACCCTCGTCGACGACCCGTACGTCGCCGCGGAGGGGGTCGAGGCGCTGGTCGTGCTCACCGAGTGGCCGGACTTCCGGTCGCTGGACTGGACGAAGCTCGCCGACGTGGTCGGCCGCCCGATAGTGGTCGACACCCGCAACCTCCTCGACCCGGACGTGGTCCGCCGCGCCGGGTTCCAGTGGGAGGGCCTCGGCCGCCGCTGAGGCGCCCGGCTCGTGACCGAGCGCCCGCCGCGTTACCGCGACTACCTGGCCACGCCGGCGGGTGGTCCGGTGACACCCGGACCGGACCCGGGGTTTCGCGACTCGGTGGTGGTCATGCGGCTTCGCGACGGTTCGTGGCACGCGGTCTGGCAGGGCCGGTCGTCGGTACTGGCCGAGTTCGACGGGTCCGAGCAGGACGCGGTCGACTGGGCCCGCCGGCGCTCGCCGCGCTGCTGGGTGTACTCGGTCGCGCTGGACGACGTCGTGCCGCTCGAGCCGGAGGACCCCGCCTAAGGCCTGTCTCGTAGATCATCGGGTGAAGTCCTGCGCCGACCACCGGAACCTCAGGGGACCGTGACGGCACCCAGCCACCATCCACCTCGATACCCGCACCATTCGCCGGGACGCAACGCACACTGTCAATCCCGGGGAGGCGGACTAGTCGGTTGTGAAGTCGATGACGGCCAGGGCCTGGTCGTCGTGGGGTTTGGGGCGGGGCCAGCGGGTGCCGTGCGGGTCGGCCTCCTCCGCCTGGCGGACGGCGTCGAGCACGGCGTCGGCGCCGCGGTCGGTGGCCAGGGCGAGGACCGCGGACCAGTCGGGGAAGATCCGGTAGTCGTCGACCCCGCAGGACACGCCGTCGCTCGCCAGCAGGACCTGGCGGACCTCGGCCCGTGGCCAGCTGGCGCGGCGCGCCTCGTAGGCCGCGTCCGGGTCGGCCTCGGCCACCCAGAAGCCGCCGTCGGTGTTGCGCAGCCTGCCGACCGCGGTGGCCGACGTGCGCAGCGCGGCCAGGTGGTCGTCGCCGTAGCCCGCGCCGTCGCGCAGCCGTTCCCGGTAGCTGCCGGGGCGGGGCAGGCTCGCGATCCGGTCGTCGGCGAGCACCTGCGGGCCGTCGTCGGTGACCGCGACGATCGGGCTGTCCGCGAGCACCAGGCCCTCGACCGTGGACGCATTCCAGCGCAGCACGGCCACCGTGCTCGACGGCGAGTCGCCCGGCGTGAGCCCGGTCTCCCGCGCGAGCGCGCGGATGGACGCGGCGAGCAGGTCGGCGAGGTCGGCGTCCGGGTAGCCCGTGAGCCTGCCGGTGAGCTGGCCGGCCAGCCTGCTCGCGTACCAGCCGCCGCTCGGCAGCTCGGGTCGCAGCGACGTGGCGCCGTCCAGCAGCACGACGGCGTTCGGCAGCACCGCGACGACGTCCTCGCTCGGCCGGACCTTGCCGTCCAGCCCGACGCCCGCGCGCTCGGCGACCTCGACGGTCGGCATCAGGCCGCCGGCCGGTACTTGATCATGGTTCCCAGGGTACCCAGAGATCATGTCAACCTGGGTTGACATTTTTTCCAATGTCAACGTAGGTTGACAGCATGAGTGAGGCGACGCAGCTGGCGAGCGCGGCCGGCGACCGGGATCCGCGGGTGGGCCTGCGGGCGGTCACCGCCCTGCGCACGCTGCTCGAACGGCTGGAAGCGGTACAGGTCCGCAACGCGCGGGCGAAGGGCTGGTCGTGGCAGGAGATCGCGGCCGAGCTCGGCGTCAGCCGGCAGGCGGTGCACAAGAAGCACGGGAGGTCCTGACATGTTCGAACGGTTCACGACGACCACGCGGCTCGTGGTGGTCGACGCGGTGCGCGAGGCCCAGCGCGAGCGGGCGCCGCGGATCACCGACGAGCACCTGCTGCTCGCGCTCCTCGCGCACGGCCGTGCGGCCGGCCTCCTGGGGGCGGCTGGGCTCACCCGCGAGGTCCTGACCGGCGCGTTCGCCGCCGCCCGCCGCCGCGCCGGCCTCACCGACGCCGAGACCGAGGCGCTGCGCTCGCTCGGCATCGACGTCGACGCGGTGGTCGAGCGGATCGAGCAGGAGCACGGCGAGGGTGCGCTGGCGTCCCCGCGCGGCGACCGGCACGGGCGGATCCCGTTCGCGGGCAACGCGAAGGCGCTGCTCGCGAACACCCTCCAGCAGGCGAGGGAACGCCGCGACCGGCAGATCGGCGACGAGCACCTGCTGCTCGCCCTGGCCGCCGGCGCGGGGATCGCCGCCCAGGTGCTCGCCGCACACGGCCTGTCCTACGCCGAGGTCCGGGCCAAGCTCGCCGAAGCGAGCTAGCTACAGCGGGGTCGACAGGTAGGCGTCGGTGAGCCAGTCGCGGACCTGGTCGTCGACGTCGTCCGGGGTGTGCAGCTTGGTCTGGTGGTAGACGCGGCTGCCGGAGATGGTGATGCGGCGGGTGATCCGCGGGTCCGCGACCGAGCGGGACAGGTTGAACGACAGCACCTCCCACCGGGTCATCGGCCGGAGCTCGGCGAAGGTCCGCGACCGCTTGAAGAACAGGCCGACCGACACCGGCTCGAGGTGGACCGGGCCGAGCGTGGCCAGATGCGCCCACACCGCCTCGAAGATCGGCCGCTCGAACGGCGGCCCGGTGGCGAAGTAGTCCTCGAGCGGCATCGCGGGCGCGCACTCGTGTGACTGGTTGCGCCGTCCGAACCGCCGGTCGCACTCCGGGCACGTCCACACGGTCACCGCTCGATTGTGCCCCGCCAGGTCACCAGCGGCAGGAACGCCTGGGCGAGCGGGCCGATCGCTAGCGCGTAGACCACGGTGCCGATGCCGACGGTCCCGCCGAGCAGCCAGCCGGTGGCCAGCACGGTCACCTCGATCGCGGTCCGCACCACGCGGATGGACAGCCGGGTGCGGGCCGCGAAGCCGGTCATCAGGCCGTCGCGCGGGCCGGGGCCCAGGCGCACGCCGATGTAGGCGGCGGTGGCCAGGCCGTTGAGGACCACGCCGGCCACCATGAACCCGATCCGCACGGCCAGCGCCGAGGGCGGGCCGACCACCGCCAGCGTCAGGTCCACCGCCACCGCGATCACCAGGATGTTCGCCACCGTGCCGACGCCCGGCCGCTGCCGCAGCGGGATCCAGCACAGCAGCACCAGCAGGCCGACGAGCGCGGTCACCGTCCCGAACGTGAGCCCGGTCCGCCGCGACAGCGCCTCGTGCAGCACGTCCCACGGGTCCAGGCCCAGGCCGCCGCGGACCATCAGGCCCATGCTCGCGCCGTAGAGCACGAGGCCGCCGACGAGCTGCGGGAGCCGGCGCAGCGGGCGGGTCGTCACCGAAACCGTCTGTAGGTCAATCTTCGCCACGTGGCCATCCTCAGGCCGGAAGTGCTCGCACATCAATGACCAATCTGAAAGAATTGGTCACATGAGCGCCGTTGTCCCAGTGGGTGGACGGGTGAACGCCCGCAGATTGGCTCAGATGCTCGGCACGTGGCGGCGGCACGGCTCCCGGCACGGCGCCGCCGACCTCGCCGCGGGCATCCGGATGCTCGTGCTCGACGGCCGGCTGCCCGCCGGCACCGGCCTGCCGCCCGAGCGCGAGCTGGCCACCGCGCTGGACGTCAGCCGCACGATGGTGGCCTCGGCGTGGGAGCGGCTGCGCGCCGACGGCCTCGTGGCCAGCCGGCGCGGCGCCGGCTCCTGGACCGCGATGCCCCGCGGCGCCACGGGCGGCGGCGTCATCGCCGACGCCGACCCGCCGAGCGCGATCATCGACCTCGCCCGCGCGGTGCCGGCCGCGATCCCCGGGATGGCCGTGGCGGCCGAGGCCGTGCTGCCCCGGCTCGCCGGCGAGCTCGCCGGGCACGGTTACTACGAGCACGGCATGCCCGAGCTCCGCGCCCGCATCGCCGAGCGGTACACCGAGCGCGGCCTGCCCACGAGCCCCGACGAGGTGCTCGTGACCAACGGCGCGCACCACGGGTTCGCGTTGGCGTTGCGGCTGCTGGTCGGGCCGGGCGACCGGGTGCTGATCGAGCAGCCGACCTACCCCAACGCGATCGAGGCGGTCCGCGCCGCGCACGCCGTGCCGGTGCCGGTGGCGATGACCGACGGCGGCTGGGACCTCGACGGCGTCGAGGCCACCCTGCGCCAGGCCGGGCCGCGGCTCGCCTACCTGGTCGTCGACTTCCAGAACCCCACGGGCTTCCGGCTCGACGAGGCCGGCCGGGCCCGGCTCGGCAGCGCCCTGCGCCGGGCGAGGACGCCCGTTGTCGTGGACGAGACGCAGGTCGAGCTGGACTTCACCGGCGCCGCCGCGCCGCCGCCGCTCGGCGCGTTCGCCGGTGACCTGGTGCTCGCCACCGGCTCGGCCGGCAAGTCGCACTGGGGCGGGCTGCGGATCGGCTGGGTGCGCGCGGCCGCGGAGCTGGTCGACCGGCTCGTCGCGGCCCGGCGCGGGCTCGACCTCGGCTCGCCGGTGTTCGAGCAGCTCGTGTTCGCCGAGTTGCTGGGCGCACCGCCGGCGCACCTCGCCGACCGCCGCGCGCTGCTCGCCGCGCAGCGGGACGCGCTCGTCGACGCGGTGCGGGCCGAGTGCCCGGACTGGTCGTTCCGGGTGCCCGACGGCGGGCTGTCGCTGTGGTGCCGGCTGCCCGCGCCGGTGAGCACCCGGATCGCGGCGGTGGCCCAGAACTTCGGGGTGCGGGTGGCGCCCGGCTCGTTCTTCGCCCCGCACGGCGGGCTGGAGCGATGGCTGCGGTTGCCGTACACCCAACCGGCTGACGTGCTGCGGGAGGCGGCCCGCCGGCTGGCGCTCGCGGCTGCCTCGGTGGCTGAAAGTCGTGCCCCGATGGCGGACAACGGGTTGATTCCCGTCACGTGACTAGCGCCGCAGACGGTATACAGGGTAAAAAGCAGTGCGCTGGATGGCCTAGTCCAATGCGGCCATCCAGCGCACTGTTCGCCTCTGGATTGCTCGGCAGGGGCGGCCGGCACAGCCCCTCGTTGTGCCGACCGGTCGAGCTGCCAGAGGGGGAGCCCCGGCGCCGCGGGGGCATCGCGGCGCCGGGGCCAGGCCCCGACCTGACCGGGCGCGGTCGGCAGGTCGGGTGGCTCTGTTGTGTAGGTGTGGTCGTGATCGGTCTCGCGGCGGTGTGCCGGGACGCGATCGGGCCAGTGGGTTGGGCCGGGTGGCCTACGCGACTGGTGAGTCCGGGCGGATCAGGGCAGACGGGTCCAGCGGAGCCAGGTCGATCAATCGGGCGAGATGGCGGGCAGCCCGGCGACCCGGCCGGTGGCGTCCGCCGCGCGGCTGCGGGTGGTGAACCCTGCGGCCGACGGCCGGAGCGTGGCCTGCGCGGTGAGCATCCCGTGGGTGCCACGCGCGCCGCCGGAGTTGTCGTGTGCGGACGACACGGAGGTTCCGCCCGGCGCCACGGGGGCGGCGGGGGCCTTGACCGGCTGATCGGGGCCGGGCTTGTCGGCGTGCTCGGCGGTTCGGTCGGTGGCTCGGTCGGCGGCACTGCCGGGCCGGCTGGACGTGGTCCGCGGGGTCACGGCGCCCTCCGCCGCGCGCGGAGTGTGCTCCGGCGCGATGCCGATGGTCGCCGGTAATGCCGGGGTGGCCGGCGGGACGGCCGGGACCGGGACGACCCCGGTACGTGGGGTGCCGGTGACGTCGGCCGGCGCACCGAGGCCGGGCAGCAGGTCGGGCAGCAGGTCGGGCAGCGAGCCACCCATGGGCGGCAGGACGATCGGCGCCAGGAACGACGAGTGGTCGAGCACGGTGGCGGCGACGTTGACGACCACGTGGGTGAGCCCGTTGAGCGTGCTGGTGACGGTGCCGAGGAGGCCGCCGAGCAGCCCGCTCGACTGCGGCCCGGTCACCGGCTCCGGC
>NZ_DASWSJ010000150.1:0-5736 GCF_036402745.1 Actinophytocola sp. | reverse complement strand
GGCGGGACGATGGTGTTCGTGTCCGGCCGGCGGGTCGCCAGCAACCAGGAGTACCGGGTGCGGGTGCGCTTCGCGCCCGACGGCCAGGTCGGTCTCTCCGTCTCGCGGCTGTCGGGCGGCACGGAGGGCTTCCCCGGTGGCGAGGTCATCGTCCCGGGCCTGACCTACACCGCCGGAACCCGCGTGAACGTCCGGGTCCAGGTCTCGGGGACCGGCACCACGCAGGTCACCGCCTCGGCATGGGTGGCCGGTTCGGCCGAGCCCACGACGCCGACCCTGGTGCGGACGGACGCGACGGCGGAGCTCCAGGTGCCGGGCGCGGTGGGCGTCACCGTCCACCGGCCCTCCAGCGCCACCGCGGCCAACGTCGTCCGGTTCGCCGGCTTCACGGTCACCACGATGGTGGCCGCACCGGTGGGCCCGCCGCCGGCGGCGAACGTCGCCCCGACGGCGGCGTTCACCGCGAGCCCGGCCGGCCTGGCCGTCTCCCTGGACGCGGCCGGCTCGACCGACGCCGACGGCACCCTGGCGAGCTACGCGTGGAAGTTCGGGGACGGCGAGACGGGGGAGGGCATGACCGCCTCCCACACCTACGCCTTCTCGGGCACCTACCCGGTGACGCTGACGGTGACCGACGACCACGGCGCGACAGCCACGACCACGACGGACGTCACGGTCCTGGCCCCGCCGGTGCTGGAGGTCGTCGCGAGCGACACGTTCAACCGGGCGGTCACGGGTGGTCTCGGCACCGCCGACACCGGCGGTGACTGGACGGTCGTGGCCGGCGGCACCCGTCAGTCGGTGACCCCGGGCGTCGCCGAGCTGCGGCTGGACGCGGCCGGCAACAACACCGGGTCCTACCTCGCGGGGGTCTCGCGGACCGATGCCGACGTCCGGGCGACGTTCTCGCTGACCGAGATGCCCACCGGGAACGGGACGTACGTCTACGTGACCGGACGGCGGGTCGGTACGGGTCAGGAGTACCGGGCGCGGGTGCGGGTGCAGGCCGACGGCCGGATCGCGCTGGCCCTGTCCCGGCTCTCCGGAGGCACGGAGACGTTCCCCGGGGGCGAGCTGGTCCTCCCGGGCGTGACGTACACGGCCGGCACCGGCGTGAACGTCCGGGTGAAGGTGTCGGGTACGGGCACCACGCAGGTGGAGGCCACGGTGTGGCTCGCCGGGTCCGCCGAGCCGGCGACGCCGTCGATCACCCGGACCGACACGACCGCCGAGCTGCAGGTGGCCGGCGGGGTCGGCCTCGCCGCGCACCGGCCCTCGGGCACGACGGTCGCGACGGCCGTGCGCTTGACCGCCTTCACGGTGGCGCCCGCGGTCTGAGCGGAACGGTTCGCAATGTCGGGGCCGGCCCACTGCGGGCCGGCCCGGACGTGTTGCGTGCGGCTACACAGAGTGATGCCGCACACGTAGCGCACACCGGGGACCACCGGATCGTGTGACACCGCGACCCACCCATCGCGTGTCAAGGTCACTGTCTGCACTCGTCGTCGCCCGGACGGCGTTTCCATGAGCTGTACGGGGGCACGGGGATGAGTTCGTCAACGGGGACGAGACCGACACGGTGGCTGGCCGGCGTCATCGCTGCTGTCCTTGCCGTGGCCACTTTCGCGCTGGCCGGCACGACCGCCGCGCGCGCGGACTCGGCCCCGCCGGTTCCGTCGGCCGCCGACCCCATGACGGTCTCGGCCGACGGACTGCCGACCGTGCAGATCAACGGCGTGGGTTGGGCGCAGGCCGTCGTCGGGAACACCGTGTACGTGGGTGGCGTGTTCTCCACCGCCCGGCCGGCGGGCGCCGCCGCCGGCACCCAGGAGACGCCGCGCAGCAACATGCTGGCCTACGACATCCGCACCGGTGAGCTGATCACCTCCTTCGATCCCGTCGTCAACGGGCAGATCCTGGCGGTCACGGCCTCGCCGGACGGCTCACGGCTCTACATCGGCGGCGACTTCACCGACGTCGACGGCCAGACCCGCAACCGGGTCGCGGCCATCGACACCGCCTCCGGTGAGCTCGTCGCCGGCTGGGCACCCTTCGTCAACAGTCAGGTGCGCGCGATCGCAGCGACGAACGACACCGTCTACCTGGGCGGCAGCATCAGCGCTGTGGGTGGCGTCAGCCGCAGCCGGCTGGCCGCAGTGACGGCAAGCAACGCCGGCCTGCTGCCGTGGGCGCCCGTCCCAGGAGTGGGTCCCACCAGCGGAAACCGCGACGGCAGCACCGTCACCAGCGACCAGGTGCTCGGGATGGTCCTGACCTCGGGCGGCACACAGGTCGTGGTGTCGGGGCGGTTCGACTCCCTCAACGGCGTCAAGGCGACCGGGGTCGGGGCGCTGGACGCTGTCACCGGCGTGACGCGGCCGTACGAGATCAACCAGCTGATCACCAACCAGGGCATCAACGCGGCCGTCTACAGCCTGTCCACCGACGGCACCGTCGTCGTCGGCACCGGATACGACTTCTCCGGCCCGGGCAACCTCGAGGGGTCCTTCACCGTCGTCGCCGACACCGGCCGCGTCCTCGCCATCAACGACTGCCACGGCGACCACTACGGCAGCTTCGTGACCGGCGGCGTGGTCTACATCGCCGGCCATGCCCACGACTGCAGCAACATCGGCGGGTTCAAGGAGCAGAACCCGCGGGTGAACAAGTACGCCACCGCCATCTCGGTCGCGCCGACCGGCACGGTGGGTCCGTTCACGCTCCGCAGCAACGCGTTCTACGGCAAGCCCGCTCCGTCGTTGCTGAACTGGTTCCCGACCATGAACGCCGGCACCATCACCGGGCAGACGCAGGCCGGCTGGAGCATCACGGGCAACAGCCAGTACATCACCTACGCCGGTGAGTTCCCGCGGGTGAACGGCGTCGACCAGCAGGGTCTCGTCCGGTATGCGATGCCGGGCACCGCGCCGAACCTGATCGGGCCGTCGTTCGCCGAGTTCACCACCTCGGCCGTGGAGACGACGCCCGGCAGCGTGCGGGTCAGCTGGCGGGCCACCACCGACCAGGACAACAAGTTCCTCACCTACCGGGTCTACAAGGACAACGACGCCACCACGCCGGTCCACGAGGTGGTGCAGGGCTCGGACTTCTCCGACCGGCCCCTCATGACCTGGACGGACCCGGGGACGGCCGGGACGACGTACCGGGTGACGGCGACCGACCCGTTCGGCAACCGGTCGTCCACCCCGTGGGCGGCGGTCAGCACCACCGCCGTGCCGACCCGGCCCTACGCCGAGGCGGTTCTGGCCGACGGCGTCACCGAGCTGTGGTCCCTCGGCGAGCCGGCCGGCGCCGCCGCGGCGCTGGGGCAGCGGAACCTGGCCGTCCTGATGCCGGGCACCGGCGTCACCGCCGGCGTCCCCGGTGCCCTGGTGGGTGACGCGGACACCGCCTACTCCTTCGACGGCACGTCGGCCGCGTCGATGGTCCTGGGCTTCGACACGGGACCTGGGGGGATCGTCCCGTTCCCGTTCCAAGCCCCGGAGAGCACGACGGGCGAGGTCTGGATGAAGACCACCTCGACCCAGCCGGGTGAGCTCATCGGCTTCGGCACCGCCCCCTCGGGCGACAGCCCGCTCACCGACCGCACCGTCACCATGGGCGCCGACGGCCGGCTCAGCTTCGCGGTCAATGTCGACGCCACGACGACCCGGACGGTGACGAGCGCCGCGTCCTACAACGACGGCGCCTGGCACCACGTGTCGGCGACGTACAGCCCGTCGGGTGTCGTCCTGTACGTCGACGGTGCCGTCGTGGCTTCCCACCTCGACGTCCCCGCCAACCTGACGATCAACGGGTACCTGCGCGTCGGCGGGGACGCCGGCAACTACTTCGAGGGCAGCCTCGACGAGCCGGCGCTCTACATCCTGGCCCCGCAGCCGGGGCAGGTCATGCAGCACTACCGGCTCGGCTCCGGCGCGGCGGGCAACACCGCCCCGACGGCCACGTTCACCGCAACGACGACGCCCTTGACGGTGGCCCTCGACGCGACGTCGTCGGCGGACCCGGACGGCACGGTGGCGTCGTACACGTGGACCTTCGGTGACGGCGCGACCGGGACGGGGCCGACGGTGAGCCACCCGTACGCGGCGGCCGGCACCTACCCGGTCACCGTCACCGTCACCGACGACGACGGCGCCACGGACTCGCACGCGGCACTGGTGGTCGTCAGCGCCGCGAACGTCCCGCCGACGGCTGCCTTCACATCCTCGACCGCGGGCCGGACCCTGTCGGTCGCCGGCACCGGCTCGGCCGACTCCGACGGCACCGTCGCGTCGTACTCCTGGAACTGGGGTGACGGCACGCCCGCCGGGTCGGGTGCCACGGCGACGCACCCCTACGCCGCCGACGGCACGTACACGGTGACCCTCACGGTGACCGACGACCAGGGCGCCACCGGCACGCTGAGCCAGGTGGTCACGGTGGCCGCGGGGCCGGCGGTGATCGTCGATGACAACTTCTCCCGGACGGTCACCGGCGGGCTGGGCACCGCTCCCGTCGGCGGACCGTGGACGGCCTCGGTGGGCGGCACCCGGCAGTCCGTGGCCCCGGGCATCGCGACGATGCAGTTGCCGGCCGCGGGCAACAACACCGGCTCCTTCCTGGGGAACGTCTCGCAGACCACCTCGGACGTCCGGACGACGTTCTCGCTGAGCGCTGCGCCGACCGGGAACGGCACCTACGTCTACGTCACCGGCCGGCGGGTCTCGGCCACCCTGGAGTACCGGGTGCGGGTGCGCCTGCTGGCCAACGGCACCGTCGGGCTGGCCCTGTCGCGCGTCTCGGGCGGGACGGAGGCGTTCCCCGGCGGCGAGACGATCGTCCCCGGGCTGACCCTGACCGCGGGTGCACCGCTCAACGTCCGGGTGCTGATGGCCGGGACCTCGCCCACCCAGGTGCAGGTATGGGCGTGGCGCGGAGGGACCGCCGAGCCGACGGCGGCGTCGATCACCCGTACGGACACGACCGCCGCCCTCCAGGTGCCCGGTTCGGTCGGACTGTCGGTGCACCGCCCCACGGGGACGACCGCCGTCACCAACGTGCGGTTCACCAGCTACCGGGTGACCGGGCCCGGTGGCGGCACGCCTCCGGTCAACGCGCCCCCGACGGCGTCGTTCACCGCGACGGCGAGCGGGATGGGAGTGTCGGTCAACGGTTCGGCGTCCACCGACGCCGAGGGACCGATCGTGTCCTACGCGTGGAACTGGGGTGACGGCGGGCCGGTGACCACCGGCACGGCCGCGACGGCGACACACACCTACACGGTGGCGGGGCCGTACACGGTCACCCTGACGGTCACCGACAGCGGGGGCCTCACCGGCACCACCACGCGGCCGGTCACGGTGGCGGCGACGCCACCGGCGAACGTGGTCCCCACGGCGTCGTTCACCGCGACGCCGACCGCGCTGCAGGTCGCGGTGGACGCGGCGGCGTCGACGGACTCGGACGGGACGATCGCGTCCTACGCCTGGAACTAGGGTGACGGAAGCCAGGCCGGTTCGGGTGTCGGCACGACTCACACGTATACGACGGCCGGCAACTACACGATCACGCTGACCGTCACCGACAACGTCGGCGGCACCGGCACGACCACCCGCCCGGTCACCGTCACCGCGCCCACGGGCCCGGCGGCGATCGCCAGTGACGCCTTCGGCCGGACGGTCACCGCCGGCCTCGGGACCGCCGACGTGGGCGGCGCCTGGACCGCATCGGCGG
>NZ_DASWSJ010000149.1:0-22257 GCF_036402745.1 Actinophytocola sp. | reverse complement strand
GGCCACAGTCTCGTGAACCCGTCGGTGAACCTGAGCAAGCTGGTTCCGGCCACCTCGACGGCGATGGCCAGGAACAGGTACACGTACGGCACGGCTCCTCCTCGTGTACATCTGTACATGGACAAATGTACAGCACGGGCGTCCCTAGGCACGCGAAATGTCGACGCGGTAGAACCGAACGCTTCCCCCAAACCCCCGAGGAGGTGCCGCGTGCCCGACACCGCGCCGCCACCCCCGTGGGGACCGCATCGACCGGGTCCGGCTCTCGTCGGTGTTCCTGCCGCTCGCCGCGCCGATCAGCGACGCGAAGGTCCGCACCGCACTCCGCCATGGAGATCCACCCGCACCCGGCCGCGGCCTACCCCCGCACGACGACGGCACCGGTGACGGCCAGGACCACGGCGAAGGTGAGGGCGTCGCCGTCCTCGACCAGCGTGGTCTCGGCCATCATCCGGCGGACCGACTCCTCGGCCCCCGCACGATCGCGCGGCTCGCGCAGCATGTGCCTGGCACGTCGGGCAGGCGCTGGAACGCCCAGACGCCGTCGCCGGGCTCGAACGGCCGCGGGCGGCAGCCGTTCGGAGCGGATCAGCACCTCAACGAGACTAAGGCCTGTCTCGTAGATCATCGTGTGAAATCCTGCGCCGACTGCGCCGACCACCGGAACCTCAGGGGACCGTGACGGCACCCAGCCACCACCCACCCCGATATCCACACCATTCGCTGGAACGCAACGCACACTTTAAATCCCGGGGAGGCGGACTAGTGACGGCACCCAGCCACCATCCACCTCGATACCCGCACCATCCGCCGGAACGCAACGCACACTTTAAATCCCGGGGAGGCGGACTAGTTGGCCGCCTCGTTCAGGGCCGGCAGCAGGCGGTCCCGGGCGAACTCGAAGAAGCCGTCCTGGTGCTCGCCGCCGATCTGGACCAGGGCCAGGTGGGTGAAACCGGCCTCCCAGAAGGGTTTCGCGGCTGCCACCATCGGGGCGACGTCCGGGCCGCACGGGATGTTCTCGGCCACGTCGTCCTCGGTGACGAACTGGGTCGCCGCGGCGAACCCGGCCGGGCCGGGCAGCTCGGCGTTGACCTTCCAGCCGCCGGCGAACCAGCGGAACTGCTCGTGCGCCCGGCGCACCGCGGTGCCACGATCCGGGTCCCAGCTCACCGGCAGCTGCCCGATCTTCGCCGACTCGCCGTGCCGCACGGCGTCCCACCCCTGGCACAGCTCCGCCCTGGGCTCGACGGCGATCATCGCGTCGGACAGGGGCGCGAAGCGCTCCACCGACTGCGCGCCCGACACCGCGGTGGCCACCGGCACGCGCAGGTCGGGCTGGTCCCAGATCTTGGCCGAGTCGACCCGGAAGTGCTTGCCGGAGTAGTTGACGTAGCCGCCGTCGAACAGCGCGCCGATGACCTGGATCGCCTCGGCGAGCATCTCGTGCCGGATGTTGACCGGGGGCCAGCCGCGGCCGATGACGTGCTCGTTGAGGTTCTCCCCCGCGCCGAGCCCGAGCGTGAACCTGTTGTCGGACAACAGCTGCACGGTGGCGGCCTGCTGCGCGACCACGGCCGGGTGGTAGCGCATGATGGGGCACGTCACGTACGTCATGAGGTCGACCCGCTGGGTCGCCTGGGTCACCGCGCCCAGCACGCTCCACGCGTTGGGCGCGTGGCCCTGCTCGTCGAGCCACGGGAAGTAGTGGTCGCTCATGACCTCGAAGTCGAAGCCGGCGCGCTCCGCCTCCGCGGCGAAGCGCACCAGCTCGCGTGGACCGGCCTGCTCGGTCATGAGGGTGTAGCCGAATCGGACCATCAGATCTCCTCGAGTGCCTTGACGAACCGCACGGCCCACTCCCTCATCGGTTTCCTGCTGGCCCGCCGACTACCCGGCCTTGCTGCCGGCAAAACCGTCGGCCCGATCCTGGGGCTTGGCCGGACCGTCGGCCTCCGCGAGGCTGATGCCCTCCTCCGGCACGAGTCCGAAGTGGACGACCAGGCGGCGGGTCAGCAGGTCGGCGACCCAGTCGAAGGCCACCCGCAGCCGGTTCGCGGGCATCGCCAGCAGGTGGTAGGCCCGGGCGACGATCTTGGCCGGCACGCCGCTCAGCGGCACGTGCAAGGGGTTGGCCACGGCCTCCCAGCCGCCGAGGTCGACGACGAAGCCGAGGTCGTGGTGCTTGTACCGGCGCCGACGTCCGACGCCGAGCGACGCGGCCACGTTGATGCCGGCGACCCGGCCCTGCCGCTGCGCGTGCTGGGCGGTCATCGGCGTGATCTCCCCCGGTCGCGTGAGGTCGGGGACGGCGGCGACGTCACCGGCGGCGAACACGTCGGGGTGGTCCGGCACGCTGAGGAACCGGTCGGTGTTGAGCCGGCCCTTGGTGGTCGGCAGGTTGAGCGGCTCCACCAGCGGGTCGGGCCGCACGCCGACGCACCAGGCCACGGTCCGCGTGGGGATCTCGGTGCCGTCGGTGAGCCGCGCGCAGGTCCTGGTGACCTCGCTGACGCTGGTCTCCAGGCGGATCTCGATGCCGCGCTTCTCGAGGATCTGCCGCGCCGGGCCGGAGAGGCGCTCGCTGAGGTTCGGCAGGACCCGCTTGGCCATGTCGATGAGCACCCAGCGGGCGTCCTGGCCGGCATGGCGGGTGAGCTCCTTGCCCTGGGCGACGAGCTCGGTGCCGGTGTAGCCCGCGCCGACCACGACGAAGGTGGTGCGGGCGCCGCGCTCGGCGGGGTCGTCGCTCTGCTCGGCGAGCTCGAGCTGGCGCAGCACGTGGTCGCGGAGGTAGATGCTCTCGGCGATGGACTTGAAGCCCTTGGCGTACTTGGCGACGCCGGGGATGGAGAGCAGTCGGGTGACGCTGCCGGACGCGATGACGAGGCGGTCCCAGTCCAGGACCTTGCGGCGCCCCTCGACGTCGACGGCGGTGATGGTCTTGTCGGTGAGGTCGATGCCGGTGACGCTGCCCAGCACGGTCCGGGTGCGGGGCAGCTTGGTGCGCAGCGGCACGGCGACGTGGCGGGGGTCGAGCGCGCCGCCGGCGACCTCGGGCAGCAGGGGGACGTAGAGCATGTAGTCGGCGGGGTTGACTGCGACGAGGTCGGCGTCCGGGAGCCGGCGCTCGAGCACCCGCAGGCAGTGGTAGCCGGCGAAACCCGTGCCGACCACGACGACCCGGGGGCGGCGTCGTCCCGCGTCGGTGCTGTTCATCTGATGTGCCCACCCTCTTCTCGGGAACAACTCGCGCTGCCCGGCGTACCCCTGCGCAGCCGGCCGAACCTCCCGCGTCGGCGTAGGTCGAGTCACACCATCGGGTTACGCTCACGTGTTCGATTCACGTGTAGGGTCGGTGGCATGTCTGGTGCTGTGCAGGGTTCTCTGCTCGACGATCTGGAGGAGGTCGGGCTGCGCTCGCTCGCCCCGACCAAGCGCACCGAACTGAGCCGGGGCGCGTGGGTCGACGTGCGCCCCGGGTGGCTCACCGGCGCGGGCACGCTGTTCGAGCGGTTAGCCCGCGATGTCCCCTGGCGCGGCGAGCGGCGGCAGATGTACGACCGCGTGGTCGACGTCCCCCGCCTGCTCTCCTTCTATGACGAGGGCGACGCTCTCCCCGACCCTGTGCTCGACGCCGCCCGCGAGGCGCTCACCACGTACTACGCCGCCGAGCTCGGCGAGCCGTTCCGCACCGCGGGCCTGTGCCACTACCGCGACGGCCGAGACAGCGTCGCCTGGCACGGTGACCGCATAGGCCGAGGCAACGCGGAGGACACGATGGTCGCCATCCTCTCGGTCGGCGCGCCCCGGCCGTTGTTACTCCGGCCGCGCGGAGGCGGCGAGACCCTCCGCTACGCCTTGGGCCTGGGCGACCTCATCGTCATGGGCGGCTCGTGCCAGCGCACGTGGGAGCACGCGGTCCCGAAGACGGCGAAGCCGGTGGGGCCGCGGATCAGCATCCAGTTCCGCCCGCGCAACGTCCGCTGACGCCTGCGCGCCAGGGGGCTGCGGGGTGCCATGCCGCCGGTCAGCAGCGCGGGCGCGATCGTCCACTTCGGACACCGTGCGGCAGACACCGTCCTGCACCACCGATCGCCACCACCAGCTCAGTCGGCGACGGTGGCCGCGGGCCGCGCCAGAGACACCACCCCGGTCACGGGCGCGGGTGGAGACTCAGCTCCACCGTCACCGGCTCGTTGGTGACGGTGATCGCTGCTCTTCCCGGCGTGTAGCCGTCCGCGTGGGCGGCCAGCCGGTAGGGGCCTTCGCCCACCGTGCCCAGGGTGAAACGGCCGTCGGCGTCTGTCAGGGCGGCTATGTCCGGGGTCGCGCCCGGGGCCGACTCGAACGCGACCGTCGCGTTCGGGATCGGCTTGCCGGACGCGGATCGGACGCGGCCGGTGATCACTGGGGTCATGCCTTCCAGGAGACCATGTTGGTGAACACGGGATCGGTGATCCTGGTGCCGGAGTTCGACGAGCCGCCGTACGCGTGCACGGCCACGGCATACCGCTGGCCGTTCACGATGCGGTACACGGCACTGCCGCTCTGCCCGCCCATCGTGTCGATGTCGTAGTACACCTTGCGCGGCCCCACCGACACGAGCTTGCGCGCGTGGAACCACTGGGTTCCGGCCGGCTTGTCGCCCGGGTAGCCGGACAGGTTGCCGATCGAGTCGGTGAGCGTGCTGTCGTCGTAGACACCGAAGCCGAACCAGCCGGTGGTGGCACCGAGGTCGGTCGGCAGGACGATCGCGCCGTAGTCGTAGTTCTGGTCGCCGTTGTCGGCCCAGCCGCGGACGGTGCGGAAGTCGGTGCTCGTCACGGCGCCGAAGGGCAGCGTCGCGCCGTTGCGGCCGGGCATCACCTTGATCGACCGGACGAACCCGTCCCGGCCGACGACACCGCTGTTCTTGATGAAGACGCAGTGGCCGGCGGTCATGAGCGTGTGCGGGCCGATGAACCAGCCCGTGCCGATCCAGCGGGACCCGTCGGCCGCGGTGATCTCCAACGACGCGTGTGCGCGCCACGGGTAGACGCCGGTCGTGGTGATCTGGACGCGGTCGTCCGGCCCCTGGACGGTCTCGGCCACCACGGTGGGCAGCCCGAACGACGCGTGCGCCGCATCGGGGAACACCAGCTCGGGCTCCGCGGTGAGCTCTACCGCCGCGACCGACTCGAGCATCGGCTGGTAGCCCTCGACGAACTCCAGGCCCGTCGAGAGCGGCTCCGCGGCACCGGGGCTCGTGCCCTGCTCGGCGTTCTCCTGCCGAACCAGTACCGCGGCCTCCGTCTCGACTGTGTTGGACACCGGGGCGTCGAGGCCCATCGCCGCGGCCGCGGCCCCGTCTAAAGGTCGCCCGGTATCGAGTTCCGTTGTCATCAATTCACTCCCTTGACCAGGGATTTTTGTTCCGACAACGAAAGGAGTCGACAAAGGGGCGCCGTGATACATCACGACGCCCCTGACATTGTGCCGATCGGCGAACGGTCAGCCCTCGGCCTGCGCGGCCTGCTCCTTGGCGATGGTCTCGCGGACGTCGTCCATGTCGACCGCGCGAACCTTGCCGATGAGCTCCTCGAGCGCCGCGGCCGGCAGCGCACCGGGCTGCGAGTACAGCACCACACCGTCGCGGACGGCCATCAGCGTGGGGATCGAGGCGATGTTGAACGCCTGCGCGAGCTCGACCTGGGCCTCGGTGTCGACCTTGCCGAAGACGATGTCGTCATGGGTGTCCGCGGCCTCCTCGAAGACCGGGGCGAACATGCGGCACGGACCACACCAGGCCGCCCAGAAGTCGACGAGCACGGTACCCGGACCGCTCACGACCTCGGAGAAGTTCTCGGTTGTCAACTCGACGGTGGCCACCTGACAGCTCCTTCTCTCGACTACCCCTCGTCAACAGCCAACCGGACAGCTTTGTTCCGTGCAAAAAGTGCGTGAACTGTCCGGGCATTCCGTACGTATGTGCTCGTGACGGGACGAGTGAAACGGAAGTGATCGCGTGCGGCACAGCGTTGACGCGGGCCTGTTCGGGCAGACCGCGCACAGCCCCTCGTACTTCGAGCTGTCCCGGCGACTCGGCGAGTCCGGCCAGCAGCTCGTCGACTTCTGCATTCCGTGCAACCCGTACTTCCCGACCCCCGAGATGTTCGACGAGCTGGCCAGCAACCTCGAGATGGTGCTCAAGTTCTACCCCAGCGACGCCGACACGATCGCCGCCCAGCTCGCTCGGGTGCTCGGGCTCAACCCGGCGACGCTCGCGATGTCCAACGGGTCCACCGAGCTGATCACCTGGATGGACCACCTCTGGATCCACAGCAGCGTGGCCATCCCGATCCCGACCTTCGGGCGCTGGACAGACCAGCCGATGGAGACGGGCAAGCGGGTGGACATGTTCCCGCTGCGGGAGATCGACGGCTTCGCGCTCAACCTCGACGCCTACGTGCGGTTCATCCGCGAGCGCGGCTCCCGGGTCGCCGTCCTGTGCAACCCCAACAACCCTGACGGCGGCTACATCGCCCGGCGGGACATCATCCGGTTCATGGACGAGCTCACCGACCTCGACCTGGTCGTGATCGACGAGTCGTTCATCGACTTCGTCGACGCCGAGCACAACCCGTCGGTCGCGCACGAGGCCTCGATCCGGCCGAACGTCGTCGTCCTCAAGAGCCTGGGCAAGAACTTCGGCCTGCACGGCATCCGGTTCGGCTACCTCGTCGCGAATCCCGGCCTGGCCGGGAAGATGCGCAAGACGCTGCCGAAGTGGAACCTCAACTCGCTCGCCGAGGCGGTCGTGTTCATGCTCAGGGACCACGGCGCCGAGTACCAGCAGAGCCTCGACCTGCTGGCCCGCGACCGCTACGCCATGGGCTCGCTGCTGTCCCGGCTGCCCGACCTCACCGTCTACCCGTCGCAGGCCAACTTCCTGCTCGTGAAGCTCGCCCCGGGCATCGACGGCACCGAGATGCGCGACCACCTGATCGACCGGCACCAGGTCTTCATCCGCGAGTGCGGCAACAAGCTGGGCATGAGCAACCGGTTCGTGCGCCTGGTCGTGCGGCCGCAGCAGGACGTCGCCCGGCTCGTGGAAGGGATCCACGGCTACCTGCACCCGCAGTGGGACGACGAGCTCGCCCGCCGCCGCGAGGCGCACCGGAGCGCGTAGCCGGCCATTGAGCGCGTTGCCGGCCGTGAGCGCATTGTCGACCGTTGAGCGCGTAGCCGGCCATTGCCCCCGGCCCGGCGGCTGCCCTACCATCATCCGTCGAAGCGATTCGACGACCGACCGCGGGTGGCACAGCGTGGCGAAGATCGAGGACGTGGCCCGGCACGCGGGGGTGGCACCTAGCACGGTGTCCTACGTGCTCAGCGGCAAGCGGTCGATCACCAAGGCCACCCGGGAGCGCGTCCTCGCGAGCATCGAGGCGCTCGGCTACCAACCGCACGCCGGCGCGCGGGCGCTCGCCAGCAACCGGTCCAATGTCGTCGCGCTCGTCGTGCCGCTGCGCACCGGCATCCACGTCCCGGTGATCATGCAGTTCGCCACCTCGGTCGTCACGGCCGCCCGCGAGCACGACCACGACGTCCTGCTGCTGACCCAGAACGAGGGCGAGGCCGGGCTGCGCCGGGTGGCCGACACCTCCCTCGTCGACGCGATCATCGTGATGGACGTCGAGCTGCACGACTCGCGGATCCCGGTCCTGCGCGACCTGAGGCGGCCCGCCGTGCTGATCGGCTTCCCACTGGACGCCGCCGGGCTCACCTGCATCGACCTCGACTTCACCGCGGCGGGCGCGGCCTGCGTGGACCACCTCGCCGAGCTCGGCCACCGCCGGGTCGCGCTGGTCGGCTCGCCGCCGGAGGTCTACGAGCGCGAGACGGGCTTCGCCACCCGGACCACCGCCGGGTTCACCGAGACCGCGGCCCGGCACGGGATCGCCGCCAGCGTGCACCCGTGCGAGGCCACGCAGGCCGGCGCGCAGAAGGTGGTCGCCGAGCTGCTGGCCGACCACCCGGACCTCACCGCGGTCGTCGTGCACAACGAGCCGGTCGTCGGGCCGCTGCTGTCCGCGTTCCGCGAGGCCGGCCGGGACGTGCCCGGCGACCTGTCCGTGGTGGCGATCTGCCCGGACGAGCTGGCCGAGCACACCATGCCCGCGCTCACCTCGGTGGCCATCCCCGCCGACGAGGTCGGTCGCCAGGCGGTCGGGCTGGTGATGGCCAAGCTCGGCGGCCAGCAGGTACCCGACGCGACCCTCCTGCCCCCACGACTCACCCGGCGGGCCAGCACCCGCGCCACGACCTAACACCCGTTCACCCACAACTGCACAGCACGTCAGGCGGCACATCGTCGAAGCGATTCGACGATCAGGGATCCACGCAGCCACCCACTGGTTGGAGGAACAACGATGTTCAAGCCAGGAAAGCGCGCCGGGCTCGTGGCGGCACGCGCCATGACCGCGACCGTCCTCGCCGCGTGCGGCGACAGCTCGGGCGGGTCCGGCAACGAGCTCACGCTCTGGCACTACGAGGGGCCCGACAGCGCGATGGGGGTCGCCTGGGCGGCGGCCATCAAGGAGTTCGAGCGCACCCATGAGGGCGTCACGGTGAAGTTCGAGGAGAAGGGCTTCGAGCAGATCCAGAAGAACGCCCAGATGGTGCTCAACTCCGACCAGGCGCCCGACCTCATGGAGTACAACAAGGGCAACGCCACCGCCGGTCTGCTGTCCAAGCAGGGCCTGCTCACCGACCTGAGCGCGGAGGTCACCAAGCGCGGCTGGGACAAGCTGCTCACGCCCAGCCTGCGGACGACCTGCAAGTACGACGAGCGCGGCGTGATGGGTGGCGATACGTGGTTCGGCGTCCCGAACTACGCCGAGTACACGATGGTCTACTACAACAAGGACCTGTTCGCGCGGCACGGCATCAAGGTCCCCACGACGTTCGGCGAGCTCACCGCGGCGATGGACGCGTTCGTCCGGGCCGGCGTGACGCCACTGTCCCTCGGCGGCAAGGAGTATCCCGCCCAGCAGCTGCTCTACCAGCTCGCGCTGTCCAAGGCGGACAGCGACTGGGTGCGCAACTTCCAGACCTACACGGGCGACGTCAACTTCCACGACGACGCCTGGACCTACGGCGCGACGACGTTCGCCGACTGGGTCGGCAAGGGCTACATCGCCAAGAACTCAGCCGGCATCGACGCGGAGAGCATGGGCACGGCGTTCATGGCTGGCAAGTTCCCGATCATGGTCTCCGGCAGCTGGTGGTACGGCCGGGTGCAGGCCACGGTCAAGGACTTCCAGTGGGACACGGTCCTGTGGCCGGGCAGCGACCGCACGCTCGGCTCCAGCGGCAACCTCTGGGTCGTCCCCGCCAACTCGCCGAACAAGGACCTCGCCTACGACTTTATCGACATCACCATGGGGAAGGCGAACCAGGAGCTGCTCGGCAACTCCGGCGGCATCCCGGTCGCGGCCGACCCCGCCGCGATCACCGACCCGAAGAGCAAGACGCTGATCGAGAACTACCAGACGCTCGTCGACCGCGACGGCCTGGCCTACTACCCGGACTGGCCGGCACCCGGCTACTACGACGTCATGGTCTCCGCGACCCAGAAGCTGATCAACGGCACCGCCTCCCCCGGCGAGGCACTCGACGAGCTCGCCGGGCCGTACGAGGAGAACCTCGCCAACGTCGGCGGCTGACATGGCGCGCGCGGCGGCGACACCCCGAACGACACCCCGAACGACACCGGGAACGGCGAAGCGAGCGACAAAGCGAGCGACAAAGCGAGCGACAACGGGAACCGGGGCCCCGCCCGGCACGCCGGTATCGAGCCGGGCACCCCGGCGGGGCGGCTACCTTCCCTACCTCCTCCCCGGCGTGCTGCTGTTCGCCGCGGTCATCGCGGTGCCGCTGGCCATGAACATCGGGCTCAGCTTCACCCGCTGGCAGGGCGTCGGCAGCCCGGACTGGGTCGGCCTCGACCAGTACCGCACGCTGCTCGCCGACACGACGTTCTGGGTCTCCTTCCGGAACAACCTGGCGCTGATCGTGGCGATGGCGGTGATCCCGACCTTCGTCGGGCTGCTGCTGGCGACCGCGTTGTTCGACGTCGTCGCCAAGCGGTTCGGCGACCGCACCACCAGCGTGCTGCGGGCGTCGTTCTACCTGCCGCAGCTGCTGCCGGCCGTGGTCGCCGGCGTGGTGTGGGGCTGGATCCTGCACCCGGAGTACGGGTCGGCGAACGCGCTGCTGCGGTTCCTCGGGCTGGACTCGTGGGCGCAGAACTGGCTGGGCGACGAGAAGACCGCGCTGCTGTCGGTGATGGCGGTGCTCGTGTGGATCCAGATCGGCTACCCGCTGGTGATCTTCATGGCCGGCCTGCAGCGGGTGGACCCGGAGCTGTACGAGGCGGCGGAGATCGACGGCGCGTCGTGGTGGCAGCGGCTGTGGTCGGTGACCGTGCCGCAGATCCGGCCGGAGATCTTCGTGGTGCTGCTGACGTGCACGATCGCCGCGCTGAAGTCGTTCGACAAGATCTTCGTGCTCACCCGCGGCGGGCCGGGCGGGTCGACGAATGTGCCCGCGTACTTCTCGTTCCAGAACTTCTTCGAGAAGGCCAACGTGGGCTACGGCGCGGCGATCGCCACGGTGCTCACCCTGATCATCGTCGGCCTCACGTTCCTGTTCCTGCGGGTCCAGAGCGGGAAGGAGCGGTCATGACGACCAGCGCGGCCCGCCGCACGGGCCAGGGCGTCGTGCTCGGCGTGCTGGTCGTGCTCGCCGTACTCACGCTGTTCCCGTTCCTGCTGGTGCTGCTCAACGCGGTGAAGTCGCCGGCCGACTACACCGCGCACGGGCCGCTCGGCCTGCCGGACGGCATCTACCTCAAGGGGATCGCGGACTTCTGGGACCGGGTCGACTTCGGCCTGAAGCTCGTGAACAGCACGGTGATCGCGGGCTCGGTCGCGGTCCTGGCGGTGCTGGTCTCGATCGTCACCGCGTACGCGCTGGGTATCGGCCGGATCAGGGGCCGGCTGTGGATCGTCGCGGTGTTCCTGCTGGCCAACCTGATGCCGCAGGAGGCGCTGGTCTACCCCCTGTACTACCTCGCCAAGGAGGTGGGCCTCTATGACACCCGGCTCGCGGTGATCATCATCTTCACCGCGATCCAGAGCGCGTTCGGCACCTACCTGCTCTCCTCGGTGCTCGCCACGTTCCCGCGCGAGATCGTCGAGGCGGCCCGCATCGACGGCGCGAGCAGGTGGCAGATCCTGTGGCGGGTGGTGGTGCCGATCAGCTGGCCGACCCTGTCGGTGCTGCTGGTCTTCTTCTTCATCTGGACGTGGAACGAGTTCTTCCTCCCGATGATCATGCTGATCTCCAACGACAACCAGACGGTCCCGGTCGCGCTCGGCGTGCTGCAGGGCCAACGGCTGATGGACGCCACCGCGCAGAGTGCCTCGGCGCTGCTGGGCATCGCGCCTGCGGTGGTGTTCTTCCTGATCTTCCAACGGACACTGACCCGGGGAATCGCGGTGGGAGCGGTCAAATGAAGTTCACCGACGGCCACTGGATGATGCGCGCGGGCGTCACGGCCGCCTATCCCACCGTGGTGCTCGACGCCGCGCCGACGCCGGACGGCCTGCGGATCATCGCGCCGACCTATCCGGTGCGCAGCCGGCAGGACCTGCAGAGCGGCGCGGTGCTCACCATCGACCTCACCGCCCCGATGCCGGACGTGATCGGCGTGCGGCTCACCCATCACGCCGGTGCCGCGACGAAGGCGCCGCGGTTCGAGCTGTTCCCGGACGAGTCGGCCACCGCCGCGGTGTCGGTGGACGACACGACCGCGGTGCTGACCTCGGGCGGCCTGTCCGTGCGGGTCGGCCGGGCCGGGCCGTGGCGGGTCGAGCTCGTCGCGGGGGACCGGGTGCTCACCACGAGCGGCGCCGAGGACATGGCGATCATGACCACCGCGGACGGCGAGCACCACCTGCGCGAGCGGCTCACGCTCGGCGTCGGCGACGCGGTGTACGGGCTGGGCGAGCGGTTCGGCCCGCTGGTGAGGAACGGCCAGGTCGTCGACATCTGGAACGCCGACGGCGGCACCAGCAGTGAGCAGGCCTACAAGAACATCCCGTTCTTCCTCACCAACGCGGGCTACGGGGTGTTCGTCAACCACCCCGGGCTGGTGTCGTTCGAGGTCGGCTCCGAGGACGTCTCCCGGGTGCAGTTCAGCGTCGAGGCCCAGTCGATGCAGTACTTCGTGATCCACGGCCCCTCCCCCAAGGAGATCCTCGCCCGGTACACGGCGCTGACCGGGCGGCCCGCGCTGCCGCCGGCGTGGTCGTTCGGGCTGTGGCTGTCGACGTCGTTCAACACCTCCTACGACGAGGAGACCGTCACCGGCCTCATCGAGGGCATGGCCGAGCGCGACCTGCCGCTGTCGGTGTTCCACTTCGACTGCTTCTGGATGCGCGAGCTGTCCTGGTGCGACTTCCAGTGGGACACCCGGACCTTCCCGGACCCGCGCGGGATGCTGGCCCGGCTCAAGGCCCGCGGGCTGCGCGTCTGCGTGTGGATCAACCCCTACATCGCCCAGCGGTCCGCGTTGTTCGAGGAGGGCATGGCCCGCGGGTACCTGCTCGAGCGGCCCAACGGCGACGTGTGGCAGTGGGACCTGTGGCAGCCGGGTCTCGCGGTGGTGGACTTCACCAACCCGGAGGCCCGCGAGTGGTACGCGTCGAAGCTGGACGCGTTGCTGGACCTGGGCGTGGACTGCTTCAAGTCCGACTTCGGCGAGCGGATCCCCACCGACGTCGTGTACTACGACGGCTCGGACCCCGAGCTGATGCACAACTACTACCCCTACCTCTACAACAAGACCGTCTTCGACCTGCTGCGCAAGCGGCGCGGGGAGCGTGACGCGGTCGTGTTCGCCCGGTCGGCGACCGTCGGCACGCAGCAGTTCCCCGTGCACTGGGGCGGGGACAACCTCTCGACCCCGCAGTCGATGGCCGAGTCGCTGCGCGGCGGGCTGTCGCTCACGATGTCCGGGTTCGGGTTCTGGAGCCACGACATCGGCGGGTTCGAGGGCACCCCGCAGGCGTGGCTGTTCAAGCGCTGGATCCCCTTCGGGCTGCTCTCCTCGCACAGCCGCCTGCACGCCAACTACTCCTACCGGGTGCCGTGGCTGTTCGACGAGGAGGCCGTCGACGTCCTGCGGCGGTTCACCACGCTCAAGGCGTCGCTGATGCCCTACCTCTACCAGGCCGCGCGGGTCGCGCACCTCGACGGCGTGCCGATGATGCGGGCGATGGTCGTCGAGTTCCCGGACGATCCGGCCTGCACCCACCTCGACCGCCAGTACCTGCTCGGCGACGACCTGCTGGTGGCGCCGGTGTTCACCGACGACGGCACGGTCGACTACTACGTGCCGGCCGGCGAGTGGACGCACTTCCTTACCGGGCAACGGGTATCGGGCCCGCGCTGGGTCCGCGAGCGGCACGGCTTCGACAGCGTGCCGCTGCTGGTCCGGCCCGGCGCGGTGGTCCCGGTCGGCGCCGTCGACGACCGGCCCGAGTACGACTACGCCGACGGCGTCACGCTGCGCGCCTTCGGCCTGGCCGACGGCGCCACGGTGACCACCGTGATCCCCACCGTCGCGGGCGACGTCGCGTGCACCTTCACCACCACCCGGCGCGGCGACACGGTCCACGTCGAGGCCGACAACCCACCCGCGCGCTGGCGGGTCCAGCTCGACGGCGCCGACCCCGTCGACGCCACCGGACCCGCCCTCACCGTCCACAGCTGACTGTCCCCGCAGCCCACTGGAGTGCTCATGAGGATCAGACCGCGCACCGCCGTCCCGTTGCTCGCCGCGCTGCTCGCCACCGCGCTCGCCGCACCGGCGCAGGCCGCACCCGGCTACCCGTTCCGCGACCCCCGGCTGCCGCTCGAGAAGCGCATCGACGACCTGCTCGGCCGGCTCACCCTGGCCGAGAAGATCTCGCTGCTGCACCAGTACCAGCCCGCCATCCCGCGGCTGGGCATCGGCCGGTTCAAGACCGGCACCGAGGCACTGCACGGCCTCGCCTGGTCCACCGACGTCCACTCCACACCCGACCCGGGCGCCGTGCGGACCGCCACCGCGACCGTGTTCCCGCAGGCGCTCGGGCTCGGGTCCACCTGGGACCCGAAGCTGGTCGAGCAGGTCGGCGCAGTGGTCGGCGACGAGACCCGCGGGTACAACTCGGCGAACCCGGACGTGTGGGGGCTCAACACGTGGGCGCCCGTGGTGAACCTGCTGCGGGACCCCCGCTGGGGCCGCAACGAGGAGGGCTACGCCGAGGACCCGCACCTCACCGGGGTGATCTCCACCGCGTACGCCGGCGGCATGCGCGGCGACGACCCGCGCCACCTCAGGACCGCGCCGACGCTCAAGCACTACCTGGCCAACAACAACGAGGTCCGCCGCGACCGGACGTCGTCGAACCTGCGGCCGCGGGTGAAGCACGAGTACGACGAGCTCGCCTTCAAGCCGGCGATCGCGAACGACGCGGCGACCGGCGTGATGGCCGCCTACAACCTGGTCAACGGCCGGCCGATGACCGTGTCGCCGGACTACGACGACGTCGTCCGGTCGTGGACCGGCCAGGCGCTGCTGAACGTCACCGACGCGGGCAACCCCAACAACCTCGTCGGCTCGCAGGCCTACTACCCGACACTTGCCGAAGGCGACGCCGCCACCCTCAAGGCCGGCGTGGACAGCTTCACCGTCGACAACACCAACGCCGGCCCCACCACCGGCGCGGTCAACTCCGCGCTGGCCGAGGGGCTGCTCACCGAGTCCGATGTGGACAACGCGGTGCGGCACATCCTCAGCATCCGGTTCCGGCTCGGCGAGTTCGACCCGGACGGCGGGCCGTACGGCGGGATCACGATGGACGTGGTCAACAGCCCGGCACACCAGGCACTCGCCCGCAGGACCGCGGGCGAGGCGATGGTCCTGCTGAAGAACGCCCGGCACACGCTGCCGCTGGCCGGCGACCGGAACGTCGCCGTGGTCGGCCCGCTCGCGGACACCCTCTACACGGACTGGTACTCCGGCGCGATGCCCTACCGGATCACGCCGCGGGCCGGGATCGCCGACCGGCTCGGCGCGGGTGGGACGGTCACCGGGGACGAGGCGGTCGACCGGATCGCGCTGCGGTCGGTCGACACCGGCGGCTACGTCACCGCGGGGTCCGGTGCGGACGGTGCCGCGCTCACCGCGAGCGGCGCCTCGGCGGGCGCGGACCAGCAGTTCGACGTGTTCGACTGGGGCCAGGGCGTGCTGACCCTGCGCAGCGTCGCCAACGGCAAGTACGTCGAGCGCGCCGACTACGGCGCCACCAGCCCGTTCGTCAACCGGGCGCCGCAGCCGCGGGACTGGTTCGTACAGCAGCAGTTCAGGATCGAGGACGCGGGCGACGGCACGGTCGTGATCAGGTACGCCGGCTACGAGACGCCGAACGACTGGGAGGGCCCGAACAACTACCTCACGGTCGCCGCCGACGGCAGGCTCCTGCTGGGCTCGCCGGACGCGGCCGGCGCGGCGCACTTCGCCGAGGAGACCGTCCACAGTGGCATCGACAGCGCGGTGGCGGCCGCGACCGCTGCCGACACCGCGGTCGTCGTGGTGGGCAGCATGCCGTTCATCAACGGGCGCGAGGACCACGACCGGACCACCATGGCGCTGGCCGAGAGCCAGTCCGCGCTGATCAAGGCGGTGCACGCGGCCAACCCGAACACCGTCGTGGTGGTGGAGAACAGCTACCCGACCACGCTCACCTGGGAGCAGGACAACGTGCCCGCGATCCTGTGGACCACGCACGCCGGGCAGGAGACCGGCCGCGCGGTGGCCGACGTGCTGTTCGGCGACGTGAACCCGGCCGGCCGGCTCACCCAGACCTGGTACCGGTCCGACGCCGACCTGCCGGACATCCTCGACTACGACATCATCAAGTCCGGCCGCACCTACCAGTTCTTCGACGGCGACCCGCTCTACGCGTTCGGGCACGGCCTGTCCTACAGCAGCTTCCGCTACGGCAGGCTCCGGGTCGACGCGCCGATGCGGGTCGGTGTTCCGGTCACGAACACCAGCGACCGGGCGGGCGACGAGGTCGTGCAGCTGTACACGCACCAGCGGACGTCCCGGGACCCGCGGCCGAACCTGACGCTGCGGGCGTTCGAGCGGGTGCACCTCGAGCCGGGCCAGACGAAGACGGTGCGGCTGTCCGTGCCGGTCGCCGACCTCGCACACTGGGACGTCACCCGCGGCCGGTGGGTCGTCGAGGCGGGCAGGTACGACGTCCTCGTCGGCGCCTCGTCGGCGGACCTCCGGCAGCGGGCGTCGGTGCGGGTCGACGGCGAGACGATCCCACCGCGCGACCTGGCGCGCACCACCCGGGCGATCGACTTCGACGACTACGCGGGTGTCGACTTGGTGGACACGTCGAAGGCGCATGGCGAGGCCGTCGGCGCGGCCACCGGTGACTGGGTCTCCTTCCGGGACGCGGACCTGCGGCACGCGCGGACGTTCACCGCGCGGGTCGCGGGTGGCCCGGGCACGATCGAGGTCCGGCTGGACAGCCCCACCGGACCACTCGCGGGCACCGCCACCGCGCCGTCCACAGGCGACAAGTACGCCTACGTCTCCACGTCGGCCCGGCTGGCCGGTGCCGACGGGCGGCGGGACGTGTACCTCGTGTTCACCGGCGACCTCCGCATCGACTCGTTCGCGCTGCGATGAGGCGCCGACCGGCACCGGGCCGACCTCGAAACGTCCATTCCGGGCACGGCGCCGCCGGCCTCGACCGACAACACCCGGGACAGGCGTCCCACCCGGGCGTCCCGGCTGGACTTCGGGCAGGCTGGAGGCATGACGCAGGCGCAGGAACGGGTCGCGCGGCCGCGCAGTCGCCGGCTGTTCGTGGTGGTGTTGCTGGCCGCCCTGGTGCTGCTGTTCGGGGTGCCGTGGTGGCTGCTGGTGCTCGGTCCACAGTGGCCGGTTGCGGTGTTCGTCGTGGGTACCGTGCTGTTCGCCGGTGCGGCGGTCGGCTTCCCGTGGCTGATGTTCCTCGGGCACAGCAGGCGCGCGCAGGACTGGGCGGCCCGCATCGGCGACACCACGCTCGGGGTCGTGTGGGTGCTGTTCGCCTGGACGCTGCTGGGCACCGTCCCGCGGGTCGTGCTCGGCCTCGCCGGGGTCGACAACCCGCTGCGCTCCCGGCTGGTCGCCGGCCTGGTGGTCGCGGTGACGCTGGTGCTCGTGCTGTGGGGCTACGTCGAGGCGATGCGGATACCCCGGGTCAAGCGCGTCGACGTGGTCCTCCCGCGGCTCAGCCCGGGCATGGCCGGGCTGCGGGTGGTCCTGCTCGCCGACACCCACTTCGGGCCGATCGACCGGGCCCGCTGGTCGGCGCGCACGGCGGCCGCGGTCAACGCGCTCGAGCCCGACGTCGTCTGCCACGCCGGCGACATCGCCGACGGCACGGTCGAACGGCGGCAGGCCCAGGCGGCGCCGCTCGGCGACATCCGCGCGCGGCTGGCCCGGGTGTACGTCACCGGCAACCACGAGTACTTCGGTGAGGCGCAGGCCTGGCTCGACCACCTGACCGAGCTGGGCTGGGAGTCGCTGCACAACCGGCACGTGGTCGTCGAGCGCGGCGGCGCGCGGCTGGTCCTCGCCGGCATCGACGACGCCACCGCGCGGGCGTCCGGCCTGCCCGGTCACGGCGCCAACCTCACGGCGGCACTGGCCGGCGCCGACCCGAACCTGCCCGTGCTGCTGCTGGCCCACCAGCCCCGGCAGGTCGTCGTCGCCGAGGCCGCGGGCATCGACCTGCAGGTCTCCGGCCACACCCACGGCGGCCAGATCTGGCCGTTCCACTACCTGGTCCGCGTCGACCAGCCCACCGTCCACGGCCTCACCCGCCACGGCGACCGCACCCAGCTCTACACCACCCGCGGCGCCGGCTTCTGGGGTCCGCCGCTGCGCGTCTTCGCCCCGAGCGAGATCACGTTGCTGACCCTGCGCACCGCGGGGTAAGGACAGCCCTACCCCGGGGCGTCGCCTACCTCAACCACTGACCTCGGGCCGCCGCACCTGCGCGACGAGCTTCTTCGGCGCCAGGACGCAGTAGCTCTCGGTGAGGAGCTCGCCCACCTCGGCCCAGTCGACGCGGCCGGTGAGCATCATGCCGACGACGTCGGCCCCCCAGCTAGGCTTGAAGAACGGCGGCCCCATCACCCGCAGCGTCTCCAGCTCCTGGCCGGACGAGCGGAAGGTCAGCACGTAGACCGGCTCGGTGGTGCCGGCAGCCTTGGCGTAGGCCGGCGGCCACTCCCGGTCGACCTGGAGCACGTGGGCGAACGTGCGCTTGCGGACGCACCAGCGCTTGCCTACCCAGGCCGTCTCCTCGTACCCGTCCGGCAGCGCGAGGCACACCGCCCGCAGCGGCGTGAGGATCTCCAGCGGAACCTCGGGTGGGGTCACGGCCTCACCTTAGATGTCCTCCGACGCGCGCGCGGCCGCCCCGAGTCACCGTCTCACACCCGGCCTTCAGCGGGTGCGGAAGGCCGACATCATCGCCATGTCCTCGTGCTCGAGGTTGTGGCAGTGCATCAGGTAGCGGCCGGCGTGGTCGGTGAACCGGACGGCCAGCTCGACGTACTCGCTGGGCCGCAGGTCGACGGTGTCCTTCCAGCCGGCGTCGGCCGGGTCGGGGCGCTCGCCGTCGCGGGAGACGACCTGGAACGGGTCGAGGTGCACGTGGACCGGGTGGTGCAGGTCGCTGGTCACCCGCCAGATCTCCAGGTCGCCCAGCGCGACGTCGGCGTCGACGCGGCGCGGGTCGAAGGGCCGGTCGTTGATCAGCCAGGCGGCGTGGTCGCCGACCTCGCCGCGCCGGAACCGCCACTCCCGGGTCCGCACGGCCTTGGCCGGGTCGAGCGGCTCGACCTCGCTGAGCACGTCGGGCACCGTGCTGTCGTCCGATGCCCGGCGGGTGACCCGGAACCGGATGACCTGCGCGGTGGAGCCGCTGCCCAGTCCGTTGTGGACGGTCAGCTCGGTGCCGGGTGGATGGTGGGAGAAGTCGACGACGACGTCGAACCGCTCGCCGGGCGCGATGTCCAGCTCCTGGTGCGTCACCGGCCGGGCCAGCAGCCCGCCGTCGGAGCCGACCTGGACGAACGGCAGTCCCGAGAGCCGGTAGCGCCGGGCGTTGGACGCGTTGAGGATGCGCAGCCGGTAGCGGGCGGCGTCGACGTCGAGGACCGGCCACGGCGCGCCGTTGACCAGCACGACGTCGCCGAGCACGCCCTCCATGTAGTCGGCCTCGACCCCCGCCATGCCGGCCATCGCCGGGTACAGGAACGAGCCGTCCTCGGCGAACGCGCGGTCGGTGATCATCAGCGGGATGTCCCGCTCGCCCTTCGGCAGCGGCAGCGCGTCGTCCTCGTCGTCGTGGATCAGGTGGAAGCCGGCGAGGCCGCGGTAGACCTGCGGGCCGGTGAAGTCCATCCGGTGGTCGTGGTACCAGAGCGTGGCCGCGCGCTGGCGGCACGGGTAGACGTAGTCCCGCTGCCCGTGCGCGACGTTGCCGCCCATCCCGGCGTGCTCGTCCCCGCCGGAGGCCGGCAGCACCAGGTCGGTCGGGTAGCCGTCGCTCTCGGCCGGGGTGTGGCCGCCGTGCAGGTGCACGACGGTGGGCACGCGCAGCTCGTTGCGGTGGGTCACGACCGTGCGCCGGCCGCTGCGGCTCACCACGGTGGGCCCGGGGAACATCCCGTCGTAGCCGAGGATCGGCGTGCGCAGCCCGGGCAGGATCTCGGCCTCCGCCTCCCGCTGGGTGATCAGGTAGTGGTCGGCCGTCGCGTCGCGGCGCACCGGGCGCGCGAGCGGCGGGATCGGCAGCGGCACGGTGAACGGCTCCGGCAGCCGGGCCTTGCTGCGCAACAGCTCCGCGGTCTGGCCGGACGCGCCGGGCAGCAGGAGCGAGCCGAAGCTGGCCGCGCCGAGCGCGGAGACGCCGAGCGCGCCGAGGAACCCGCGCCTGGTGAGCCTCACTTGCGCCCCCTCGCGGCGTCGGCCCGGAAGAGCCACACGGTCAGCAGGATCTGCCCGGCGACGACCGACACCCCGAGCGGGACGTGGATCGCGATCATCCGCACGTAGCCCAGCTCGGTCTGCAGCGTCTCGGCGAGCAGGACGGCGATCGACGCGTACAGCGGCCACCAGCGCCCGCGCCCGCGCCACCCGAAGACGATCGCGGCCACCAGCTGGCACAGCCCGAGCACCGCGACGAGGTTGGAGTTGAGCGAGTGCAGGCCCAACGCGTCGACGTCGCCGCTCAGGTAGAGGCCGGCGAACGTCGGCTGGGCGAGCACGCTCAGCGCGTGCAGCACCGCCAGCACCCGCAGCGTCGTGAGCGTGGCCCGCGGGCCGGCCGGCGCGACGCCGGTCTCCTCGGGAACCACCGTGGTCGACGTGGGCGCGTCGGTCATGGGCGCGCACCTCCGTTCGTCTCGGGACGCTGGGCAGCCGGATGGCGTGACACTACGTGGTCAGGGCGCGGACCTTGCTGAGAGTCGCCCGACTACGCTTCCTGCTGGTGAGCGCAACATTGGTGGCGAAGGGACTGGCCGCGGGATTCGGGGACCGGGTCCTGTTCTCGGGGCTCGACCTGGTGGTCGCGCCCGGGGACGTCGTCGGGCTGGTCGGGGTCAACGGGGCCGGGAAGTCGACCCTGCTGCGCGTGCTCGGCGGGCTCGTCGTGCCCGAAGAAGGCACGGTCCGGCGCAGCCCGCCCACCGCGAACGTCGGGTACCTGCCGCAGGAGCCGGACCGCCGGCCGGGCGAGACCGTGCGGACCTTCCTGGGCCGGCGCACCGGGGTCACCGCCGCTCAGTCCGAACTGGACAGTGCGACCGCGGCGCTGACCGAGGGCGCCGCCGGCGCGGACGAGGCCTACGCCGTGGCGCTGGAGCGGTGGCTCGCGCTCGGCGGGGCCGACCTGGACGAGCGGATGGGCGAGGTGGCCGCCGACCTCGGGCTCACCGTCGGCCTCGACACCGCCATGACGTCGCTGTCCGGCGGCCAGGCCGCCCGCGCGGGCATGGCGTCGCTGCTGCTGTCCCGGTACGACGTCTTCCTGCTCGACGAGCCCACCAACGACCTGGACCTCGACGGCCTCGACCGGCTCGAGAAGTTCGTCACCGGGCTGCGCGCGGCCACCGTGCTGGTCAGCCACGACCGCGAGTTCCTCGCCCGCACGGTCACCAGCGTCGTCGAGCTGGACCTCGCCCAGCACCAGGTCAACACCTACGGCGGCGGCTACGACTCCTACCTCGCCGAGCGCGAGGTCGCCCGCCGGCACGCCCGCGAGCGCTACGACGAGTTCGCCGACACCAAGGCGGCGCTGGAGCTGCGTGCCCGGACCCAGCGCGCGTGGATGGACAAGGGCGTTCGCAACGCGCGCCGCAAGGCCCCCGACAACGACAAGATCGGCCGCAACAAGCGGGTCGAGGCCACCGAGAAGCAGGCCGCCAAGGCACGCCAGACCGACCGGCTCATCGAGCGGATGGACGCCGTCGAGGAGCCACGCAAGGAGTGGGCGCTGCAGATGGAGATCGCCGCCGCGCCCCGGGCCGGCGCGGTGGTGGCGGCGCTGCGTGGCGCCGTGGTCCGGCGCGGTGGGTTCACCCTCGGACCGGTGGACCTGCAGATCGACTGGGCGGACAAGGTCGCGATCACCGGGGCCAACGGCGCGGGCAAGTCGACGCTGCTCGCGGCCCTGCTCGGCCGGGTGGAGCTGGCCGAGGGCAACGCGTCGCTCGGGCCGGGCGTGCGGGTCGGCGAGGTCGACCAGGCCCGCGCGCTGTTCGCCGACGACCGGCCCCTGCTGGCCGCGTTCGAGACGCAGCTGCCGGACTGGGCGCCGACCGACGTCCGCACGCTGCTGGCGAAGTTCGGGCTCACCTCCGCGCACGTCCTGCGTGCCGCCGACAGCCTCTCCCCCGGCGAGCGCACCCGGGCCGCGCTCGCGCTCCTGCAGGCCCGCGGGGTGAACCTGCTCGTCCTCGACGAGCCGACGAACCACCTGGACCTGGCGGCGATCGAGCAGCTGGAGGCCGCGCTGGACGCCTACCCGGGCACGCTGCTGCTGGTCACCCACGACCGGCGGATGCTCGACGCCGTGC
>NZ_DASWSJ010000148.1:0-5627 GCF_036402745.1 Actinophytocola sp. | reverse complement strand
CGGCGCCACGACAACGCCGACCAAGCCCACGACGGGAGGTGACGAGGGCCAAGCTCCGCCCGACCGCCGGAGGCGGCCGGCGCGCAACCGGCCGACGCGCAACCAGCCGGCGCGCCGGCATCCGTTGGGGCCATCCATTGGGGCGCAGTCGCGGCCGCGGCGCGGTAGTCGCGGCGGCGGCGCGGGCGGTCAGGTGGTTGGTGGCTCCGGTGCGGCCGTGTAGGCGGCTGTTGTGCGGTCGGCTGCTGCTCGGGCCATTGGCTCGGGCTCGCCGGCTGCCATGCTGGCCTCATACCAGCGTTCGCTGCTCTCGGTGGAGAAGGTGTGGCCCTCGGCGGAGTTCTGCCACGCCATGGCCTCCTCCGCGGACATGGCCGCACCGGGTGACACGTGCAGGGCCAGGCCCAGCAGGATCATGTCCCAGCCGACGCCCACGGCGCCGGGGCCGAACTCTGCCCAGCGCTCGTCGTCGACGTGGGCTATGTGTTCGACCTCGAGCCTCGACTTGTCCGCCGGCTCGGGGGTGATCCGGACGTCGATCCAGCTGACCTCGCCGCCGTACTCCCACGTCGCGAAGAAGCTCTTCGGTGGGTCGCACCTCTCCACCGTGCCGGCGGCGTTGCCCTCCAACTGGTACCGGCCACCCAGGCGCAGCTCGCCCGACACCGGGAGGAACCACCTCGAGATCCGCGACGGGTCCGTGCACGCGTCCCACAGATCCTCCGGCTCGGTGTCATACACCTGGCTGACCGTGACGATCCGCGCCTCCCCCGCCTCGAGAACGCGCTTGCTCACCCGCCGGCGCACTGCGTTGATCTGGTGGGCGACATCGATCATGGGGCTCTCCTCGTGGTCTCGTGAGACGGGACAGCCAATATATCGGCGCAGACTTATATAAGTCAACTCTACTGCGAAGGGGGAGCCGGACTACCGCGCGGCGGCCGGCGGCAGTGCGGACGCCGAGGCCACCGGCCAGCCCAACGGGTCCGCGCCCAGCGCGGCCAGCTGGTCGACCTGCTCGCGGCACCACGGCGACACCGTGAGCTCGCCGCCAACGACCATGCTCACGAACAACGGCCACGACACCCAGCCGAACTCGTCGACCTCCGCCGGCTGCGGCTGGGGCACCGAGTCCGTCACCGCGCGGAACACCGGGCACAGCTCGTTCTCCACCACCCCGTTGGCCATCACCGCGCGGTACCGGAACCGGGGCAGCAGCAGGTCGACCGACGACACGGCCAAACCGAGCTCGTCTCGCAGCCGGCGAGCCACCGCGCCGGCGAACGGCTCGTCCGGCGCGGGGTGGCCGCAACAGGAGTTGGTGACCACGCCGGGCCAGGTCTTCTTCGCTCGCGCGCGGCGGGTGACCAGCAACTCGCCACCGGCGTCGAACACATAGCAGGAGAACGCCAGGTGCAACGGCGTGTCCCGATGGTGGACGGTCGCCTTGTCGGCGGTGCCGGCCCGCCGCCCCTGCTCGTCGAGCAGGACCACCTCTTCCATCGCGACTCCCCTCGACGACCTCGACGACCCGACGACACCAAGGTGTCAAGGATGCCTGGCTCCGTGAACCGCCGCCTCACAGGTTCAGCGTCGTCCCGTCCTCCGGCACCTCGACACCCGCCTCACACACCCGGCGGTACTCCGGCGAGCGCCGGTCGAGCACCGGGTTGGTGTTGTTCAGGTGCGTGTACATCCACCGCGTGCCCGAGCCGGCGTGGGCCCGGATCCGCTCGAGGCTGCCACCGGGACCGTCGATCGGCACGTGGCCCATCGCGTGCTGCGCCGCCGTGCTCGTGCCGGTGCCGGTCATCTCCCGCGGCGAGAAGAACGTGCCGTCGAGCAACACGCAGCTCGCGCCGTCGACGAGCTCGTCGAACCCGGGCGGCCACGTCGCCAGGCACGGCGCGTACACCAGCACGCCGCCGGTGGCCGGGTCCGCCAGCCGGTAGGCCACGACCCACGGACCGTCCACAGTGGAGCCCCGGGCGTACTTGGGGCGCTTGTCGCTGACGCCGAGCGCCGACACGGTCAGGCCACCGAGCGACACGCCGGCCGGCTCCCAGTGCCAGTCGCCGTAGCGGGCGACCGTGTCGCGGATCGGGAAGCGCTCCCCCAGCGCGTGCAGCACCGCCGGCGGCGCCCACACCGACAACCCGCCACCCTCCCGGAGCAACATCAGGCCCAGTGTGTGGTCGAGCTCGGCGTCGGTGAGCAGCGCCCCACGCAGCGGCGTGTCCCGCGGCCCCGGGCCGGGCGCCAGGCACGGCGCGGAGACGACCTGCGAGCGGATGTCGGGCGACGCGTTGACCAGGTACCAGTCGGTCCCTTGTGGACTGACGGCGAGGCAGTCCTGGCTTCGCGCCGGCACCTCGGGTGCGCCCGTGCGGCACGCCGCACACATCGCGCACGCGCAGTTCCACTGCGGGAACCCACCGCCGGCCGCCGTGCCGAGCAGCCGAACCTTCACGAGCGGGCCACGGTCGGCCTGCGCATCACGAACGGCGGCGGCACGTCGACCGCGTTCTCGGCGGCCAGGATCCCGTCCACCACCCCGCGATCCGGCGACAGCGAGCACACCGGGTCGGTGGACGCGGCATCGCCGGTGAGCATGAACGCCTGGCAGCGGCAGCCACCGAAGTCGAGCGCGCGCCGGTCACACGTGCGGCAGGGGTCGCGCATCCACCCGTCGCCGCGGTAGGCGTTGAACGACTCGGACTCGTACCAGATCTCGCGCAGCGGCCGGCGCGTCACGTTCTCCACGGGCAGCGTGGTGATCACCGACGCGGCCGGGCACGGCAGCACGTCGCCGTTGGGCGCGACGGTGAGCTGCCGCGCACCCCACCCGTACATGCACGGCTTGGGGAACTTCTCGTAGTAGTCGGCCACCACGTAGACGATCTCCATCGTGCCGCGCAGCCGCTCGCCCGCCGCGCGCACGATCGGCTCCGCCGCGGTCAGCTGCGCGGGCGTCGGCATCAGCGCGGTGCGGTTGCGCAGCGCCCACCCGTAGTACTGGGTGTTCGCCAGCTCCAGCCGGTCCGCGCCCATCCGCTCGGCCAGCTCGATGAGCGCACCCACCTGGTCGTGGTTGGCCTTGTGCAGCACCACGTTCACGCTCAGCGGCAGGTCGAGCGACTTCACCACGGCGGCCGCCTCGATCTTGCGGACGTGCGCCTTCGCCCCGGCGATGAGGTCGGCCCGCACGGCGTCCGCGCCCTGCACGGACAGCTGCACGTGGGCGAGCCCGCGGTCCACCAGCTCCGACAGCCTGTCCTGGGTGAGGCCCAGCCCGCTGGTCACCAGGTTCACGTAACACCCGAGCTCGGACGCACGCTCCACCAGCGCGGGCAGGTCGGGACGCAGCAGCGGCTCCCCGCCGGACATGTGCACCTGCAGCACGCCGATGTCACGCGCCGCGTCGAGGACGGTGAGCCACTGGTCGGTGCTGAGCTCGTCGCGCTTGGCCGCCAGCTCGACGGGGTTCGAGCAGTACGGGCAGTGCAGCGGGCAGCGGTGGGTGAGCTCGGCCAGCATGCCGAGCGGCGGCTCGACGGTCACGTCCATTCGACGACCCTCCGGCCTTCCAGTCGGGCCAGCACATCGGCGACGTCCTGGGCCCGCACCCCGGCGAACCGGCTGCCGAGCCTCGACGCGATGTCCGCGACGTCCGACGCACCGTCGCACAGCTCCAGCACCGCGGCCGCGGTGGCGTTGGGCACCAGCACACCCTCGGGAAACAGCAGGACGTGGGTGTCCCTGGTCTTGTCGAACGTGAGCCGGACGCCGCGGCGCAGGCGGGGCTTCGCGGGCATGGCCTACTCCTTCGCGGCGGCGCGCTCGATGGCGTCCAACATGGACCACAGCACGTCACACTTGAACGACAGCGCGGCGATGGCCTTGTCCTGTTGCTCGCGCGTGATGCAGTAACGCACCACGGTGTCCAAAGTGGACTTTCCCTCGCCGGACACGGCCTCGACCCGGTTGGTGAAGTACGCAAGGTCCTCGCGCCGGATCCAGTCGTAGTTGGCCAGCATGTCGCCGACCCGGCGCTGCATCAGGTGCCCGGAGAACATCTCGGTGAGCCCGGACGCCACCGCCTCGACCCATGGCTTGGTGCGCGCGAACGTGACGTAGGCGTCGACCGCGAACCGGACACCCGGCACGACGTGCCGCTCGTCCAGCACCTCGGCCCGGGTGAGGCCTACCGCCTCGCACAGCCGCAGCCAGCGCTCGCGGCCGCTCTCTGCGAGGCCGTCCACACTGCTCTCGGCGATGCCGTCGTGGTAGACGATCCGGTCCAGCCAGCCGCGGCGCACCTCCGGCACCGGGCAGTTGCTGATGATGGCCGCGTCCTTCTGCGGCAGCACGCACTGGTAGTACCACCGGTTGGCCGCCCACACCCGCAGCTCGTGCGCGGAGAGCTCGCCGGCGTGCATGCGGTGATGGAAGGGATGGGTCCCCCAGTACCGGTGCGACAGGCCACGCAACGCCGCGACGAACTCGTTGGCACTGCGCGGAAGACTCGGCTCGGACACGCTGACACCTCCGATGTGTGCAGGCTCGCGACCGGCGGAGCGGGGACCGGTGGTGTCCGGCCCCCGACCGCCGGACAGGCGTGAAGCGTCAGTCCATGCGCGCCGCGTAGGCGGTGACCTCCATCGGCGTCTCGTATTCCACGAAGTCGGGGGTGGTCCAGACCTCGAGCTGGGTGGAGTCGTTCATGATTGCCTCCAGGTTCGACGAGAGTGACCCTGCGATTTCAGGGTATCGACACCAACATCGAAGATCCGACGAAAACGGTCGAGGGTCGCTGACGGTGGCCTCGAACGGGAGGTGCGGCGCGCGCCGGCGGTCGAGGCCTCCTCGACACCCACTTCACAGATGCGGATCCGCTCACCTGAGACACTGCCGGGGTGTACGACGGCGAGACCGAACCGATCCCCCGGGTGACCGGCGCGCACCGGCACGCCCGGCACGAGGAGGAACCGGACAAGCCGAACCACCCGGACGACAGACCCGCCCGGCCCCGCGGCAACGACGGCTGGTTCGACGCGGCCTCCCATGACGAGGGCGACGCTCTGGACCCCGGCCCGCCGAACCGCGACGACGATCGGCCTGATCTCCACCGCCGCGCTGACAGCGAGCCGCTCGACCGCAGCCGCCGACGCAGCGGCGACCGGCTCGGCCACGACGGGCTTGGCGGTGATCACGGCCTGCTTGATCGCGGCCGCCTAGACCGCGACCACCGCGACGATGGCGACGGGCTGGACGGTGATCACGGCGACCGCCTTGATCACCTCGGCCGTGACCAGCTTGATCGCGATAACGCGGGCGGCGTGCCCGGTCGGCCGCACGGCCACAGCCACCGGCAACGCGACGAACCCGACGAGCCGCCCGATCAGCCGCACAGCCGTAGGCGCCCGCAACGCGACGAACCTGACGAGCCGCCCGAGCGGCCGGTCGGCCGTAGGCGCCGGCAGCATGTCGAGGGAGACGACGGCGACGAGGTGCCCGGGCAGCTGGTCGGTCCCGGGCATGGTCACGGGCACGGACACACGCCCCCGCCACCCGCGTCGAATCGGGTGCGGACGCTGCTTACGGTGCTGCTCATCCCGTTCGCGCTT